>CBCTFW010000008.1:0-112688 GCA_965146285.1 uncultured Collinsella sp.
TTTCGGTATCAAAGTATGTGTCGAGCACGTCATCGATCTTTTGCGATTCGTCGTTGAGCGCATCGAGCATCCCGATGAGCTTGGTGTGGTCCGAATCGCCCTTGATCTCGAGCATGCCCTCAAAGTTCACCTGGTTGTAGTCGGGATCATCGGCAAGCTTAATGGTGTCCTCGTAGCGATGAAAATCGAAGCTGTTCACCTTGTACAGGTGCCCGCTTTTATCCAGGCCATGTGCCTTAAGCGCCGTCTTGTTAAGCTGTTCCACCTGTGTAAACAAGCCATAGTCCTCAAAGGTATCGTTGGACTTTTCGGTCTGGTCGCACACCCACAGATGCACAAACTGCGTGCGCAGGCCCATCATCTGGGGGATTCCGCGGATAAGGTCGTAGGCCATCTTGTTGCGAAAACGCACACCCTCGCCCATGTGCTTGTTGAGCGTAATCGCGCGCTGTTGGCGCCAAGTACCCTTGCCCTTTTTGAGCTCCACCTTGTAATTCTTTTGCGAGTTCATGCTCGATGTCTGACCGCGCACCTGCACGGTGGCATTGGGCGCTTCCTCGCCATAGCCAACCTCGCCGGCCACCGGGCCGTCTTCGTCGCCCGGCTGCAGCAGGCCCATAACCTGATAGCGCGTCACGCCCATGTCGGCATAGTCATACACCGAGTACGTGTTGATCTCGGCCCAGCTGTGGTCGGTGTTCTCGGAGCTGTTACCGCGCGAGACCGTCAGGTACATGGTCACAATGCCCGAGTCGTCGTAGACCTCGTACAGCTCGTCCTTATCGCGCAGGTGCTTGGACTGGTCGGAAGCCTCGGCCTTTATAATCTTGTCCTGCTTTTTGACCTTTTTGGTCGAGGAGTCTTCCTGCACCGAGCAGCCCGAAAGCAACAGCGCACCAGCAGCCGCCTCAAACAGGCGACGGCGAGACATCATCCTATCGGTCATCAGAACCTCCCCAATGCTTGCGATACACGTGAACTACTGCGCGCTCAAACGAGCCATGTGACTCACCCTTATGGTGACCTTCCTCATAGCGCTGTTCGGCACGGTCGAGCAAGCGGCCCAGCTGTGTAAACCAGCCCGTCTTGTCAGCAGCCACGATGGGCTGCTGACTCAGGATACGATACGGCAAGTTGGCGGTATAGGTATCGAGCCGCAGCAGCGCCACGATAAAAAACACTGCCGCACCCAACAAAAAGCCAAAGCCGTAAAACTGCTGCGGCAAAAGCAACGACACGGCGGTCGCCAGCCCGGCTACACCGGCAAACAGGCCCGAAGCCAGAACGGCCCCCTTGTAGTCGGTAAAGTACAGCAAGATGAGCAACAACGTATCGCCCACGGCATACAGGCCATAGCCCACGCATAACGTGCGGAAATACCCGTGCATCAGGTTGTTAAAGCCCAACGGTAGGGCCGACAGCACCGTGGTCTCGAGCGAGATGACCGCCGCCGTCACAAACAGCTGCTTGAGCGCACAAAACCGTAGTTCTCGGTTGAGCGTGGCAAGCATTTCCTCCTCGGCCACCACAATGTCGCCCACCACGCCACCGTCGTTGAACAGGCTGTAGTAGTCGCGGTAGCGCGGATAGAAATTGACCTCGACCGAGACCACAAAGTTGACGGTCGTGACCAGGATCGTCAAAAACGCGATGAGCGCCGGCACATCGTGGTAGGGCGCACCATAAAACAAGCCCTTGACCTGCACGCCAATGGGACCGGCCCAAATTATCACCAAATGCGCAAAGAGGCCCAGGTTGGTGAACAAGCCCGTGAGCGCCAACGGCATAAACTGATCAAGCCACCGTAAAAAGAGCCAGGGGCTGCGTTCGCTCTGCGGAAAAAACCGGTACAGCAGTACCACGTCCCAGGCGAGCATGACGCCGTAGCCCAGAGCAATTGACGCCAAAAGGCCCTCGACCGGCGGCAGACCCAGCGCCAGCGCGGCCAGGGCGCACAGGCACGCCACGACAATGGCGGCCGCAAAGCTGCATAGGATACCGCGGTAATCCTTAATAGCAGTGAGATAGCTCATGCCGTTCCAATTGACGATCATAATGTTGAACAGCCACAGGCACAGCAGCCCCTGCAGCAGCGTGGCGCCCGAGAACAGCAAAAAGACGCCGTAGAGCACCGTGCCCACAACGAGCATGATGGCATTAGATCCCCAAAACGAAGGCAGGATCTCATCCTCGCGCTCGGCAAAAAGCATATCGGCCAAAAAGCGCGTGACCGGCATAGAGAAAAACTCGTGAGCGTGAGCGACGCCAGCAGCGTATAGGTCACCATGCACACCAGCAGATCTTGGTTGGCACGGTCCACACCCCACAGACCGCACAGCACCAAGATACCCACCTGGAGCAGCACGCCCAGCAGCATGGGGCCCGTGCACACAATGCCAGCGTAGCCATAGGCGCGCATCGTGGCAAACAGACCCTTGCGCCTAAACAGGCGCTTGAGCTCAAAACCGATTCCGGCCACCGGCTACTCCCCCTCTCTGGGCAGGTCAAACGCTTGCGCCGTCTCGTCGTACAGCGCGCGATAGTTGGCGAGCATCTGCTCGTGCAAGAAGTACGTGGCAACGCGACGCTGGCCGCGCTCCCCCATCTCAATGCGACGGGCGCGGCTCACGCACATGCGCTCCATGGCATCGGCCAAGCCCTTGCGATACATGGGCGGCGTCACAAAACCCGCCACGCCAAAGTCGTCACCCGGGGCGCCTTCGAGCAGCTCGCGGCAGCAGCCCACCTCGGTCGTCACGCAGGGACGGCGCGCTGCAAGCGACTCCAGCACGCTGAGCGGCTGGCCCTCGGAGATGCTCGTCAAAATGGTAAAGTCAAGCTTTTCCATGTACTCGACCACGTTGACGCGACCGGTAAAGATAAGGTCGCGCACGCCGAGGGTGTCGACGAGCGCATGGCACTCGGCACCGTACTCCTCGTCGTCCACGCCGCCCATGATGTGCAGGCGCACCTTGGGCAGACGCTCGTGCAGCTCAAAGAAGGCATAGATCATGGTCTTGACGTCCTTGATGGGCGCCAGGCGCACCACCGCGCCAATGTCCACCCAGCCGTCATCGGGCTTTATGGGAATATCCTTAAAGCGGTCGAACTGGATGCCGTTGGGGATGACTAGGCATTTACCCGCATCGCAGCCCATATCGATCTGCGTCTTGCGGGCGTTATGGAACAAACTCGTCACGCGGAAGGAGCGGCGGTAGATCTCCTCCGAAAGCATGTAAAAAAAGCGGATCCAGCGGTCCTTAAACGACGGCACCACCCAGTCGGCGCGAATGATCTCTTCCTCGCGTTCGCGGGTATAGATGCCATGCTCGGTCAACAGCACCGGCGCATGGTGAACGCTTGAGCCCAGGCAGGCGAGCAGGCCACCGTAGCCGGTCGAGATGGCATGGTACACATCGGCCACCGGCACCTCGCTGCCCAACAGGTAGAGCACGGGCAACAGCATAGAGCGCATGGTGTGGAATGCGTCGGCAAAGGGCGTGTAGGGGTACTCGGCAAGGCACACGTCGCGGAAGATATCCATAAACGTGCGGCTCTGCAAAAACGAGAGCGGATGCACGCGACGGCGCTGGAAAATATCGAACAGCACGTCCCAGTCCGGATTGGAGAGCGACACCAGGCGGCGTAGCGCCTCGCGCTCGCGGTCGTTAAAACTGGCTTCATGTTGCTCGCCCGAAAGCCGCAGGGCATCGTCCAGGAACACCTCGTGCACCTCGACCACGTTGCTGGGCAGCTCGTAGACAAATTTACCGCGGTCGGCAGCATGCGCGCCAATCACCCACAGCACAAACTCGTGCTCGGGCATAGCCGTAATGTAGCCGTGCATCCAGGTAGACACGCCGCCGTGCACATAGGGGTAGCAACCCTCGAGTACCAAGCAGACTCTCACTTGTCACCACCCTCCTTGCGCGCAATGGTCACCGTCTTGTCCGTGGCCTTGACCAGGTACAGGTCGCCCGTCAGATGCGTAATCTCGCCGCCCGTGACTGCGCCCGGCTCGCCATTGTTGGCGCGGAACATGAGCCACGCCTCGTCGTGGAAATTGTCCAGGCTAAGCGTCCAAGCATCCGCGCTGGCATCCACGCTCACCGTCACGGACGAAAAGCGCTGGATGGTGCCCGAGCATTCCGAACCGGTCTGGCGACGCAGGTCGGGCGCAGACTTGGTAAGCCAGTCCAGGTAGTCGGTCAGGCCGCCCTTGTAGACTTCCCAGCCCTCCTTGGCACCGCGATCGGGATCGAGCAGGTCGTCCGGGTGCATAAAGTGCGTACTCACGTAGTGCATGTTGAGCTCGGACACGGCAGCCAGGCGCATGTAAGAATCGTCGACCATACTGCCCGAGACAATACGCGGCTGCTCCACGATACCATCGCTCGCCACACCAAACTCCTGCACATAGGGCAAGTCGGTGCCGTCGTCAAAGTACGTACTGGCAATGGTCTTAATGCGCGGAACATCGGTGCCAATAAGCTGGCGTGCGCGAGCCGAAAGGATATTCGACGGCGGCACGTAAACCGAGCCATGTGCGTTGGGCAGCACCTCGTCCTGGAAGGCGATAAGCTCGTTGAGCGATGCGACGAGCGTCTCCTTGTTCTTCCATGTCTTGTAGTCGTACTGCGTGCCATAGTCGGTATCCCAGAGCGCGAGCGGCTGATGGTTGTAGCCATGAAAGCCCAGCTCACCGCCCATCTGCAGCAGCATGCCGCCAAAGTAGCGGAACTGTGTGGTATCGGGCTGGCGCACGGGCTCGGTCTGGTTGACCGCGTCCTCGTAGTTTTCGATCATCACGCCGGTATAACGAATACCGTATTTTTGCGCGAGTTTTTGCAGATCGGGCCACCATACCTTGGTATAAAAGTCGGCGATGGAAAGCCCGTAGTCGCGCTTGATGTAGGTGCCGTCGCCCGAGGGCACGGGGCTGGGAAAGTCGTCCAGATAGAAGACGGCGCTGTTGATGACGGGATATGCCGTGGCATCGCCCAGCAGGCTGATCGCCGCGGCGTAAAAACCGCGCATGACCTTGTCATAGATGCCAATGTTGCACACCACGGTGTGACCACTGCCGCAATCGTTAGACCAAATGAGCGGCGTGCCCGCGTCACCGGTCTTTGCCCAGACGTGCGCCGTTTCGCGCAATGAAACCGAAAGTGAAGAATCGAAGGGATCCGAGAACTCGTAGCGCTCTCCTCCGCCCAGCATAAAGTCCTCACTCGGAACGATACTTTCGGCTGTCGCATAGTCATATCCGGCCGATTCGATCCCAAACTTGGAAGCAATAGCCTGCAGGCAGTTCGAGTTATCTGGCGTCATGCCCAGCATGAGTGAGCCGCCCGCACTCACCCAACTCATCAGATCGGTCAGATGCGTACCCAGTCCGTCAAGCGAGGGCATGAGCACAATCACGCGATCAAACGACGCGAGCGATGGGATCGCGTCCGCACCGTCGGTGGCAATATCAACATCGCGATGGGCAATCTTCATGTCCAGCAAAATCTGGTCGAACTGGTCTTTGACATTGTCGACGCCATCTTGGTCCGAGTCGGTAATGACCAGGCACGTGGGCTTTTGGCCAAAGATTGCCGAGGAGGCCGGCACCGCATCGTTGGCGGCAAGCATCCCCAGCTTATGCCGGCCCGCACTGTACTGCACGCCGGCACGCTCCACCAGCAGCACGGCGGCCATGGCAATAAAGACCGCCCACACCACGAGGAGTCCCATCCAACGAAAGCGGCCTGTACGGTCGCGAATATGTTGCGCCACGCTCATCTGGCCTCCTCCCCGTCGCGCCAAAACGCCAACTTTTCGCGGTTGTCGGCGCTCAAATACACATGTTGTTTGTCAATCGCATCGATCACACGGTGGACCTCGTCACCGTCGCGGCGCATCACGGCCAGGCGCAGGCAAAGCATCCAAACCTCCTGCTCCTCGGGCACGTCGAGCACCAGCTGGTCGGTCACGGCCTGCGCCTCGTCGATCTGTCCGACATCGGCCAGCGCCGTCGCGTATCGAATGCGCAGCTCAAGGGTATCCTCGCGCTCGCAGCGACGCGCAAGCAGGCGCGCGTACTGTTGGCGCTGAATCTGAGCCACGCGCCCCTCGGCCAAGCCCGAGCCCAAGTATTCACCAAGAAAATCACAGTATTCGATGAGGTTTTGCGCGCTCGGGTCCGTCTTAAAGGCGCGCTCCAGCTGCTGCAGTTTAAGGTCGGACTCCTTGGAGATCTGCGCCACCGCCGTCGCGGCATAGTGCGCCACCTCAACGTCGTCGTTAAGCTTAGCCGCCTGCAACTGCGCCAGGTACACGTCGGGCTCCTCGGTGAGCATGGAGAGCATTAGACGGCGCCGGTATGCCGGGTCGTTGACGATGAGCGCCTCCTCGAGCGGGACCACGGCCGCATCGGCGTCACGGTCGTGCACCAGGATGCTGCGATGCAGGTCGTCGTTAAAGCGCAGCGACTCCAGCGCAGACTCTTTCAGCCCCTCGCCAAACACCGCGCTGCGGACCGATAGCAGAACCACCAGCAACGGGCCCCACAGCGGCACCAGCACTATCACAGCCAGCATGTGTCCGCGCACCGGCAGCAGGCCCAGCTTCATAAGCGTCCACAGCATCAGGCAAACCAGCGCATGAATCAGCAGCAAGACGGCAGCAACGACAAGCGAGATCAAGCGGCACCCCCCTCACCGTCACCGGTGTAAGAGATGTGCTGCAGCAGCGCCACGATGTCCTCGCCGTCGACGGGCTCCACCGCAACCTGCTTTGCGCTCAGGCGCTCGCGGATAATGGGCAGATCGCACGCCTTTGCCTGGCGCATAAGCAGGTAGAGCACGTCGCCGTCGACCAAGCCCGCCGCGTCGCTCTCGCGGATTGCCGACCCAATTGCGCCCACCAGCTCGCCGACAGGCTCCATGCCCGGTACCACGCGCAGGAGCAAAAAACTCCCCATCTTGCTATCTGCCAGCGCCTGCTCCGCCGCGAGCTCTTGGCCAAAGGCAGCCTGCTTGAGCACGCAAGTGCCGTCAACGCAGCGTTTATCCTGCGCCACCGCCTCATAGTCAAAGGCACGGCCCAGCGCGCTTTCGACCAGCCCGCACAAGATGCGGAACAGGTTTTGATAATAGAGGGTCATTTGGTTTTCGGCCGCACTACGCACAAAGATCAACACGGCGGATGCCCCGTCGCGCTCGATCGTGTATCCAAACATGGGAAGCCCCGGCGTCAGCTCGCGGTTCACCCACAGTTTCGAACGACCCCCGTCGCCCAAAAGAGGTACAAGCTGCTCGAGCGTGAGCGAGCGTGCGGCATCTTCGGCAATCGCGGGACTTGCTGCCACCAGGCGTGCAAATGCCCCCGCCCGAAACATGGTAGATCGCCACCGAATCGTTCTCGAGGATCTCGCCCAGAAGCTCGCAGCACTTGCGATAGATGTCGCGCGGGTTGAGTACGTCGAGCTCCTGCGTCACGGCAAAGATCTTGCCAAAGCTGTCGTGGCGACCCACGATCTGGCGCCTGTACGCGCGCTTGTCCTCGATCGCGTCGTGGTAGAGCTGCGTAAGGAACGTATTGCGGTTGCGCACGAGCTCGTTTTGATCGCGCTCCGCCCTAATGGCTTCGCTGTTGCGCAGCTGCACATAGCCGCATACGGCACCTACAACAAAGTACGCAATAAACGGTAGCCAGTTGGACGGCTCGTAGAACAGACTCTGGAAGGTATAGCCGTACTGAGTAAAGTAGCTGGCTGCCAAACCCACCGACGCCAGCAGCGCCGCAACCAGGCCAAAGTCCAAGCCATACAACGTGCCGATCAGCACCACGTAGAGCAGGCGATAATCGAGCACGTTGAGCTGGACCGATTGTGAGAACAGATGCTCCAGTACCTCGAACAGAACCCAGGCAACGCCCGTCTCCAGGCATTTAATAGGCAGCGCGCGCATCTGGATGCGGTCGATGGCGGCACGCAGCGGGTTGATCTTTTTGATGCGTCCAGCGCCCCAGCGAGCTTGAATGGTCGAGAGATCGCGCAGCAAGTCATAGCGCTGAAACCAGCCATAGCGCACGCGAGCGACGTCGCTGGCGGGCAGGGCGTAGCCGGCAGAATCGCCATAGGCAACGGCAAGGCCGGGGAACAGCGCCTTGAGGGCCTCGCCCACCTCACCCGCCGTGTGATGGAAGGTATCGGCAACGTCGAGCGTCTCAAAGTTACCATCCCAGCTATCGAAGATGCGGCGCACCAGCACCGCAAGCTCCTCGGCACACAGCAGGGGAAACGCCGCATCCTGCGCGCCCTGCAGAGCGACCGATCCGGTTGAGCACGCGTCGAACAGCGGCACCAAAAACGGGTCCTCCAGTGCGGCAGACGCGGTATACAGGAACGGCACGCGCAGGATCTTGGTCTGAACGCCCTCGCGAGCAGCGTAGAAGCGGCACAGGTCGTTGGCTGCGTGCGCGATAATGCCCTTGCCCGTTCGCCCCGCGGCATCGGCGGCACCCTCGGCACCCGCGGGCCCCGCTACATACAGCAGTTGGACCCGGCGACCCGCGCACGCACGAAAGACCGAGCGCAACAGCTCGATATCGCCCACGATATCGGTATGCGGGGTAAGGTAATTAGACAGGTAGACCACGCGTTCGAACTCGTAGGCCTGATCCAGGTGTTGCAGAAGCTCTTTCCACGAGGCATGGGGCGATGACTCATCGCGGCGTGCTTCCGCGGCAGCGACGACCTGCACATGGTCCCCGGGGAACGCCTTGGCACAAAAGTCATCGTCAACATATGCGGTGTTGCCAACAACCAGCACCTCCATGGCGCACCCCTCCCCTAAAATCCACATTTGTCATAGTCAAACATGCGTATTGTACGCTGTCAACGCGAGCTGGGGCGCCTTTGAGGCTGTTTTAAGAACTTTTTTAGAGGATGTGGGAGTGGCAACTCGTCCGACCCAGGCTCATTGAGAAGCTGCTATTCGCTCTGAAAAGGCACATCGCAATCTGCTGACAGCTCTGCGAGGAAAATGCCAGGCAATGTACATTGCTCTCGCGCGGAATAGTTAGATGAAAGAAACGGCAGTTCTTTGGAATAGCTGACGACAACCTGTGGAACGATCTTAATGCCCAGAGCAAGTTCGAACTTAGCAATGGTCTTTAGAGTCATATTAGGTTGAGAATTCAAGAGCTTAGAAAGCGACTGAAGGCTTATGCCCATACGATTTGCCAGCTCACTTTTGCTCAATCCCAAACGTTTCATTTCGCGATGAACAATAAACTCAATATCTAGTGCATGTTCATAAGCGCGCGTTTCGCTACTTTCTGTTTCGGCATAAAAATCAGATAGATCTACTTTATTCATTGTATTCTCCGTTTCAGAAGCCAGGCATAAAAGCCAGCGCCCAGGCTCCAGAAGCTGACGTGCTATTCTGGCCGATCATTGTTCGAGCGGTTAATTTCCGCTTAGGATCTGACAACATTTTCTGGAATTGAGAGTTGTCGGGAGAAGCCGTCAATTCCCAAAACGGTCGACCCTTGAGGTCTCTATATTCGACAAGTTCATATCCTTCTGCCAAAGGGCACCTCCCATTTCTAGATGAACTTAACTTATAGGTTAAGTTCATCCATTTAAATACATATAACGAGGTCCAGACAAGATTCATCTGCCCCAATCGATAAACAAACCAGTCGAGCTTATGCAAAATCCGGAAGTGTGCGGCAAATTCTAGACACGTCAACCACACTGGATAGCGGCAACGCTTCTACATGCTGCTTCTTTACCCGAAAAAGGCGGTGTGCTCGAGGGTTCCAGAATTTGCCGCATACTTCCGTCGGGCAATTCCGGAAGTGCGGGGAAAATCAGAGCATTGCCGGCCAGACCCCTGTTTTGAGTTCCGCTGACCTGCGGTTTTGTTGCCGAAAAACGGGTTGCGCTCGGCAAGTTTCGATTTTTCCCCGCACTTCCGAAATAACACGCTAAAAGCGAGTGTCCGGAAGCCAAACGCGACAAATACTCCTCGGAAAATAGCCCCTTGAACGCAAAAACCGCCTATCGGCGGCTTCCACGGACCAAGCCGGACATACCGTCGCAGGGCCTCATCGCAGCTAGAGCTTTAAGGAAAGGCCCCGCCCCTGTCAAACCTCTACCGGAGAAGCGCGGCAAACAAGAACTGCGCGAGCACGCGTCAGTAGAGTTACATGCAAGCAGAAAAACACCCGCAATTTCGCCTTTTCTCAATTGAGATGTAAGTTTCGACAGGCCAAATCTTACATCCAAACAAATAATAAAAAGAGGCGGCCATTCAAAAGAAAAGCCGCCTCTCCGCAGGACGCAGGCCCGTATGTTGACCGCGTCAATACCGCTAGGTTTACTCTAGTATCCTATCGGGTCCCAAAAGGTCAATCCAGTTAAAGACGGCAGGCAACCCAAAGCAACATCTTTCATGAATCTCCAGTCCTATCGAGCCCGATCGAGCCCGGCTATCCAACCAGATACGGCCCAATCACATCGAAAATCTCGCCCACCTTGGTTGCGGGATTTTGCAAAGAAGGCTTGAGGTTACCCAGCTCCCTATGGTGCGTATCGAGGCGCCCAGCACGCTGAAGTGCCTCGCCCCGTTTATCGTCCACTGCTTCGAACAGCCCGCCCAAGTTCTTGCGGTACTCGATGCCCAAGTCCTTAGACATCGCCTGAGCAAGGGCGCGCTGACACTCCGCGGCCGACATGGGGGCAGACGTATAACGAAAGTGCAGAAGAGGCCACAGTTCAAAGCAGGGATTCGACCACAACGCGTGGAAGGTCCTCGAGCCATCGGAGAGCTTAGTGCATTTACGCTCCATCGCGTCGAAGTCGGACGCAGGAAAGTCATCCTTGTCAAACACGAGCCACACGTGGTCGAACGTCTCGGGCGCATAGCGGCAGTGTTCGACGGCAAAGTCGAGCAGGTCGAGCGTGTGTTTGCCCGTTCCCTTAACGATAACGGCAACCTTGCGTTCGTCTGCCGCACACAAAGCGGCGCGCACACCCTCAAAGTAGCGAGGCTCAGTCTCCTTGCCCTCGGTCACCACGAGGTGGCGAGTCATCTGCACCATGCGCGGGCGAACCTCGCGTTTGCCACTACGCCAGCCCTTCGACTTCTTCGCCACCATGCTAATCCCACTCCTCGATGCGGGTGAGATACGGATCGGCGCCGTAGCGACCGGACAGGTATTGCTTGTCGAAAGCCGCGTTCTTGCTAACCAAGTTGCCGTTAGCCTCGTGGATATCGGCGAGCGACCACAGCTGACTCGCCTCCCCCTCGCCGCGCGCAGCGAACCATATCTCGTCACGGCGGAACACATCGTTTCGCATTGTTGACACATCCTGGGACGAGAAGATGAGCTGCGCGCCACTCTTGTTAACCTCAGGATCCTTAAACAGCAGAATCACATAGCGGAGAAGCTTCGGATGCAGTTTGGCGTCGAGCTCGTCTACCACAACGGTGCCACCACGCTCAAGCGCTATCATCAGATACGCAGCCAACCCCATGAGCTTCTGGGTTCCGGCAGATTCCTCGGATAAACGCAGTTCGTACGCCTTGCCGCCCACCTCGTGCCTCACGAAGACGCGCTTGCCGCGCCACTCCGGCGCCCTCTCCACTCTGAAGCCATCAATACGCACATCAACGGCGCGCAAAAAACGCGTGACCTCGCGCGAGTCGCCCTCGTCGAGCATTTGCTCGAGCATCCGCTCCAGATAGGAACTGTTATAGTTCAGAAACACTGCGTCGAGAAACCAGCTGGCCGCCTCCTGGACCACCGGCGCATCGAAGTTGATGCAGAGGAACGACAGGTACGGCAAACTAGGGTTGAACTTCGCTGCCGTCACAAGCTTGCGCAGCGTGGGACCGAGCGAAACCTCTGTACCCTCGCGCTCGAACAGCATCGCCGTGCGCGAAGCCCCCAATTTGCGCCGCCACAGCCCTTCGGACACAATCTCATCGGCGTGTACTGACAGAACATAGCGATACTCATGCTCACCCGCGCGGTAGTAGAGCTCGAACTCGGTGGGCTCGGCAACAGACACGTCATCGAACCCGAACGCAGAACAACGGGGTATCGAAGGACGATCACCCTCTGGCGCATCAGCGCTGGCAGACAGTAATCTGATCGGTCTGGCCACCGCCGAACGAACGTAATCGAGAGCCTCGAGCAGGTTAGATTTACCGCCGGCGTTGGGCCCGTACACCGCAGCCACCGGAAGGAAACTCTGCCCGTCGGGGCACGTGATAAGGGAGCGCTCAAACTCCCTCATCGGCGTTGCTTGCATGGAAAGCTCAGCCTCGTCGCGATAGGACCGATAGTTCTTAAAGGTGAACTGACAAAGCATGGTACCCAACATTCCTTTCATTATTTTGAAAAGATATATCAGAGTTTTTCTTTGATTATAGACTTTAAATAGTCTAAATCAAGTGCTTGCTACACCAATGATAGCAGGCGCACGGTGCCAAACCACCCATACTCGACCATCCCATTGCCGGAATGGCGTTTAGCTAGCATGTCACACATTACATGCATGAAAAAAGGGCAACACTCTCTAACAGAAGGCGTCACCCTTAAAGCTCCCAAAGAGCTTCTGTATATTGCTATATAGAATATGCAACCTATTCGAGAATGGTTCAAAAAGTAAACCGACACAACCGTCACGTGATCCCCTCAGCAAATCACCCATCCATCACCCATAGGCGAGCTCCATCAGAGCAGGCATAACGCCTCCGCTGGACACAGCCTTACCATAGCTCGCGTACTTGGCTAAAAGTGCATTGCAATAATCCGGTTCAACCTGTTTACAAAAGCTCAAGTGGCCTAAAACGCGATGGGCGTAATTACGATCGCACTCGCGCATAAGCACCTGGTATAACGAGCGCTTTAGCTCTGCTTTTCTTTGAGGCCCCAGTCGAAGGACGCCATCGCAGTCGAGATAGATGCCCGTGATTTTACGTAGGTGCCCTCGTCCAAAACAACGAGTTTTGTCATTATTCAAATCAAAACCCTTTAGCCGTAGGCAGTCACCAACAAAAGTTGAAATCTCCGCAGAGTCTATCCATTCAGTTGATGAAATGCAGATGTCGTCAGAGTATCGCGAGTAGACGAATCTTTCGCCTAGTCTAGCTGCAATCTCATGGTCAGACGAAGCCATTATACGATTGGCAATAAAGGGCGAACACGGAGAACCCGTTGCAAGAGAACCCCGATAACATGATAAAGCTACGAGAAGATCGACATCGTCTGCAGTAAGACGCGAGCGAGATTCAGCGTTTGTCGACCGATACGTTCCCCCTGAAAACAAATTCCTGACCATTTGCTGAGTGCAGGACTCAAAGAAATGGCAAATATCAAGCAGAAGAAAATGACTGCTCTTAGCATGGAGCCCGGCATTACGGCAGACGCTTGAGCCCTTTTCGTAGGCTGTAGCGTAAGGAAGATCTATATCAAACTCAGTATTTATATAATCCGAAATCCAACATTGGACGAGCTTCAAATCTGGCCGAGGCGCAACAATCTTTCTTCCACCGGCTAAAAAACTGTGGTACTTATCTGTCGTTGAGCTTACAAGGCCCAATAGCTGACAATTTGTCATTCCAAGGTCGAAGCAAATTCTATCCGCAATAGACACCGGCAACGCCTCCATACCCCATTGATCTCTTACGAAGGATTACCCGCGCCCTCATATTTAAGAAATCTCGGTCTTCGTATCTCTTAAACATGAAATAGGAATCAAGGTGTATCGTGCTTTTAATCAGATAATCCGGACCCCTATTGCATCTCACTTTAGAAACAAGACCGGTAGCTCTCATCATGCAGCAAACATCCGACCAAGATATCGGAACACCGGCATTGTTCATGTCTGCATTTAAAATGGGCGAGAATATTTTGAGCTTACTAGCACGGAAGCCTTTGGCCGCACAATATATCGTTCGTAAATCGGTCTCTGACATGGGGCCCAATATTTGAAGCAAATCAAGTAACTCATGGACGAGCGAGCCCACGTTAATCTTGGACTCATCTCGATTGATCATCTTTCTAGCGGCCTTTAAGCCAGCCTTGCCCCGCTTAGTAGCATTAACACCAATAAGGGGCCTTAGTTCAGAAACAAAGCGGCACAAGTCAGGCGAAGACATCGGGTTATTTAAGTCTAAGTAAAAGACTTTGTTAAGCGAAGAGTCGCCCGTAGCTATTTCTTTCACTGGCCCATCAATCAAGAAGCTCCGAGAGCCCCTATATTGCTTTCCAACAGCAACAGAGGTAATCCAAGCAGCATGAGGCAAAGCGGAGAAAGCACCCAACTCGCAAAAAGATCCACAGCTCTCTGCAAAAATCAATATCCAGTCAGATATGTCGGCAAGCATGGCCTCTTGCTGAAGTAAATTAAGTCTCGAACCGTCCATTTCCGCCGCTACGTCTTCGGCAGTAAGACAAAAAACGTTTTTTAAAGCCTTGGTGTGATTGTTGGACACATAAGCTCTAAAGAAACGTCGAGAGGAATACAGGCTCTGGTCACCGCCGCAGGGAAAGATAAACAAGGGCAGTTTATTAACGTCACGATTAACCCTCAGATGATTTCTAAGAATATTCAAATCAGTTTTACTGATACAGTCGCAGAGCATTGCACCTCGATTCCAATAAGGACAAGGCCGCACAGTCCGTGCATATGGTCATTCCGTAGGCACGGTTTCGGGTCCGTGACTATGGAATGACCATATGCACGGACCCGAATTGGTAAAAACGTCTCAGTCCATCTTTAACAGAGGACTTGCTCCAATCGGGGCAATCAATGACTAGCTGCGACCTTGTCTCAAGTAACTCTACCATCAATATGTGTCTTAGGCTTGATATTGGCCGTCTTTAAATACCATGGCAGACATACGCACTCGCCCTTGACTATATTTGTCGTCACCACAAATAGCGACAGTCCTAAACCAGACCCAAATCAAACATCAGCAGAGCCGCAACGTTGTACCAAGTTCCATCATCAAGTGAACGTCACATTTATGCGCCCTGTCCACAAAAGCGATTTCAATATTTGCAAAAAGCGGAGTTAAATCCCCTAGCCAACAACTATCCAGTCACTACCGGCTGTACTCGAAATCTTAGAGGAATCGCCAATGCACACGATGGTCGCCGAAGCGCCGGGCACATACTTGGCCTCAAGAACGGAAACACCTTGCTCCTTAAGCCTTGAGGTCGTCTCGGTTATCCGAGTTTTATTCACATCATTTTTGCTGACCAGTTTAGCGCCATTGGCATCATTTTCACTCAGGCAGGATACAACCGTATTGTAATCGGCCCAATAACAGTACTCCCCAGAAAGCCATCCAAGCTCAGTGGCGCATATCGATCCAGTCGCAGAAACCGTCTTCGGAAGCAATCCGTAGCGCTGCCTTTCCTCAAATTCAAGAACATCGCAAAATACGCGATTAGCATTAAGTAATCTCGTTCCACAATAGTCCCCGTAAAACGGCGCAAAATGATTGCGGATAGTCCGCGACAACATACAGTAATCGTAGGTGTAGTAACACTTGAAGATTCGTAGGGCGTCTCCCCCTGCCCCTTCGGCAGAACGGGCGAATTCAACAAGAAACTGATCCCACATGCGCTCAATATAGGGAATTGCGAGTTTAACGCTATCCATATCAGACAAAGGAGCATCGCTCGTCTGCTGCATTATTCCAGTGGTTTTTGCCAAATGGAAATGAGCTGCCATGCGCTCGATCGTTCGGATAAACTCGGGCCGATTCCCATCCTCAATCGCCATAATTGCAAAGAAAACACTTCTCAACAGAAGATCGCTTGAAAACCGCTGAGGCAAGAGATCACCATATTCGCGCTCGTATGCAAAGAGCCTGGCCTCGCCCGTATCAATTGAAGAGTAACCAAATACGGAGTCCGAAGGAACGACATATGATGGAAGGACATTTGAGTGCACACTAGTGCACTTAATTTGGTAACGTTTAAAAAGGGTGGAAATCCAAAAGGTCACAACACCAAATAATGCCAACTCAAACTCAAAGGCAATACTCGAGGTATCAAGCACATCTAACCCCTGACCTCCGAGATAACCATCGATAACAAAGTGATCAAATGCAACAGAAAGTAAAAGAGACATGAACGCTTCAAACAAGAAAGGAAGGGTTCGGTACCGCAATTTACCCCTTGCATGCTTAGTAACCCCAAGAAATAACCAATAGAAAAGGGTGGGCATGCATCGCAGCGAAGGACCCGGAACTGAAAGTGCATCGCAAATCGCAGCAACAATAAACACCGGAAGCTGACAACAAATTGTTGGAGCGAGAATTCGGTAGGCAACGTTCAGTCTGCCCGACTCGTCGGTGGAATACAGTTCGTCGACGGTGTATTGCCCTCCAATCGCCAAGGGTCCAGCATAGTGGACAAGCTGAACGCTCGACAAACCAATAAAGACGTAGAAGACAATCCAAAGTAATATGACCGATTCCACCTATACAACGATCTCCTTAAGTCAAACGCGTGGGCTGCTTGTAGAAAGTCAAACATAAACAGGAAATAACAAAACTAACCAACGGTATCGATTCCAACTTTACAGACCATAACCCCCTACGCAATAAAATCTGTCACAGTGAGTAAATGAAATCCAGGGCGCTGGTACACATGGCCCTTCAGTTTAATCAGCCATGACCCCCCCCTCTTAAGTTCTCAGAAGCGCTAATCTCTTTTTCTATAAAAAATCGGCGCAGAATCGACCCTGAGAATACTGGAATTTCACGTTTCCTGGAAACAATAAATCTTTCCATTCATCCCTGGAAAGCACCATACCGACCCATCCAGCAAGGTCGGTAGGTAGTAGACAGGCAGTTTCGCAACCATTCTCAGATATCAGAGCCACTGGGGCACCATCTTCGCCAAACTTAACATCCATCACCTTATAGGTTCTGGGCTGATCGGTGATCCTAAGACGGGGGCGAAATAAGATTTTAGAATCGCTCAAATCGCCCGTATACAAAGGGTCATCGCTTAACACTTGAAAATGCTCCGAAAGACTCTGGCAGCAGAAGGTGTTGAATCTTTCCGCATTATTAGCGCTAAGCTCGCGGAGCTGAGCGGCGCTATCAAAATTATTGAAGTACTTTAGCAGCGCAATTAAAACGACAAGATCATCAGAGAAACCGCTTCCATAGACCTTGTACCAGCATTTATCATACTGAATCAACACTCGATATAGCTTTTTGTATAGTTCGAGTCGATCATCATTTAGGTTGAACCACTCCGCATCAAAAAGGTTCTTTTTAATCTCATCTTCTCGCGACCGATAGGTCAGTTCATCGCGAATAGCTTTCATGAGTTTTGCCACTATTCCAGCAAGCATGTCAGCCATTCTGACACCGAAGCACTCAGAAGAATCCGCTTCACGCACCCCATCAAAGCCAAGCCGTTCTGCAGCAGCTCTAGTATTCTCTTCTTGATCAATGATAAGCGTGCAGTTATCGATCTCATTATGCTCGCTCAGATATAGTCCGAATCCCGCAAGAGGCGAATAGTATTCCCACTGATAATCATCCAGTGGCATCACGTGGTCCATAACTTCCAAAATCGATCTGAATTGATCCATTTCGGTCCACTTAAGTTCGGGATTCGCTTTGTCATCTTCGATTCTATTTAGGAGAAAGTCCCGCAAAGCGTCTAATAAATCGTCGGGCGATTTATATATCGATTCAACAACTTCATTAGGTCTATATTGAACTAACAGCTTTGCAAGAGAGTATTTCATTAGATCGGCATTAAAGCAGGGCTGGTTTTGATATTGACTGAACAGTCTATCAACAAGCAATTCGACCTTACTTGAGAAGGAACAATAGACATACATTTCTTCATCAAACAGGTCGAGATAATCACTGATCAAACGCGCGTTATATTGAGACAGAGATTTAAATCCATATTTGAACTGGCTCCTTTTAAGACAAGTGCTCTTTAACTCTTTAGCGTTTGGAGAAAGATACTTTTTCTCGAATTCACAATACTGGGCAGCTAAATCGGACTCCCGTTGAGAATCCCACCCTACTATTGCAACAACAAATCCATCATAGAATTCATCGGCTTTGATGGTCTCGAGATTGAGTAAGCGGCTATGCTGGCTTTCGTCGTAGTAGAAATTGTAATCAGACATCCGTGATCAATCTCCGATCCATGAATGAACAGCGCAACGATAGCAAGCACAAACGTTCGTTGCATTTATTAATTGCCACCAATTATATTGTCTTAATTAATTATGCAAACATAACATCCCAGAGAAGAGTACGACCCCTCTGGTATGCCTCTACGGATATGCTTGCCTACAGTACGGCAGATTCGCGTGCCTCGCCGACAGACACACCACCGACGACGGAAGCATCTACGCCCACGGTCCCATCTCCTACGGCGTCCCCGGGCCAAAACTGATACGCGAGATCTTTGAGGGCATCCGGCACAATCTCGTTATCAAAACGCTCAAGTACGCATATCAGAAGGAGTATCGAATCATCGGGTGCGACCGGTCGAATGTCACCTTTTACCAGACGAGAATCACCCGGGCTGCAAAATTGAAAAATACGACCACGCAGAACTTGACCTAAGCAGCAGCCTCGCGGACTTTTCCTGGAAGGTTTCGGTGTCGAGTCTCGAAGAAGCAGAAGACGGCCTCACGCTAAAGCTGCCGCATCGCGTATAGCCAACCTAACACAGGCCCGAGCGTCGCCGGGGACTAAATCGGGCCCACTCCCCCTCCCCAACATTCCCCAGAAAGTTCGCTGATGCTGACGGGGGTTCCCGTAAAATAATCCCCAACAAAATATGTGCGGAGTGCTGGCCGGGAGCTGCCTTCGGACCCTATTGGCTGCTCACCGAGAGGCTCCGCTATGAAACGACCCCTTTAATGCCTGCTCTGCGCGATCGCGTGCACGTCCATGGTCAGCGCAACGCTGCCCATGCAAGCCATCGCAGAAGCCATGCAGCCTCGGGCAACAGCTGAGCAGCAGGCGCAAGCCAACGCTACGAACAGCGACACAGGCAAGGCTGAAGACGGCACCAACACAAATGCGACAGCAGATACCGTAGAGGACAGCCCCGCAGCATCCACCGGCGCCAGCGCAGCCAACACGGAAAGCGCCGACGCCACCACCGCCGCAACCAACACGGCCACCACAGCCCCCACCCCATCCCTCCGCGCCCAAACGAACGGCACGCCCGAGGCGATCTCCGTCGCGGCAGAAACCGGCTACACTCACTCCGCCACCGCAAGCCAAAACGGCGTCACCTTCACCGTCTCGTGGAACGACGACCCCGCGGGCACCGCGACGACCTTCCACGTAACCCAGTCCAACGGCTCGTCCCAGGCCAAGGCGCGCATGGACGTGCCCACCTATTGGGACGGCGGCAGCCAGGAAAGCGTCTGCGACCCGTCGCGCCCGGCATGGGCCGGCTACTGCAGCCTGGGCACTGCGGGCCACGACTTTACCTTTGACTTCACGGCATCGGGCACGTACCGCATCTACTTCTACTTTATGGACAACGACGGAAACGACCCCCAAAACGACAAGGGGATCTACTGCCTGCGCACCACGGCGGAGGTTACCGTAAACGACGCCGCCCGCCCAAGCGTCACGCAGATCGTCAACGACGCCGTGGCCCAGTGCAGGCAACAGACAAACGGCTCGGAATACGACATGGCGCTGTGGCTCCACGACTGGACGCTCGACCAGCTGGAGTACGACCACAGCCTCAACTGGTGCTCGGCCGAAAGCGGCCTCACGCGCCACCAGGGCACCTGCGAGAGCTACCAGCGCATCTACTCCAAGCTCCTTGACGCCGCGGGCATCGCCAATGCCATGCCGTAACCTTGCGTGGGTCAAGATTGGCAAAAAATCTCAAGCATCTCCAAACCCACAGCATCCCATCGCAATAGAAACAGCACTAACATCAGATTAAGATGCATAATCAAAAACGAACAGTTCGCCGCCGCGAAGGGCCGTCCGCTTCTTTAGAGAGATCCCGATGCGCATCGTGAAAGGGAAACAGACTTCGAGTAATAACCCATAGGATTCCAATAATCTCGACAAGACTCGTACCCAGAACACCAAATATGACCTCAGATGGAACAGTAATTCCCCTAAACAAATTCGACAAAATGTAAGCGGAAATCAAAGCATCGCAGACAATTATCTGAAGTCCTACAAACCTTAAAGACCAAGTCGCAACAGTTTTGCGAATGTTGTTCTCGCCTACAAGTTTATCTGCCTCAGCCTCTAATTTCCGATTTCTTGCATTAGCTTCACGTCTGTCAGAAGCATCTTTGATTTGTGAGTCAGTGACCTCATCGGACTGAAGAGAAACGGAATCGCGCTCAATACCTTTGGCAACCAATCGATATATTTTAAGAGCCTCATCATGTGAGCCATTATTCTGTGCACCGTCCGCAGACCCTTTGCTTTTATTGCTCACTTTAGACCCAGCTCTAAAGCGCGAGCCGCAACCTGAGAAGTAGATAATCCAAACCTGTCAGCGATCGCTTCAACACTTAAATCCTCGGCCCACATATTTAAAAATACGGCAGTAGGCATAAGGAGCTCATAGGCAAAGCTATCTGCCCACAGTTCGTTTTCATCTATTGAACGACCACGTGATCGCTTCTCCAGAATGCCACCAGTTTCCCCACCTGGAAAATCCTGATATTGGTGGACAAAATGGCCAATCTCATGTGCAAGTGTAAAACGAGCGTCTTCAAGCGGATCGTCAATATCCAATACAGCTTTAAACGGACCGTAGGGTTCATCTTTGACAAGCATGCCTTCAACACCCTCAGGAAGAGAAAGCCTCTGAACAACTAGCCCCAATTTTTGCGCCACCGCATCGACATCAACGGGCAGGGCGACCCTACTTTGCTTTAACCTGCCTTGCTCATCGATGGAGCTAATCGCAACAGTATTAAAAAGAGTATCAAACGAAGCCTTAGCAGGGGTATCAATGCTGATTTGACCTTTTTCAAATTCGGGCATTTTCTGCACCCACCTCACTACCAATCGCTTGCACCTAGCGAAGATTGTATATAACAATCTTCGCTAGCAAGCGGAAAACCATAAGATGCCAGACACATAACTAAATTCACTTCGCAAAAACATAGTTTGCATGATGAGAGCAGAAAAGGGTGAGTCGACCTATGCCGACGCTCCTAAAGTGACCTAACTATTGTCTAATGGGCTGTCATTTCGGTACCGTCAAGATTCTTTCGCAAATTGATTTAGCCGTCCTCGGCCCCGTCCTCTTCTAGCCCTCCGTCTTTCCCTTCAGCTCGTTCATCTCCTACAGTCTGGACATGTCCGGGTACCCCCTCTTGCCCCACTCGTGCTCCACTATGTACCTCAGCCTCGCCGTCACCGACATGAGGGTCGAGTTGCCGTCCGGGAAGGTCCCGACGACCCTCGTCCTCCTGATCTCGCGGTTGATGCGCTCGATCCCGTTGTTCGTCCTGATACGACGCCAGTGCTCAGGCAGGAATTCCGTGTAGGCAAGCGTCTCGGCAAAATCCGTCGCACACCGTCCCCGCGGCCGCCCCGAGCCGCATCGACTCCAGCTCGTCCGCCGCCTCCTCGACCTTCCTTTCGCATGCCTCGCGCGATTCCTACGCGTTAATCGCCTTCGACATGCGCGCCACGGCCTTTCTCCAGGTCACGGGAACCCTTAACAGCACGTTGCGTTAAAAATGCACCGTGCAGCGCCGGCAGCGAGCCCCGGGGAGAACCTCCTCGAGCGCACCGAGCGTCCCCGCTCATCTGTCGCCAGTGACGAGCCGCACGCCGGAGAGCCCGCGCCCCCTGAGCCGGGAGAGGAACTCGCGCCAGGAGTCCGCCGACTCGGCGTATCCCTCGGAGCAGCCGATGACCTCCCGGTCGCCGGCAGAGTTGACGCCGATGGCGACCGGCGCGGTCGCGTTCTCGTAGGATCCTCCCCAGCTGCGCTTGAGGCAGATGCCGTCGACGAAAACGAAGGGGTAGTCGCCATCGAGCGGCATCAGCCGTCAGGCCCCGATGGACGCGAAGTCCCTCTCGTTGAGGTTGGAGACGGTGCCGGAGGACACCGGCGCCCCCCAAAGGAGCTCGGAGACGTCCTCGATCCTCCTGGTAGAGACGCCCACGAGGTACAACTCGACGATGGCCTCCTCGACCGAGGTCAGGCGCCAACGGTAGCGCCCGGCCCCGACGAGCTCCGACGTCTCCTCGTCGAGCAGCGCGTTGAGCGTCTCCTCGACGGTCTTCCTCACCAGATTATTTATGTCCTTGCGCAGCGATTCTTCGTCGACTGATACGATGTTCGCTGACACGACCCGCGCCTCCTTCGTCATTGATTTATTGTTTAGCCGCTAGAAATCATATGACGGGGCGCGGGTCGTGTTCCGCTATGCGGTTGTCAATTTGCGATAAATGCCATGGCGTTTACTTCCCAATTAATGACTTGCTGTTTATCTGCAAGTATTAGACCGCGAAGAATTTCTTTATAGTGCCGTTTCTTTTAGACAGCGCAATTACGCCGGCGGCGGTAAGGAGTGAAGCTACTACCGTGAAGCAAAATAGCGCCAAATGATTCACATCACCATTCGAGGTCACATCGGATAATCTGCTTCCGCAAATCTCAAAAACATATAAAGCTATGAAGACCATATGGGTGAGGTATATGACGGTGCTCGCCTTCCTCATTCGAGTAAAGATCGGAAGTTGGTTCTGAACCCCTCCCCTGATAGACAACAAAACTATCCCGCCAGCGACCAGCGCGCAGAAAAGCAGATGTTGGTCGCTCGAAATAAGGAAGCAGCCAAGAAAACCGATAGCAATAGCTGCCGAGATCGTTCTGACATCAATTTTGTTAATCGACTCCGGATTCATTCCAAATAACATTCCAAGAGCAATATAGAAGAATCCTTCAAATAAGCCGTTTCTCGTATTTCCAAACGTTAACGAGTAGATCTTGACGGGTAAAGAGATCGCAGTCGGAGCCCCCTCCCACTTAAGGAGTAGCGATAATCCAAAGCCCCCAAGAAGGAACAGAAATGAGATACCCAGGATGTTTCGCGAAGACATCCCTTTTCTCAGCATGGTATAAACCAAAATGAAGCCGACAACGCTAGCAAGGAGATACCAGAGCGGCCATGATAGCCGTCCCTCTCCCAACAAGAAAAAGCCACGGGCCTCCAGAACCATAGCCTTGATCAGCGAAACTCCATCAAGCCAATACCCCAGGCAGTCGATGGGTATATATACCAAAAACCAGGCGAAGTACAGCCATACAAATTTACTTATCGTCGACCTCACGCGGCATGAGCCAGCCGAGATGCGCTCTTGGAATTGCGCAGGACGAAGCCCTCTAAAGCAGAGAAAGGACGATGCGACAAAGAAAAATGGAACCGAGACGCTTTCAAGTACATTCACGACTCGTGAGGCGATCGGTGCATCAATTCCATACAACGGGTTAGCATGAACCGACACAACCAAAACAGCCATGATCAACTTCAGAAGATTAAGCGCTGGGTAAACGGTCTTTTTCATCTACACCCCTCCAGTCAAAGTCTTCCTTCAACAAGGAGATCAGAGTTCTTCTAACAGGATTCAATATCTTTAACGGCTCCAAATAATCCGAAAGTAGATTCTGCAATTAGGCTCTTTTCCCAACCATTCTTTTTTTCCACCAATCAAAACCGCTGTTGATGGCCTGCACATACCCAAGCCCGGTACGTTTAAGAACATATTGTGGCCAATGCCAATTGTTGTAGCAGAGCTGTGGAATTGCCTGGCCAACGACAAGACCCCAGGCTCCCCAGCTAAGGGCGCCGCACAAAACGCAACTTACGCAGATTCCAGCAGCAGTTGATACCAAATACGCTTTGAAGTACGGAATCTCGTTCATGCTAACAATAATGTTGCAAAACAGAGAGTGCTGATTAAGCAGGAAGTAATAGAGGGCAATACCCAGGAACAAAACTGGATCGCAAATGAAATCATGCTTGAAAAGCGTGAGTATCGGCAGGCATGCCGTTACAAGAACTGTAGCGACAATATACATGCATACATAGCAGGAAATACCGCGTTCGACCACCGCCTTCTGAGTCTGCTTGTCATCCCTGACATAGGCAGACTGGAAGGTGGGAAAGCATGAACGTAAATAGGCGCTTGAAATCTGGTGGATCGCCGTCGCGAACTGCAACATGACGGAATACGTACCAGTTTGTTCAAGCCCTAGGAAAGCCGAGCAAAGCAGCGATGTTGCCTGCGTGGCGCCATACCAGGCTAGAGATACGACACCATCACGCCACGCCACAAACGAAACCGTCTTTAAAACGTCAAGCATTTCGTCCTTAGCGACAGCTGCGGCATCGGATTTAATCCCCTCTTCGACGTCATGATGGCTCCGAAATGTCCTAATCGCAAATAGCCTCAGCAAAGTGCTGTAGGCCAAGAAGCCGAGTGCGGCAGCGAGAAGGCTCAAGCCACAAAACAGAAGGACCGCCGTAATAGCAAGCTGCCCAATCCTGGCAAGCGTTTTAGCCCTGTTCTCACCGGCAACGTCTCCAAGCCCACGGAGAAACGTGAGACAGTAAAGAAAATACAAGTTAGTGAAAATGGAAACGACAAACACAATCCATGCAGGCAACGAACCCTCAATTAAAAAAGAATCGGTGACATAAGAAACGTAGAAAGTTCCCAACGTTGCCGCAACAAATAACGCGATGAGACCCAAGACAGCGTATATCGTTTTAGACGTATCAAGAACGACGCGCATCAAGTGCCAGTCAACTTCTCCATCAACAGAAGAATAGTCGCAGCCTTGTTTGGTCAGTTTCTTTGCCCCGCTCAGGCAATAAAGAATGTTGCGGGATAAGGTAGAAGTAAAACCGAATTCAAGCAGCTGCGCAAAACCCGAAATGGCTACGAACACGTACCAGAGACCGATTTGAGCACTCGATAAAAAAGATAGGAGTAACGGCAAGAGCAAAAAGTTACTGCCCATAGACGCGATCGTGCCGACATAATTCCAAATCACATCTCTTTTGGAGACGGTCACTTTCTTGCTTTCGGCCATTTACCCTAATACCTCCGCACAGTAATTTCGTAGCATCTCGGCCGTTTTGGTCCAGCTACATTCATCAAAATCGATGGAATCAAACAGCCGCTTGGAGTTAGGAGCTCGAAGCAATCCCTCAATCTTATCGGCAACCTCGATCGGGTCCTCGCAGTTTTTCACGACATCGGATCCCTGAATCGACATCACTTCGGCAATTCCGCAGTTAGTCGAAAGAAGGAGTGAGCATCCGGCCTCAATCGCATCAAGGGCAGAGAGACCAAAGGACTCATGCCTAGAATTCATAACGAATACCGAGCACTCTCGAAGCTCGTTCACAAACTGATCGGAGGCAACTTGACCTCTATATTCACCGTCAGCCGAGGCCATGAGATTATCTAAGGAAGAGTTATCAGAGTACCGTCGCCCGTACACTCTTAAAGAGCAATCGACACCACGATCTCTGAGAATCGAGACAGCCTTCGCTACTATTTCGTTGGCCTTAATTGGACGGGTGCCCCCGCTAACAGCAACAATATTTTCACGCTGGCCTTCGAAGCCGCATTGTTTAAACCTTTTGACCCCAAGGCAAACGTGCTTAACCTTATCGGAGCATTCAGGCAGCTGTTTCTTAACAAAGTTCTCCTGGAGGGAAGAATTCGCAACGATCAAATCCGCAGTACGCAAATGCTTAATGATTGCCTTGACAGTTCTATCGCTATAACCGAGACCGTTAATCTCATTCTCAAAAGGGACGTACCCATGATTAAAGCAAATGACAGGTTTACCAAAGGCAGAAAGCACCCGATGCGCAATGATATCCGTCCAACCAGCGCCGCAAGAGACAATCACATCGCTCTGAAGACCCTCAGAAATAGCCTCATATAGCTTGGAGATTTTGCTTTTTGAATATAGCGGCCGTATCGAATCGCAAGAAGGCCAATATTCCACTAATGACTTATGTACATTTGAAGGTCCAGTATTGCCTGTGACCTCACCAATTAGAAGAATCTTCATTGAATGCTTCCTTTAATGTTATGCAAGGGGTTGGAATCAGGTGCTAATGAGACCTTAATTCCGTACCCCCCCCCGCGCTTGAGCAAACCAATGCGAATTAGCAGACGTTTAAGCGATTGTTTGAAATACCTTTTGGGCAAAGACCTTCTTACCGCATCGGTAATTGATCTCCCGCATGAAAGGTCCTCGAAGAATCGCGCTCGCGCAGATGGCTTCTCGGAGGGACTCCTCAACTGACCGTTATTCTTAATGGCGGTCTCGATATCAACCATCATTAACTCAGCACCAGCAAGGTCTATCAGTCGCTGTCCTTTTTGATTCTGGATTAAAACCAGGGAAACACCCCGACGCATTTCTTCAGTAAGATTCGTCCCCCAGGAATCGCCTAATGTAACATCAGAAAC
Organism: uncultured Collinsella sp.; assembly: GCA_965146285.1. Lineage (GTDB taxonomy): Bacteria > Actinomycetota > Coriobacteriia > Coriobacteriales > Coriobacteriaceae > Collinsella. The sequence continues at coordinate 26,520 of CBCTFW010000008.1, forward strand.
TCTTTCAATGCTTGCATATCTGCAGTGATAACAGTTTTCCGTATAGTCCAGCCCCGCCAAGAAAGCTACTGTATACCCATCCAAAACACCGGGCAAATCAATCGTTCGCTCGTTCTCCCTTAGCTGAAAGCTGCCTTTAGAACGAAACTCAATCGACTCAAGCTGATTCATGTCAATCCCATTCTCACTCAGGAATTGACGGAGAATCGCAGGCGAAGGAGTACCGTGGCAAATCAAATCAACCGTATATAAACTCGAAAGAAGCTTGTTGCCGACAAAGTTTTTAAGAGAAGCCACTTGGCAAGGCAATCCTACAAATAAGACTTCTTTACCCTCAACCAGCAATTTTTTGATACGAGCGTAAGAGCCAATTGGATTGCTTTTAACGTACTTGGATCCTTTATATTTAACGGCATCCGCAATCGAGCTAGAAAACTCAAACCCAAACTGACCGTCCCGGAAACAGCAAGAGCAAACTACTCCTTCGGCAGAAATAAACCCTCGGATAATCGCGGCAGCCAAGCCGCCCGATGAGGAGGTTCCCCTGCTCTCAGAGTTAGAATCCCATCCTTGCAACCATTTACTAGGTTTAGAGCCTTGAGGCGGATTGCACTGTTGGCATACAGCCGTGCACCTACCGCAATCAATGCATTTGCTTTGATCGATACTGGGGGTATAGTACTCGCGCCTTTCAAGAACAGCGATTGCATCTTTAGGACAGGCATCGACACATGCCATGCAGCCCGCACACATTTTGTCTTCGCAGATACTTTGCATTCATCTATTCCTTCAACGCGCGATCAAGCCAGGAGAGGCTGCGGTTGCGCTCCCCATCAAGAACCTCGCCAACATGCTGCCAATCGATATCGTCGTCCCAAGCATTGCCTTGGAACGTGTCCCAGGCCCTATGCTCTAGGCCAAAGAGCCTAAGAACAGATTTATTTCGCGCGGCATTAGCCTTTGGAAAGATCTCAACAAATGGGGTGCCGAGATTAATACAAAAAGCAGTGCCGTGGAATGAATCCGTGTATACGCAGGATGCATCCCTAAACAGCGCAAGGAAATCCTCCAGGGGCGGAAGAACGACCTGTTTTCCTACTCTTCTCCTAAACGTAGGGCAAACACTTACAATCTCAAGATTGGAGCCAGCGGTCTTATCTTTAACGTACTGCAGCATATCTGAATCAGGATGGAGGTTATAGACGAGGGCGTACGGCTTTTCAACGGGAGCCTTTTCACTGGCAATCTTGTTCCACTCGGAGCGATTGAGAAGCAGGGTCGGATCCAAAACCTGCTCAGCTTTGAGACCGTAGCTCTCAACGATATCCTTACCTGAATCCTCGCGGACGGAAATGGCATCGTAGCGCTTGAGCCAGTTACCAATTTGCGACTCATACCCCTTTACAACGCCACCACGTCCAAAACTAGCGGCGTAGGATACGACCTTCTTTCCCTCGACCCTAGAAAGCCCGCCCCAAAAGAATACCGGATCTAGAGAGCCATCGCCAAGTTCATTCCAGACCTGATCGCTGCCAGTCAAATAGATATCTGTGTTAGGTAGCAAGGCGTCGATGCTTGTTTCATCACAATGCGGAGAAAGAGTCAGATACTGCTCTCTCATGCTCTTAAAACGCTTTTCACCTGCACCGTACAGCAAACGCCAAACCGTGTTCCTATAGATGCGATGAGGAAGAGACCTACCTTCCGAATAACGCTTCACAAGAGAATCAAGGGTCTCGGCACGTCTCCGATAGTCAACAACAACAGGATCGTACCCCAAGTTTTTAACAACTTCTTGCGTAGCATAAGCCTGTAGGACAGACCCGTAGTTGAGAACGTTATGACGAGTAATAATTGAAACTTTTTTCATTGCATCCCTCTCAAGAAACGGAAAGTGTGTGTCTATTCCGAAATATGGAATAGCTGATTAAAACTAGGAGCGGGTTATAGTCGACAGCCAAAGCAGTCGACTCGCAGAATCCAAATAATGCAACATAGAGAGCAAGGACTATGAGGGACCCATCATCGAAATACTCCTCGGGCGCTCTTGCATAAAGTAGCATTAAACCGATTAATAAAAATGAAGTAGGAACAAACCCGTAATTGATAAGCCAAAGTGCCCAAGCATTATCAATCGTGAGCATGGCATAAGAGGATCCTGTCCAGACGGTAGCCCCAAGAAGCATTGACCCATTACCAAAAGGATGTATCAAATACTGCTTAAATAGATACCACATTGAATAAATACGGTTGCTAAGAGACTCACTAAAAGCCATTAGTATGCCATTAGAAGGAGAAAAGACAAAAAGCAAAATAATCGTTAATAGAAAGGAACCGATAATAAGTCCAAGGCACATCCTTGACATACTGGCCCTAGCAAAAGAATGCCGTCTAATATAACAATAAAATTGGAAACAAATCAGCAGCAGAAGGTACAGCTCAGCGGTCCTTGAGTTGGCGATCATCTCAAGGAAAGAAACCGAAGCAACAGTTAAAAGTGCCGAAAGAAAGGGTTCTTTATTCCAACGTAGATAAACAACACACGTACATATACGAGCCAAAACAGCACCGAGAGCATTTACCTGATTAAAGCCGAGCGAATGGCGTACCCTCGTTTCGCCGGGACGAATTGAATCAATCGAACTGATTGATCCAGAAATCAAACCAAACGCAACGATTAAAAAAACTAGAACAGTTACAGCCAAGACAATCCGCGTCAACCGGCGAACATCAATATCGTTCCCAGCAATAATAAATAAGCAGACAGAAAGGGGTATCCACGACTTAGTAACACCTAAAGTAATTAGTGTTGCAAGAAATACTACGCCTGAACAAACTAGGGCTTCAGTTGAAAATCGAATACTGAAAAACCGTACTAGGAGCAAGATGAGCATGAGTGCATTGGCGATTTTGCCAATGGCGTCCATCGGGACTCCAAACATGTACACATAATTCGTACGCTCCATTAAATGAAAAAAACAGTACATAGTAAAAGCTGCGTAATAACATGAATCAGCAGCATTTACCTTCAGGCTTTCCTTGAAATCAGTCATCATTTTTATGAAACAGCCCCTTGAGTAGTTTCAATTAGCTCCGAGGTTAAGCGTTAGCGAAGCAATCCAAGACCTCGAGCCACGCAACAGAATAAGCTGAATGCGCTTTTTCCGAAATAAGCAACAAAGGCCGCAAAGCGCTCACGCGGCCTAGCTTCTCTATCTCTAAGAACGGCCTTTCGATGTAGAGACAGCACCGACCACAACGAATCCTCATCTAGAATTTGCCTCGAATGATTATTTTTAGTTGGAATCTGCGCAAACACCATTCTGCAAACTGAGAAGCAGCGCGAAGCGGCGGCTTTACTTAGATCCGGATACCAATTACAAATATCGCGGTAGAGCTGATCGGCAATTATCAATGCGGACTCGCCTTTAATATGTCGATATTCTTGCCTGATAATGCTGTTGCTTCTCATACGATATGCATACAACTCACGGCAATCGACAACGGCAACGGAATCGACCTTGTGAATAATCTTATAGACGCTAGCAAGATCCTCGTAATACAACCCCTTAGGGAACGGGTCAATGCCCAGTGGCGCCTTTGCGTAAAGGCGCCACTGGGCACCGGTATCCAGCGTCTGATATAACATCAAACGCTGGACATCGGGCGAAGGGAGTGCCTTCGCAGGCACCACGGGGTCAAGAGACTCCACCAAAGGGCAAGCATCACCATCATTGAACGGCTTACCAAACGGAACAGCAGATATCTGACATCCCGTATCGCGGCAGGCGTTAAAAAGAACCTCGATAAAAACAGGAGAAATGTAGTCATCGCTATCAACGAAGGAAATCCAGTCGCCCTGAGCAATACGCAGCCCTGCATTACGAGCGTCAGAAAGACCACCATTTTCCTTATGCAAAACGGTAGCACGGTCATCGTTTGCAGCAAGAACGTCACAAAGCTCGCCAGAACCATCAGTCGAGCCGTCATCGACAAGAATAATCTCGATGTTACGATAGCTTTGACGGCAAATGCTATCAAAGCACTCCTGCAGATAAGACTTAACGTTATATACCGGCACAATTACCGATACCAAGTTACTGTTTGTCATTTAATTCCTTGAGTAGAGATCTAGGTATTTGCGAGTCAGTCGCTCGCCTTGCAACTCAACGTTGTAATCGGCGAATTGCCCACTTGAGATAGACAATCGACCCTCATACGAGTACTGCAAGAGAGAATCGATTTCATCAGCCCACACGACAGGGCTATCAATCGACAAGAACTTGCATTCCCCCGTTACGTCCACTTCGCGCGTAATCGCATCACTCAGTAGGCACGGCAGGCCAGACACCTGTGCCTCGACGCCGACGAGGCACAGGCCTTCGTAAAGGCTTGGCAGAACGAACGCATCAAACGCCTGGTACAAACGATTGACATCGCTTCTCTGTCCCAAAAACTTAACGCGATCGGTAAGACCGCGTTCGTCCACCAAGGCCTTTACGGAGGCCCCGGCTTCGCCGGTACCGACAAGCAACAGGACGGCATCGTCGCGGCGCTTTGCGACCTCGGTAAAAACGTCAATCAAAAACACATGGTTCTTCTGCGCGGTAAAACGCCCCACATGCCCAATGGCAAACTGGTTGTCGACGAGGCCCAGGTCGGCTCGCGCTTCCGCGCGAGCCTCCACATTGAAGCGGAAGCGATCTAAATCAATTGCGTTATATACGACCTCAAAGTGTGCAGCTTTACCGAAAAGCCATTCACCGGCAAATTGACTACATGCAAATCGGTGCGTTGGATACCGATTCGATTGCGTTTTCAGCACGGCCTTCAGAGCGTTCTTGGCATATTCGCCTTTTCCACTCGTAGAGTGACTGTGTGCAATACGCACAGGAACGCCCACCTTCTTCGCGGCACGAAGCGGAAAGACCGAAAGCGCGTTGATGTGACTGTGGACAATCTTCCAGCCCTCTTGCTTAAAGAGACGCTGAAGCTCTCGCTGGTATTCAACTACATGCTGATAGGGCGGTATCTCAAAAACCCTGCCACCGAGCGATTCGATTTCTTCGCGCGGAACAAGCGTCGAATCGGAATCGACAAGAAAATCGAACTGCACTTTGCTGCGATCAATATGGCGGTAGTAATTCATGACGACAGCCTCGACGCCGCCGCCAACCATCTTGCCAACAACCTGAGCTACCCTAATCGGTTCATTCATTTAGCAAGCACCGCCACCGGTAAAGACCTCAACGACTGTGAGGAGAACGATTTTTAAATCAGTGACCACGCCACGCTTGGCGATGTACTCCACGTCGCGGCGGACCATGCCGTCGAAGTCCGTGTCGTTGCGGTCAGTCACCTGCCACCAGCCGGTAATACCTGGCTTCACTGCCAGGCGCTGCAGGTCGTACTCGGTGTACTGCGCCACCTCATTCGGCAACGGTGGGCGCGGGCCGACGACGGACATCTGGCCCAGGAACACGTTGAGGAACTGCGGGAACTCGTCGATAGAGTGCTTGCGGATGAACTTCCCGATCTTGGTAACGCGCGGATCGTTCCTCATCTTGAACATGGCGCCGGCGATCTCGTTCTGCCCCTTGAGCTCGGCGAGGCGCTCGTCGGCGTCTTTGTACATGCTGCGGAACTTCCACATGCGAAAGATGGACAGGCTGCCGTCGCGATGCATCTGGCCCACGCGAATCTGGCTGTAGAACGGGTTGCCCACGCTCTCCAGGCGGATGGCCGCGGCGAGCACCAGGCTGGGTATGGCGATGACGGCCAGCACGCAGCCGCTGAACACGATGTCGAACGCGCGCTTTACGGCCCTGTAGCCCAGGCGCGTGCGGTCCCAGTCCTTCACGGTCTGCATGGCCTTGTAGCGCACGCTCATGTCGCCGCCGTTCATGGCCTGGGCAACAAGCGCGGCCCCCACCGGCGCGTTTTGCCCTGTTGCTTCTTTACTAGTCAAGTTCAAATCCACGTCCCTGATTCCAGGCCCCCCCCCATCGATGAATTCAAAATACGAACGAATAGCCGGTACAACGCCCCTTACGTTTTTATCGGCACGTCGAGCGGAAGAACTTCCCTAAAGCGGAAATCGCCCTCGCCCACGTCCACCAGGCACCAGCGCTTATGACGGTCGATCTTCTTTACACGGGCCTCTTGCCCCACTAAGGGCCCTTGCTCTATGTGCAGCACGCCGTCTTCTATGCGCGCGACGCTGTTGCGCACCACGCCGTCATCGTCCAGTATGCTGCGGTACCAGTCCTGTGCATCGTCCGGCATGGGCATGTACGCCCGTTCCCTACTGCCGGCGATGCGACAGCCAAAGCTCAGCTGGGCCAAAGCCCTATCAAGCGCGGCGGCATCGTGCGTAGCGACGAAGAAATATTCCTTGTACATGGGTTTGGTCTGGAGCGACCAGGCACCGTCCCGCTTAAACCAGAACTCCTTTTGCATTACAAAGGCGTCTTTCATAAGCTCGTGCGGGATAATGCAGCGGACCTTTTCGCAGGTCTCGCGCTCTTTTCCATGGGGGGTGTGAACCAGATACCAGCGGACGCGACCGTGCTGGCTGTTGGTGGTGACGCCGTTAAATGCGCCTGGCAGCCGCTCTTGGCGCCGTGCCGTCTGTTCCATGCTCTCGCCCCCCCTCTTTTGGCTTTGCGATGCACACGAAATGCAGGGGCGTTTAGAACAGGCTTCTCGCTCGCAGCTAGGCGCAGTCGCAAAAGTACAGGTTTTTGTATCTTTCGACAGACGACATTATACGAGCAATTAATCAGCGTTTGCCCAGATTACACAAAATGTACTGCCAGTAGGTGCATCTCCATACCCCTCTACAAAAACCTGTACCTTTTTGTGCAACAAAAAAAGCCGCTCAACCAGCGGCTTTTCTTATTTGGGCATGAAAAAGGCGACCGTCCTGTGTGAACGGTCGCCTTTGTTAATTGTTGTGAAGTTTGCCTTAGGCGCGAGTCTTGATCTCCTCGGTCACCTTGGCAACAAACTCGTCAACGCTCATCTGAACGGTCTCGTTGGAGCGATCGCGGACGGAGATGTTGCCGGCCTCGACCTCCTTCTCGCCCAGGATGAGCATGTAGGGCACACGGTCGATGCTGCGGGCCTCGCGGATCTTGTAGCCGATCTTCTCGTCGCGATCGTCGCAGACCACGCGAATGCCGGCCTCCTCCAGCTTGGCGCAAACCTCGTGGGCGTAGTCGCGGCTCTTCTCAGAGACGGGAAGCGCCTTGACCTGCACGGGAGCCAGCCAGGTGGGGAACTTGCCCGCAAAGTGCTCAATCAGAATACCGATGAAGCGCTCGATGGAGCCAAAGCACACGCGATGCAGCATGATGGGGCGCTTCTTGGTGCCGTCGGCGTCCACGTACTCCAGGTCAAAGTTGAGCGGCATCTGGAAGTCGAGCTGCACGGTACCGCACTGCCAAGTACGGCCGAGCGAGTCCTCCAGGTGGAAGTCGATCTTGGGGCCGTAGAAGGCGCCGTCGCCCTCGTTGACCTCGTAGTCCATGCCCAGCTTCTCCAGAGCAGTGCGCAGGCCCTCCTCGGCACGCGCCCAGTCCTCGTCCGAACCCATGGAGTCCTCGGGGCGGGTGGAAAGCTCAACGTGGTACTTAAAGCCAAACTTCTGGTACACGGAATCGATGAGGTTGACCACGCCCACGATCTCGTCGGTCAGCTGGTCGGGACGCACAAACAGGTGGGCGTCGTCCTGGTTAAAGCAGCGCACGCGGAACAGGCCGTGCAGGGCGCCGCGCAGCTCGTGACGGTGCACCAGGCCAATCTCGCCGGCGCGGATGGGCAGCTCGCGGTAAGAATGCGGCTTGGAGGCGTACACCAGCACGCCGCCCGGGCAGTTCATGGGCTTAATGCAGTACTCTTCGTCGTCGATGACGGTGGAGTACATGTTGTCCTTGTAGTGGTCCCAGTGGCCCGAGGTCTTCCACAGCTGCTTGTTCATGATGAGCGGCGTGGAGATCTCCACGTAGCCGGCCTTGTGGTGGATCTCGCGCCAGTAGTCCAGCAGCGTGTTCTTAAGGATCATGCCGTTGGGCAGGAAGAACGGGAAGCCGGGGGCCTCGTCGCGCATCATAAAGAGGTCCATCTCGCGGCCGATCTTGCGGTGGTCGCGCTTCTTGGCCTCCTCCAGCATGTGCATGTGCTCGTCGAGCTCTTCCTTGGTTGCAAAGGCGACGCCGTTGATGCGGGTGAGCATCTTGTTGTCCTTGTCGCCCTTCCAGTAGGCGCCCGAGACGCCGGTGAGCTTAAAGGCCTTCAGGGCCTTGGTGTAGCAGATGTGGGGACCGACGCACATGTCGATGTAGTCGCCCTGCTGGTAGAAGGTGATGCGGGCGTCGTCGTCCAGGTCGCCGATGTGCTCGACCTTGTACTTTTCGCCGCGCTCCTCCATAAGGGCGATGGCCTCGGCGCGGGGCTTCTCAAAGACGGTGAACTTGAGGTTCTCCTTGACGATCTTCTTCATCTCGGCCTCGATCGCGGGGAAGTCGTCCTCGCTGATCTTGACGCCCTCGGGCAGGTCGACGTCGTAGTAGAAGCCGTTGTCGGTCGCGGGGCCGTAGGCAAAGTCGGCCTGGGGGTACAGGCGCTTGATAGCCTGCGCCATGATGTGCGCGGCGGAGTGACGGATGACGTGCGTGACCTCGTCCTGCGGGAGCTCGGCCACCGAACCGTCATTGTAGAGTGCCTTCATGGGTATGTTTTCTCCTCTCGGATGCCTGATGCAAGTGCGTGCGATGCGCTCGGCGTTTTTGACTTGCATCATTATAGGCAGGTTGCCTTGGTATACAAGCGCCCGCCGCACCTTAATGGCACGGCGGGCGATTTTCTACGCATGCTTCATCGTGTGGGGCGGGGTGTGGGGCGCGCATGGCTTGCGGCGTGCCCGTGGCTTGCGGCCGGCCCGGCGATGGATGCGTTACTGGATGCGAGTTCGGCAGTAGGGGCAAACTTTCCAGTGCGCATCGAGCGGGCGATGGCAGCTGGGGCAGACGTTGCGAACCTGCGTATCGCACACCGGGCAGACGACGAAGTCCTTCTCGATGGGCGCGCCGCACTGCGGGCAGGTGCCGTACTGGGCAAGCTGGCGCTCGCGCAGGGCCATGTCCAGCTCCTGCTCCTCACGGTCGGACGCGTAGGAGTGCGGGCGCAGGACCAGGTAGGCGATGAGGCCCACAAACGGGATGAGGGCGATGATGCCCCATGCCACGTAAGCGCTGGCGCCGCGGCGGCGAGCGTCGATAAACACATAGACGACCGACAGCACATACAGGGCGATGATAAAGCCAACAAAGGCATAGACGACGCCCATAAGCTGCGGCGACATGAGCTCGGAGATGTACTTGGACATAGGGGTGTACCTTTCGGAATATTTACAGTCCGGTCAAGTTTACCACGGGGTTTGTTTATATGGGACCACGGCTAGGGGCGGGGCTGGCGCGGACACAAACATCTCAATCTGTAACAGGTGGGAGCGGAATTCGGGTCTAGATGTTACAGATTGAGACACAGGGGTTCCCCCCCGACTTCAATCTCGATCTGTAACATCTTGGGCTCCAAAACCCCTCTTACTGTTACAGATCGAGACAAACTTCCGGCACCGGGGTCAGCAGACAAAGACGTCGACGTTACTGAGTCTCCCCTCGCCTGCCGTTGGCGGATGCGACGGGGCTATTCGCCGCATTGCCGCTGCACTGGGGGTGTGCAGACCGTAGGATAGTCCTATTGACAGCCTGTCAACTTGTCTGGGAGGCACCGTGACAGAAACGTTTGATATCGCGATTGTGGGCGCGGGCATCACGGGATGCGCCATTGCGCGGCAGCTCGCGCACTACGACCTGTCCATTTGCGTGGTCGAGGCGGGCAACGACGTCGCACTGGGCGCGTCGAAGGCCAACGGCGGCCTGGTACACGCAGGCTACGATCCGGCTCCGGACACGGTAAAGGCGCAGGTCAACGCCCGCGGCTGCGAGCTATATAGCACGTGGGCCCAGGAGCTAGGCTTTTTGTTCCGCCGCACTGGGTCGATGGTGCTGGGTTTCAACGACGAAGACTGCGCGCACCTGGAGAAGCTGCGCCAGAATGGCCTGGCCAACGGCGTACCCGAACTGTCGGTTATCGGCCCCAAGCGCATACACGAGCTGGAACCGCGCGCAAGTGCTAAGGCGACGTGCGCGTTGTGGTGCCCTTCGACCGGTTACGTCGACCCGTTTGAAGTGGCCATCGCCGCGTTGGAGAACGCGGTCTCCAACGGCGTGACGTTTATGCGCTCCGCGCCGGTGGAGGCCATTGAAGTTGCCGGCTCGGATGACGGGGCCGCGCGCTTTACGCTGGCAACGCCCGCCGGAGACGTGCGTTGCCGTTACCTGGTCAACGCCGCGGGCAACGGTGCCGCGAACATTTCGCATAAGGCGGGCGCCGAGGAGTTCCAGATGGTCTGGCGCCAGGGCAACATCGTGGTGCTCGACAAAGAGCCGCGCGCGCTCATGCCGCTCTACCCCGTTCCCACGCCGGTGTCCAAGGGCGTTATCGTCACGGGCACCGTACACGGCAACACCGTGATTACCGCGACGGCCGCCGTGCGCGAGCCGGGCGACACGCAGACCTATGCGAGCGATGTCAACGCGCTGCTGAGCGGCGCGCGCAAGCTGGTGCCCGACCTGGACACACGTCGTGTGGTGCGCGCGTTTGCCGGCGGTCGCCCGGTCATTAAGGGAACGAATGACTTCTTTATTGGGCAGTCGGCCGTGGTGCCGGGGCTGTTCCAGGCGGCGGGCATTCAGTCGCCGGGCGTGGCGAGCGCGCCAGCCATTGCCGAGCGCATGGAGCAGGTGCTGCGCGATGCCGGCGTGGCCCTACGCGAACGGGACGATTGGGACCCGATTCGCCGCGCGCCGGATGACTTTGACCGCGCCCTGCTTGCGCGCAAGGAGGAGCTAATCGAGTCCGACCCTGCATGGGGGCAGATCGTCTGCCGCTGCGAGACGGTGCCCGAGGCCGAGATTGTTGCCGCGATTCGGCGCCGCCCAGGTGCGGTTTCGGTCGAGGGCGTCAAGCGCCGCTGCCGCGCGGGCATGGGCCGCTGCCAGGGCGGCTTTTGCCAGAGCCGCGTGGTGGCGATCCTGGCGCGCGAGCTAGACTGCGACCCCAGCGAGGTGCCGCTGGAAGACACTGGCTCGTGGCTCGTTGAGGGACCTTTGAAGGGGGTGCGCTAGGATGGCGACGGATATCGAGATAGACGCTGGGCGCGACGCTGCGAGTGTAGCTGCAGTCGGCGCCGTACCGACGCAGGCCTTCGACGTGGTCGTCATCGGCGGCGGACCCGCCGGTATGGCGGCCGCACTTGCCGCGCATAAGGCCGACGCTCGCGTTGCCATCGTGGAGCGCGAGCGGCACCTGGGCGGAATCCTCCGACAGTGCATCCACCCAGGCTTTGGCCTGTCGCACTTTAAGCAGGAGCTTACCGGTCCTGAATACGCGCAGCGGTTTATCGATCAGATGTGCGCGACCGACATTGCGCTGTTCTTGGACAGCATGGTGATCGGGATTGACGGGGACTCGGAAACCCCAGATGCTGGCGATGCCGAAGCCCACACCGTCACGCTCATGAGCCCCGCCGGCATGCTGCAGCTCACCGTACGCGCGGTCGTCCTTGCCATGGGGTGCCGCGAGCGCACCCGCAGCGAGATCAAGATCCCCGGCAGCCGTCCCGCCGGCGTGTTTACGGCCGGCCTAGCACAGCGATACATCAATATCGAAAACCTCAAACCCGGCTCGCGCGCCGTCATTTTGGGCTCGGGCGATATCGGGCTGATCATGGCACGTCGCTGCACGCTCGAGGGGATTTCGGTCGAGGGCGTGTACGAGCTCATGCCGTACGCCAACGGCCTGCGCCGCAATGTGAAGAACTGCCTGAACGACTTTGGCATTCCGCTACATCTGTCCACCACGGTCACGCGCGTGATTGGGCACGACCGCGTGGAAGCCGTCGAGGTAAGCCAGGTCGACGAGCACCTGGCGCCTATTCCGGGGACCGAGCGCATTGTTCCGTGCGACACGCTGCTGCTTTCGGTGGGCTTGATTCCCGAGAACGAGCTTTCGGTTGCCGCGGGCGTGAAGCTTGACCCGCGCACGCGCGGCGCCGCGGTGGACCAGAGCCTGCAGACGGGTGTGCCGGGTATCTTTGCCTGCGGCAACGTGCTGCACGTGCACGACCTGGCCGACAACGTAACGACCGAGTCCGAGAGGGCCGGTGCGGCCGCGGCGGCGTACGCGCTGGGGACCGACGCGGGCACCGTTCCGAACTGCGAGCTCACCGTCTCCCCTGCCGGCATCGCGGGCTACGCGCTGCCGGGACGCATTACGGCTGTGGCACTCACCAAGCTCAACTTCCGCGTGCGCCGGCCGGTCGATGCCGCCTGCGTGCGTATTCTGGCAGGCGGCGAGGAACTGTTCGCAGGCGAGGTCCGTGCATTTAAGCCAAGCGTCATGGAAAGCTTCCCGCTGCCGGCGAAGGTGATTCAGCATACGATCGACCTAGGTGCTAGCGAGATTATCCTATCTGTCGATCCCGTTGAGGAGGCATAGCTCATGAGCACGAATGCGACCGAAACGCTGCAGTTCAACTGCACGACCTGCCCATCCGAATGCCTTCTGACCGTAGAGGTAGAACGCGACGCCAATGGCGCCGTGGTGGGAGTACGCTCGATGACCGGCAACAGCTGCCCGCGCGGCGACAAGTTCGCACACCAGGAACTCACCTGCCCCATGCGCGTGCTCACGACGACCGCGGCCGTCACCGGCGGCGACGAAGCCCTGCTCCCCGTGCGCACATCCGAAGCCATCCCGCTAGAACTCCACGCCCAGGCCATGGACCTCATCCGTGGCCTCGTCGTCGACGCCCCCATCCGCATGGGCGACATCGTATTGGAAGACCTTCTCAACACGGGCATCGACCTCATCGCCAGCATGGACATCGACCCAGCCTAAGCAGCTAATTTAGGACGGGGCTCTTTTAGCTACCCCGCCATCCACCCCGCCCCTCCTCAATTGCGGTGGAAGAGTTCCTGGTTTCAGCCAAAACCCCGGCATCCAGGAACTATTCCACCGCAACTTTCTTTTGGATCAGATTTAAGGCTGTTGCCATATTGGTGCCATTTCAAAACTATGCCGGTTTACGGGGCCGATTCGGAGACCCCCATCCATACCGGCAGTTTTCGATTTTTGATAAGCCGTCTACCTGCGGTTTTAATTTCGAGATTATTCCCATGGTCAAGTAATACAGGTCCAGCCCCGTAATCCGCCATACTTTTGAAACCAACCCATTTGGGACGGGACTCTTATGACTACTTTCGTCCGATCATTCCGCATGTTGGACGCAGCTAAAATAGCCCCGTACCAAATTGACTACCCTGACATTGGGGATACCATGGTGGCACCCTAGCGAAAGGACGATGTATGGCACATGTCGATGACCAGCGTGTGGCGCGCGTGCTCGATGCGCTCGAGGCTCAGCACCCCGGCGCACAGCTGCTTGTGAATGACCCGTGGTCGATTTATTACCTGACCGGCTTTTATGCCGATATGTTCGAGCGATTTTGCGGCGTGCTGCTCGCACGCGACTGCGAGCCCGTGATCTTGGTCAACGCGCTGCACCAGCTCACCGAGTACGACAATGCCCGCGTCGCCTATCACACCGATACCGACGTCGTGACCGACGCCATCGTTCGCGAGGTCGATCCGACCAAACCGCTCGGCATCGACACCGTCATGCGTTCTGGCTTTTTGATGCCCCTCATGGAGCGTCACGCCGCGAGCGAGTTCTTCCTAGGCGACTTTGCCGTCACCGCTGCACGCACCTACAAAGACGCTACCGAGCAGGAGCTTATGCGCGCGTCCTCTACCGCCAACGACGCCGTGATGGCCGATGCCATCAAGCTCATCCATGAAGGCGTGACGGAGCGCGAAATTGCCGATCAGATGCTCGGTCTGTACCGCAAGCACGGCTGCGAGGGCTTTAGCTTTCCGCCCATCGTGAGCTTTGGCGCCAACGCCGGCGACCCGCACCACGAGCCCGACGATACGGTGCTCAAGCGCGGCGACGTGGTGCTGTTTGACATTGGCGGACGCCATCGCAACTACTGCTCGGACATGACGCGCACGTTCTTTTGGGGCGAGCCGGACGAGGAGACCGCGCGTATCTACGATATCGTGCGCCGCGCCAACGAGGCCGCCGAGGCGCTCATCGCACCGGGTGTGCGCATGTGTGACCTGGACCGCGCCGCGCGCGACGTGATTGAGGATGCGGGCTATGGGCAGTACTTTACACATCGCCTGGGACACTCGATCGGCCTACAGGACCACGAGCCGGGCGACGTCTCGCTCGTCAACGAACAGGTCGTAGAACCAGGCATGACGTTCTCTATCGAGCCGGGTATCTACCTTCCAGGCCGCACCGGCGTCCGCATCGAGGACCTAGCCTTGTTGACCGAGAACGGCGTCGAGATTCTCAACGCCTACCCCCACGACCCAGTCCGCCTGGACTAGCCAATGTGACAAAGGGACAGTCCCTTTGTCACATTGCGATTACGTCGCACCACGAAAACGGGCTATCTACTACGTTTAACCCGCATGGGTCGACCATGCGGGTCTTTTTTGAAAAATGGCAAGCCCTCTACCTGCGGTTTTGATTTCACAATTCTCGGTATGGTCGGAGGTTACCGGTCAAACGTAGTAAATAGGCCCATTTCGTGGCAAGCGAGTCAACTCGGGGCATAGGGCAGCTAATTTGGGACGGGTTAGCGCAGCAAGCCTGCTACTTCGCCGGCTAGGGTGATGGTGCCGGCGGCTACGAAAGGCTCGTCTGCGACATCGAAGGCAGCGAGGGCCTCGGACACACTCGGATATACTCCCGTGAGCTTATCGGCATCAACGAGGGCAGCAAGCTCCTCTGCCGGCAGGGCGCGATCGGAATCGGTCTGGGTCACGACTACGCGCGGAAAGGCAGGGATCAATACGTCAACGATGCCCGCCACGTCCTTGTCGGCCAGCGCGGCACACAGCAGCGTGGGGCGATTCTCCACGCACGGATCGATCTCGTCCAGCGCGCTCACAAAGTTCTCGCAGCTCTGAGGGTTATGGCAGGCATCAATCAGCTTGAGCGGATTGGTTCCCAGCACATCAAAGCGACCCGGCGTGGGGCAGCCCATAAGCGACGAATCCAGCGCATCGTGGTCAAGCTCGCGGCCCAGATAGCCCTCGCATAGCATAATCGCGCACGCGGCATTCTGCGGCTGATAGGCCGGCTTGACCATACTCGACGTATAGATCGCACGCGGCGTGGTGCAGCTAAACTCAATCGTGTCGCCCACATGCGCCGGCACCTTAGTCGTGGCAAGACTCACCACGAGCGGCACGACGCCGCACTCGCGACAACGGGCATCCATCACACGCTGAACACTCGCCTCATGCGTGCCCTCGCCCAAAACAACCAAGCGCCCGGGTTTGATAACCGCAGCCTTCTCCCCCGCAATGGCTTCGAGCGTATCGCCCAAAATGCGTGTGTGATCGAGCCCAATGCCCGTAATGGCAACGGCGACGGGATCAGTCGCGCTTGTGGCGTCCCAACGCCCGCCCATGCCAACCTCGAGCACGGCAACATCCACCGCGGCCTCGGCAAACACTACAAGAGCGGCAGCCGTCAGCAGGTCAAACGGCGTGATGGAATAGGCACGCTCCCCCGCCGCCACACGGTGCGCATTCACGCGACGCCCCGCCTCGACAGCTGCCGAAACGCCACGGGCAAAGGCCTCGTCGCTCACGACGCACCCATCAACCTCCATGCGCTCGGGATAGCGCACCAGCTGCGGCGACGTATACAGCGCGGTCTTGAGCCCCTCACCACGAAGAATGGCAGCCGAAAAACGCGTAGTCGAAGTCTTGCCATTGGTACCGGCAACCTGAATGCAATCGAAATACTCGTCCGGACGCCCCAGCTCATCGAGCATATCGACGACCGTCTCAAGCAGAGGACCAGCATCCCCAGAAATCCGCCCCGTATCAGCAGCCAGCCCCACAGCCTCATCAAACGAAAGCAACTCAAACGAGAACGGCACAGAATACGACCCCGAACGCTTAGGCATAAACCAAAGTCCCCTCAACATAAAAAGAGGCCCGAATCAACAACGAGCCCCTCCCATACAAAATATCAGCCAAACACCGCTTTGCAGCAGAATCAAGGCCACAACCCAGTGGCCCTTACCGGCAGGCAGCAAACGCCCCGTAACCGCTATGGGAGCGGATTGGGGCTTTGCTCGATACAAGTTCCGCACGAGCCGAAGGCCACTTAATGTGGCCTTCGTGCGAGCAGGACTGTCCGCAGTAGCGAGCAAAGCCCCAAACCGCGTCCCCCAGTACCGCCTACGAGAAGTCAGCAACCTGAGCAGTCAGTGCCGCCAGGATCTCCTTGAGCTCAGCTGCACGGTCCCTCTTCTTCTGGACCACAGCGGGCGCAGCCTTAGCAACAAAGCCCTCGTTGGCAAGCGTCTTCTCGCAGCCGGCAAGCTCCTTCTGGGCCGCGGCGATCTCCTTCTCCAGGCGCGCCTTCTCGGCCGAAAGATCGACCTTGCCCTCGAGCACCACAAAGACCTCGACGCCGCTATCGACCACGGCAATGCTCGCGGCCGGCTTCTCGACGTCGGTGCCCATGACCAGCGAAGCGGTGTTGGCCAGCGGCTCAATGGTCGAACGCAGGCTCTCGAGCTTCTCGATATCCTCGGCACCGGCGCGCACGACCACGTCGAGCTCGGCCTTGGGGCTCAAGCGATAACGCGAACGCGTAGCGCGGGCGGCAGACACGACAGTGCGGCACAGCTCAAACGCGCGCTCTGCAGGCTCATCGACATACTTGGCGTAGTCGGCGGGCTCCGGCCACTTGGCGATCATGAGTACCTCGGCGCGGTCCAGGTTGCCCTCGGCATCCAGGTCGAGCACGCTCGCCGGCATATTGTCCCAGATCTCCTCGGTAACGAACGGCATAAGCGGGTGCATCAGGCGAATGGAGGTGTCGAGCACAAAGATCAGGTTGCGCTGAGCCTGCAGACGGCCTTCGCCCTTCAGGCGGGCCTTGGTGACCTCGACGTACCAGTCGCAGACCTCGTTCCAGAAGAACTGCTGCACGCCGCGGGCCATGTCGCCAAAGGTGTAGTTCTCAATACCCTCGGTGACCATCTTCACGGCCTTGGCCAAGCGGCTGAACATCCAAGCGTCGGCCGGCGTCTCCACGACGGGCTCGCCGGGCGTGTAGCCCTCCATGTTCATGAGCAGGAAGCGGCTGGCGTTCCAGATCTTGGTCACAAACGACTTGGCCTGGTCGGTGCGCGGGCTGTCGATAAGCTTCTTGGTCTTCTTATCGATGTTCGCGTCGAACTTGACGTCCTGGTTGTTGGTGCAGAGCGTCAGCAGGTTGTAGCGCATGGCATCGGCGCCGTACATGCCAATGAGGTCCATGGGGTCAACGCCGTTGCCCTTGGACTTGGACATGCGGCTGCCGTCCTTGGCAAGGATCGTCGGGTAGATGACGACGTCCTTAAACGGCACCTCGTCCAGGAAGTACAGCGAGCTCATGACCATGCGGGCGACCCACAGCGCGATGATGTCGCGCGCGGTGACCAGCGCCGTCGTGGGGTGATGGCCCTCGAGCAGCTCAGGCTTTTGCGGCCAGCCCTGCGTGGCGAAGGTCCACAGCTGCGAGCTGAACCAGGTGTCCAGCACGTTCTCGTCCTGATGCACGTGATGGCCGCCGCACTTGGGGCACACGTCGGTGTCCTCGGTCAGGGCGTCCTCCCAGCCGCAGTCCTCGCAGTAGAACACGGGGATGCGGTGGCCCCACCAGAGCTGGCGGCTGATGCACCAATCCTTAAGGTTCTCCATCCAGGTGGTGTAGGTCTGTGTCCAGCGCGCGGGGTGGAAGGTTACCTTGCCGGAGTTGACGGCGTCGAGCGCCGGCCCCTTGAGTTTGTCGACGGCGACGAACCACTGCTCGGACAGCCACGGCTCCAGTGCGGCGTCGCAACGGTAGCAGTGCATGACGGAGTGATCGAGGTCCTCGACGTGATCGAGCAGGTCGTGCTCCTCGAACCACTTGATGACGGCCTCGCGGCACTCGTCGCGGTTCATGCCGGTGAACTCGCCGTAGCCTTCAACGACCACCGCGTGCTCGTCGAAGATGTTGATCTGCGGCAGGTCGTGAGCCTGACCCATGGCGTAGTCGTTGGGGTCGTGGGCCGGCGTGACCTTGACAAAGCCGGAGCCGAAGTTGGCGTCGACATGCCAATCCTCAAAGATGGGGATCTCGCGGTCGACGATGGGAAGCTTGACGGTCTTGCCCACGAAGGCGGCCTTCTCGGGGTCCTTCGGGGAAACGGCGACGCCCGTGTCGCCGAGCATGGTCTCGGGGCGCGTGGTGGCGACGACGATGTAGTCCTGGCCGTTGACCGGCTCGGTCAGCGGGTAGCGCAGGTGCCACAGGTGGCCCTTCTCGTCCTTGTACTCGGCCTCGTCGTCCGAAATGGCGGTGGTGCAGTTGGGGCACCAGTTGACGATGCGCTTGCCACGGTAGATCAGGCCGTCGTGGTACCAGTCGCAAAAGACCTTGCGTACGGCCTGCGCGTAGTCCTCGTCCATGGTAAAGCGCTCGTTGTCAAAGTCGACGGAGCAACCCATGCGCTTGATCTGCTCGACGATGATGCCGCCGTACTCGTGGGTCCAGTCCCAGCAGGCGTCGACGAACTTGTCGCGACCGATTTCCAGGCGGCTGATGCCCTCGCTCTTGAGCTTCTTGTCGACCTTAGTCTGCGTAGCGATACCGGCATGGTCGGTGCCGAGCACCCAGCGCGTGGACTTACCGCGCATGCGAGCCATACGAATGATGGCGTCCTGGATGGAGTCGTCGGTGGCGTGACCCATGTGGAGCTTGCCGGTCACGTTGGGAGGCGGAATGGTGACGGTGCAGTCGCCCACGCCCTCACGGCGCTTGTAGTAGCCGCCGTCGAGCCACTTCTGCAGGATCGCCGGCTCGTTGGTCGACGGATCGTAGTTCTTGGGCATCTCTTCCATATATCTCTCCCTTGCCCATCGGGGAGGAATGTAGGCCCGATTTTCGCTCGGTCAAGTCCTGGCTCGCACGAAGACCACATTAAGTGGTCTTCGGCTCGTGCGGAATCTACGAAAATCGGGCCTACATTCCTCCCCTTAGGTATCGATTACTTCAGTCTGAATGGACTTTGCCGAGGCTTAAACAAACACACAGAATAACACAGGTAGTTGGGGTTATTGCGTATATATAAAATAGCCTCCGACCGCGAGTGGTCGGAGGCTATTTGCAAACACGTTTTAGGCTGGTTTACCCGTAGATGCGCTGGGGTTGTTCTTCGCCCTTTACGGAGGCTTCGGTCACGACGACCTTGGTGACGCCCTCCTCGCTGGGCAGGTCGAACATCGTCTGCTGCAGCACGTCCTCGCAGATGGAGCGCAGGCCGCGGGCGCCGGTCTTGCGGGCAAGCGCCATACGGGCGATCTCATGCAGGGCCGCATCCTCAAACTCAAGCTCAACGTCCTCGAGCTGGAACATCTTGCGGTACTGGCGCACCACGGCGTTCTTGGGCTCGGTCAGAATCGACACCAGGTCGTCCTCGTCAAGCGCCTGCGTCTGGGTGACGACGGGCGTACGTCCCACAAACTCGGGGATCATGCCAAAGGCGTTGAGGTCCTGCGGGAGCACCTGACGCAGCAGGTCGTTCTCGTCGACCGAGGTGGGGCCGGCGATCTCGGAGTTAAAGCCCACGCCCTTGTTGCCCACGCGGTCGGCGATGATCTTGTCCAGACCCACAAAGGCACCGCCGCAGATGAACAGGATGTTGGTCGTGTCGATCTGCAAAAGCTCCTGCTGGGGATGCTTGCGGCCGCCGGTGGGGGGAACGCTGGCCACCGTGCCCTCAAGAATCTTAAGCAGCGCCTGCTGAACGCCCTCGCCCGAAACGTCGCGGGTAATGGAGAGGTTCTCGGCCTTGCGGGCGATCTTGTCGATCTCGTCCACGTAGATAATGCCAACCTGCGCGCGCTCAATGTCGCCATCGGCGGCATTGATGAGCTTGAGCAGGATGTTCTCCACGTCCTCGCCCACATAGCCGGCCTCGGTGAGCGCGGTGGCATCGGCGATGGCAAACGGCACCTCGAGGATGCGCGCAAGCGTCTGGGCGAGCAGGGTCTTGCCGGTACCGGTAGGACCGAGCAGCAGGATGTTGGACTTGGCGAGCTCTACCTCGTCCATATCGTCCTCGAACTGCGAGTCCATGCCGTCGTCAAAGGCGGACACCGCGGCACCGCCCTCGATCACGCGGCGATAGTGGTTGTACACGGCCACCGACATGGCGCGCTTGGCGTCCTCCTGACCCATAACATAGGCCGAAAGCTCGTCATAGATCTCGTGCGGCGTCGGCACATGCGTGATGACCTGGCGGTCGTCCTCGAGCTCAAAGCCCTCGGCCTCGGGGTCCATAGAGGGCTGCCCGGCAGCCTGGCCGTGGTCGTTGAGGAAACCCGGCAGCTTGCCGTTGCGGGCAGCGTCCATAAAGTCCGAAGCCAGCGACTCCTCCAGAATCTCGGAACAGGCGGCGACGCACTCGTCACAGATAAAGATGTTGGTCGGGCCCTTTACGAGGCGACGGACCTGGCCCTGCTCTTTTCCGCAGAAGGAGCAGCGGATGGGGTTGCCGTTCTCGTCGAAGTTGTCCTGCATGTTACCGGCCATCCTAGGCGTCCTTCGCGGCAAGGTCGCGCGAGGTGACGATACGGTCGATCAGACCGTAGTCGAGGGCCTCGGCAGCGGTCAGGTAGTTGTCGCGCTCGGTGTCGGCCTGGACCTTCTCGATGGGCTGGCCCGAGGCGTCGGACAGGATCTGGTTGAGCTCGCGACGAGTCTTCTTGATCTCCTCGGCAACGATCTCGATCTCGGTCTGCTGACCCTGGGCACCGCCGCTGGGCTGGTGAATCATAACCTTGGAGTGCGGCAGGCAGAAGCGCTTGCCCTTGGCGCCGGCCGAAAGCAGCACAGCGGCCATAGACGCGGCCATACCGACGCAAATGGTCGAGACCTGCGGCTTAATGAAGTTCATGGTGTCAAGAATCGCCAGGCCGGAGTAGACCTCGCCACCGGGCGAATTGATGTAGAGCGAGATATCCTTCTCGGCATCCTGGCTCTCAAGATGCAGCAGCTGGGCAACGACCAGGTTGGCGCTGACGGAGTTGATCTCCTCGCCCAAGAAGATGATGCGGTCGTTGAGCAGGCGCGAATAGATATCGTAGCTGCGCTCGCCGCGCGGCGTCTGCTCGATAACGTATGGCACGAGGGCGGAATCGAACTTAGCGATCATACGCATCTCCATTTCTCTCTTGCGGACCAAATTGGTTCTAGATAAACGTACGGTGCCCGCATGCTATGCATTGGCTGGCACCGTACGAAGCAACCGGATAACCGGTGTATAACTTTACCCCATCACGGGCGCACGCATGCGCTCGCGGGCAAGGTGGCGAGAATTACTCGGCGTCCTTGGCGGTCTCGTCGACCTCGGTCACCTTGGCGTTCTCGACCAGGTGGTCGACGGCCTTGGAGCGACGGATGGACTCGCGGACGGCAGGCATGCGGCCATCGGCGATGAACTCGGCCTTGGAAGCCTCGACGTCCTTGACGCCGGCCTTCTCGAACTCGGCGTTGACGTCGTCCTCGGTGACCTCAATCTTGAGCTCGCGGGCGAGGGCGTCCAGAGCCAGGGACTCACGGGCAACGTCGTTGGCCTGCTTGTGCAGGTCGCCGATGAACTGCTCCATGGTCAGACCGGAAGCGGGAAGCCAGGTGTCCAGGGTCATGCCGCGGGCAGCAAGGTTGGACAGGAAGTTCTGGCCAAGCTCCTCAAAGACGGACTGCTCGTAGTCGGCGTCCATCTCGTCGAGCTGCAGGCGCTCGGCGAGAGCGGAGACGCAACGGTTCTCCTTCTCGGCCGGGAGGCGGGAAGCCTTGTCCTGCTCGATCTCGATCTTGATGGCGTCGCGCATAGCGTCGATGCTGTCGAAGCCAAAGTCGGACTTGACGAGCTCGTCGGTGAGCTCGGGGGTGTTGCGGACCTTGATGCCCTTGACGGTGACCTCGACGGTGTGGGTCTCGGCCTCCTCGCCCTCCTCGACCTCGTCGGTCCAGGTGACGGTCTTGACGTCGTCAACGTTAGCGCCGATCAGGGCCTCGTTGAACTCCTTGGGGTTGCTGTCGCTACCGGCGATGAGCATGCGGCCCTCGGCGGCAAAGTTGTCGGCGTTCTCGACGGCCTTGAGGTCGACGGTGACGTAATCCTCGGCCTCGACGGCGCGACCCTCGACGTCCTCGAAGGTGGCACGGTAGTTGAGGAGCATCTCGACCTGGTTGTTGATCTCGGACTCGGTGACCTCCGCAGGGGGCATCTCGATCTCGACAGCGTCGAAGGAGGAGAGCTCAGCAGCAGGACGCAGGGAGAACTCGACGGTGTAGGTGTAGTCCTCGTGATCCTTGGCGAGGTCGAGCTCCTTGTAGTCACCGTTCTTGGTGGGGACGATGTCCAGCTCGTTGAGGACGGCGGGCTCGTTGGCGGCGATAAGGTCGTTGGTGGCCTGAGCGAGGGTAGCCTCGGCGCCAAGAGCGGAGTCGATGACCGGACGGGGGGCCTTGCCGGCACGGAAGCCCGGGAAGCGGTACTTCTTGGCGGTGTCCTTGTAAGCCTTCTTAATCGCGGCGTCGACGTCGGCGGCCGGGATGGTGACCGTAGCGGTGAGCTTGGCGTCCTTGACGTCAGAAGCGGTGATGTTCAACACGTTCCTCCTCATACTGCCCAGCTTATCTGAGGTGCTGGTACCTTTATGCAACAAGCGTCGCGAGGGCATAAGCCGACGCGGGTGCGTTGGTGCGGGCGAAAGGACTCGAACCTTCACGGGAATCCCACCAGAACCTAAATCTGGCGCGTCTACCAATTCCGCCACGCCCGCATGAGCGCACAGACTAGGAATGATAGCAGATACGAACGGCAAGCGCACGCACACCTTTTACAGGCTCACGACCTCACCACGAGTGCAAAAGGCGGGACGAGTTGCCCCGCCCCGCCAATTACGACTTGTTCGCTGACCTGTTACTCCCCCAGCAGGGCCTTCTCGGGCGTGATGGGCAGCGAGCGCACCTGGTGGCCGGTGGCGTGCGCCACGGCCGAGGCAACGGCGGCGAGCGGCGTGTTGATGACGACCTCGCCGATCGACTTGGCGCCAAACGGGCCCGTCGGCTCGTAGCTCGGCTCAAATGCCACGCGAATGCTGCCGATATCCAGGCGCGTGGGCAGCTTGTAGCTCATAAAGTTGCCGGTGCGCAGGCGGCCGCGGTCATCGTGCTCGACGATCTCGTAGAGCGCGTGACCGATGCCCTGGGCAATGCCGCCCTCGGCCTGGACGCGCGCGAGCGCCTCGTTGATCACGGTGCCGCAATCGACGGCCGCCGCGTAGTCCACCACGGTCACCTTGCCGGTGGCCTTGTCGACCTCGACCTCGGCAATGCCGGCCATAAACGGCGGAGGCGAAACGGGCAGGCAGGCAGAGGCATGCGAGGTGAGCGCGTCGCCGCCCGCGATGTTCTTGACGCACAGGTTGGCAAAGTCGCGCAGCGTGAGGTAGCGGTTCTGCTCGCGCGCGGCACGCTCGTCGGACAGGCGCACGTACTGACCATCAAAGACCACATCGGCGGCGTCCACGTCCCACATCTGGGCGGCCTTGGCGCAGATCTTCTCGCGCAGCTCGGTCGCGGCATTCTTGGCTGCAAGGCCCGTCACGTACGTACCCGAGCTCGCGTACGAGCCGGCGTCAAACGGCGACACGTCGGTGTCCACGCCGCGCACCACGATAAGCGAGCTCTCCACGCCCAGCTCCTCGGCGGCAATCTGCGCCAGAATCGTGTCGACGCCCATGCCGTTATCGGTGGCGCCGGTGCCGATGGTAATGAAGCCGTCCTCTTCAAGGCGCATGTCGATGCCGGCGATATCCACATTGGAGATACCCGAGCCCTGCATGGTGAGCGCACAGCCCAGGGCGCGCACGCGGTCGCCCAGGTCCACGGCCAGCGGCTTGTCGCGCCAGCCGATCATGTCCATCGCGCGCAGCAGGCAGCGGTCGAGCGCGCAGGCGTTGAGCTTCTCGTTGTAGTACTGCGGCATGACCTCGCCCTCGTGCACGATGTTCTTAAGGCGCAAGTCGGCGGGATCCATGTGCAGCATGTCGGCGAGCTCGTTGACGGCGCTCTCCACGGCAAACTGGCCCTGGGTGG
Organism: uncultured Collinsella sp.; assembly: GCA_965146285.1. Taxonomy (GTDB): domain Bacteria; phylum Actinomycetota; class Coriobacteriia; order Coriobacteriales; family Coriobacteriaceae; genus Collinsella. The sequence continues at coordinate 50,941 of CBCTFW010000008.1, forward strand.
CACCGTAGCCGCGATACGCGCCGCCGCGGTTGGTATTGGTGTAGACGGCGTCCCAGCTAAAGCGGCTCGCCTTCACATGGTTGTAGATGGGCAGGCTCTTGTGGCCCGAAAGGCCGATCGTCGTGGTGGCATGCTCGCCATAGGCGCCGGCGTTGGACAGCGTATGTAGGTCGATGGCCGTGATGGTGCCGTCGTTCATGGCGCCCAACTTGACGGTCATCTGCATCTGATGTCGCGAGTTGCCCGCGGTGATGGTCTCCTCGCGGGTGTAGCAGCAGTAGCTCGGACGACCGGTCTGCTGGGTCACGAACGCCACGAAGATCTCGCAGCAGCCCGTCTGCTTGGAGCCAAAGCCGCCGCCGATGCGCGGCTTAATGACCTGCACCTGCGACTGCGGGATATCGAGCGACTGCGCGACCATGCGGCGCACGTGGAAGGGCACCTGCGTGGAGGTGGTCACCGAGATACGCCCAAACGCGTCGGTCGTCGCGAAGGCGCGGAAGGTTTCCATGGGCGCGGTCTGCGTGGCCTGGCTGGTGTAGGTGCGGGTGAACACGATGTCGCTCTGGGCGAACGCCTCGTCAAGGTTGCCAAAATCGCTGGTACCGCTGCACACCAGGTTGCGGGACACGTCGCCGCCCTGCGGGAACATAAAGGTCACGTCGCCCTCGGGGTGGACCACGATGTCGTTATCGAGCGCTTGGGTAAAGTCGAGCAGCGGCTCGAGCACCTCGTAGTCGACCTTGATGAGCTTGAGTGCCTTGTCGGCGGCCTCCTCGGTCTCGGCGGCGACAATCGCCACCTCCTCGTTTTGGTAGCGCACGAGGTTCTCGAGAATCAGGCGGTCGTAGGGACTCGGCTGCGGATAGCTCTGACCGGCGATGGTAAAGCGGCGCTGGGGCACGTCCTCGTAGGTGTAGACGCCCACCACGCCGGGCACCTTCAGTGCGCGCGACGTATCGATGGAGCGAATCTTGGCGCGGGCATAGGGGCTGCGCTTGAGTTTGACGATGAGCGCACCGGCAGGTACCAGGTCGCCCGTGTAGACGGGACGACCCTCGAGCAGTGCCTTCGAGTCCTTCTTGGGCTGCTTGTGGGTAATCTGCTTGTATGCGACACCATCGGAGCTGGTGTTATTGACCGGCAGTTCGGGCATCTCAAAGCCCACCTGCACGCCGGACTCATTGAGAAAGCGGACGATGGCGCGCAGCTGACTCTCGTAGCCGCTGCAACGGCAGAGGTTGCCGGCGAGCTGGCGCGAGAGTTCCTCGCGCGTGGCGACGAGGCTCGGGTCCTCCTTGGCGGCGCGGGCAAGCGCCAGCACGTTCATGATAAGGCCGGGGGCGCAAAAACCGCACTGCTCGGCACCTTCGGCAGCCATCGCGCGGGCCAGTGCCTCGGACTCGGCTTTGAGGCCTTCGAGCGTGGTGATGGTGTGGCCCTCGACGCGAGCGGCGGGAACCGAGCAACTCAGCACCGGGTCGCCGTCGAGCCACACCGTGCACAGGCCGCAGTTGGTGGTCTCACAGGCGCAGCGCACCGACGCACAGCCCTGCTCGCGCAGCAGTGCAAAGAGCATGGTGTCGGGGGCAATCTGAACCTTGACCTTGCGGCCGTTGAGCGTAAAGGAAAGATCGATGAGTTTGGCAGCCATTAGCACACCTCGCTAGAATCGACGCCGGGCACGCGGCGGCAGGAATACTCGTCCGTGGCAAACTTAGGCACTTGCACGGTCTCGAGCTCGCGGGCAAGCGCGGCCGAAAGCTCAATGCCGGCGGCGCGGCGCACAGCCTGGATGGCGAGCGGGGCCGAGATGCGGCGGCGGTAGTCTGCCGAGCCCCACAGGTTGGTGCCGTAGCTCAGCGCGCGCACGGATGCGGCCAGGGCGCGAAGCTCGTCCTCGGAAGGTTGCTCGCCGGTAAGGCCACACGCCTCGCCCTGCAGCAAGGTCGCGCGCAGCGGGCGGGCGCCCACGGTGACATGCCAGCTGTTGTCCCACCAGGCGGCGGTGACGTTTAAGGAGGGGAAGTCAGTCGCGGCCTTGCGCACGGCCTCGTAGCTCGCACGGTAATCGTGCTTAACGACCACGACGTGCTCGATCACGTCGCGCACGTAACCCATGTTCACGAACTCGGCGAGCGGCACGCGGCCTGCCCCCGTCAGCTCAACATAGGAATCGAGCGCGAGAAAGGCGGAGAGAACGTCCGAGAAGCCAAAGCGGCCGTAGATGCTGCCGCCCACCGTGGCGGTATTGCGCAGCTGCACGCCCACGATGTCGTGGACAGCGAACTCAAAGACATTGTTGACAAGCGCGTTGAGCCCGGCATGACGCTCGAGCTGACGCAGGGTGCACATGGCGCCGATGCGAAATTCGGTCTCGGTCTCCTCGATCTGATCGAGTCCGCAGGCCGAAAGGTCAATCGCCGTCGCCACGCGACGCGAACCCAGGCGCATCCAGATGCCGCCGCCCACAATCTTGTTGTTGCGGTTCTTCTGTAAGAGCTCATAGGCTTCGGCCGCGTTTCCAACACGGACGTAGGTACCGAACTTGAGCACGTTCTCCCCCATCTCTTCACTTGTCCAGTACTTTTAAGTGTACCAAACGAGGGGCCGCACACCGTTTTAGGACAAAATCCACCCACCCATCCATAACTTGCGGTGATATACGGACTGATTAGCCGTTCTGGGACGCTAAACAGTCCGTATTTCACCGCAAGTTATGAGGAGTCCTCTGGGATAGAAAAGGCTCCCAGCCGGAATAGCTGGGAGCCTCATCACATGCTATATCGAGCGAAGATTTAGCAGACGCCCTGGGCGAGCATTGCGTCGGCGACCTTCAGGAAGCCGGCGATGTTGGCGCCCATGACAAAGTTGCCCTCCTGGCCGTACTCCTTGGCGGTGTCGTCCACGTTGTGGAACATGCCGCGCATGAGCTGCTCGAGCTTGCCGTCGACCTCCTCGAAGGTCCAGGACAGGTGCTCGGCGTTCTGGCTCATCTCCAGGCCGGACACGAGCACGCCGCCGGCGTTGGCAGCCTTACCGGGCATAAAGGCGACGCCGTTCTCCTGGAAGTAGGTCGTGGCCTCGATGGTCGTGGGCATGTTCGCGCCCTCGCCGACCACCTTGCAGCCGTTGGCGACGAGCGCCTGGGCGTCCTCGAGCAGCAGCGTGTTCTCGCGAGCGCAGGGCAGTGCGATGTCGCAGGGCAGCTGCCACACGCCACGGCCGTCGCCCTCGTGCCACGTGGCATTGGGCTTCTCGTCGACGTACATAGCGAGCGTAACGCCCTTGTCGTGGCCGGAGCGCTTCTTGTTGTAGACATGCTCGAGCACGGTGTAGTCGATGCCGTCGGGATCCTCGACCCAGCCATGGGTGTCGGAGCAGGCCAGCACCTTGCCGCCGAGCTGAGAGACCTTCTGGACCGCGTAGATGGCGACGTTACCGGAGCCGTGAACGACGACGTTCTTGCCCTCGAAGGAGTCGCCGCGGCTCTTGAGGTACTCGTCCACAAAGTAGGCCAGGCCGTAGCCGGTAGCCTCGGTACGGGCGAGCGAACCACCAAAGGAGAGGCCCTTGCCGGTAAGGACGCCGGTCCACTCGTTGGTCAGGCGCTTGTACTGACCGAACAGGTAGGCAACCTCGCGGCCGCCAACGCCCAGGTCGCCGGCGGGAACGTCGGTGTTGGGGCCAATGTGGCGATAGAGCTCGGTCATGAAGGACTGGCAGAAGTGCATGATCTCGTTGTTGGACTTGCCCTTGGGGTCAAAGTCGGAACCGCCCTTGCCGCCGCCCATGGGAAGGGTGGTCAGGCTGTTCTTGAGAATCTGCTCCAGGCCCAGGAACTTGAGCATGCCCAGGGTAACCGTCGGGTTAAAGCGCAGGCCGCCCTTGTAGGGTCCAATGGCAGAGTTGAACTCGACGCGGTAGCCGCGGTTGACCTGAACCTTGCCCTGGTCGTCGACCCAGGGGACACGGAACATAACGATGCGCTCGGGCTCGACGAGGCGCTCAAGCAGGGCGGCCTCCTCGTACTCGGGATGGGCGTCGAGCGCCGGCTGGATGGTGCCGAGGATCTCGGTCGCGGCCTGGATGAACTCAGGCTGCTCGGGATAGCGGGCCTTGAGCTCGTCGAGAACTTTCTGCGTGTAGCTCATGCTTCCTCCAATTGATGGAAAAGAAAAGTGTCGTTCGAGGCGCCCCATGCGCCGCGAGCTTTATCGAGTATGGATAATATCGCACTGTTGCAGCAAAGTTTCGCATAAGCCGACGAGCAGATGTTTCGTTTTGATTACGATGCAGGTAGAAGCGTTTTTGAGTGCCCAACGCGCAAATCGCGTGTTTCGAAGCTGTTTCGTCCACGTGTTCCAAACCACCACATTGGGGACAGGCACCTTTGTGGTGGTTTGGGTGGTTAGAGGACGAGCTGGTGGTAGTCGGCGGGGGTTATGCGGCCTTCGGTGGCGGAGCGGAAGGCAGCGAGGGCGTCGCCCGAGAACGGCATGGCCCAGCACAGGCCGCAACCTGCGGTAATGGAGCCGGGCAAAGGCATAATGCGCCCGGGCACACCGGCGGCAAGACACAGCTGTTCGCATTCCATCACATCGAAGGTGCTGTCGAACGACACGATAATCTTGCGTTCATGGTCGAGAGCATCACCGGACGGGCCTTCGCGGTGCGCCTCACGATACGCCGCGGCGGCTGCTTCCTCTTCCGCAGTATGCCCACAGCCACCGCAGCCGCAGGTACAGGGCTCGGAACCATCGCAAGTGCAAGGCTCTCCCGTGTCGGGACAAATATCGTGAGACATGGCGACTCCAATCGTCTAGGCGAGTAACTCGGCCGCCGCAAACTCCTCGGGCGTATTGACGTTCTCGAAGCAGAGCGTCGAGCCGGCGGCCTTAACGATCTGCGGTTCATCCATATAGCCAGCCTGAACGCGACTGATCAGGCAGCGAATGCGCTGACGGTCGCAGGCGAGCAGCTCTTGGGCGACCGGCACACACGCGTCACGGCGCCAGACGGCACAAAGCGGCTCAATCCCCCGCTCCTCGCGCGGCACGCACACGTCGAGCGCCTCGGCCTCAGCACGATCGGCAAGCGCGCCGATGAGTTCCGGCGAGACAAACGGCATATCGCAGGCGACGATCGCCACGAGAGGCAGCCGAGCCGCAGCCAGCGAGCTCGCGATGCCGCGCATGGCGCCTGCCGACCCTTCAAGGTCCGCTACCACGCGTGGTACAAGACCGCCAAACGCGCGCTCCTCAAGATAGGCAAGCTCGCTGGGACGCGAGGTCGTCACGACCAATTCGCCGGCAACTTGCGCCAGCCGACCCAGTACGCGTTCGATGAGCGGCTCGCCGCAAAACAACATCCGCGCCTTATCGCAACCCATGCGCGAGGACAGCCCACCCGCTTGGACGACACAAGAAAGATCGGCACGTCTTACGGTAGTCATACGGCAAAACACCTCCATCGGCGCGTTCTAAACCCAGCACACGGGGCAAATACCGTAGGCGACAAGGCAGACGACACGGCGGACCCGCACAAAAACAAAACAGCGCCCTTGCGGCACGCAGCAAGACCGCGAGCACAAAAGCGCTGGTAGCGTATGGCGGGAACGTATGTGAATCGAACACATCCAAGACGTTTTGCACGCCTCGCAACGGTTTTGAGGACCGCGGAGCCCACCGGAGCCCATCCGTTCCCAAGTGCGGCGGTATTTTACCAAACCGAGCAGCCAATCTAGCGCAGGGAGCGCAGGCCGCCGGCATCCTTGTCGAGCACCGTAAAGCGCACGGCGTCCAAATGCTCCAAGATGCTGATGGCACGTTTGCGCGACACACCCAGCGCCTCGCGCAGCACACTCGTGGTGGCAGCGCCACCGGCATCGGCGATAGCGGCGGCAACAAGCTCGCGCGCATGGGCCTCGGCGGCAGCAGACAGGGCAACGTCGCGCTCGACCTTCACGATCGAGCGATTGAGCGAAAGCTCGCGCAGGGCACGCGTCATGGTGTCGCGATCGAGCTGCAGCTGTTCGCCCACCTCGGGCAATGTCGGTGCATCGAGGCCGGCTTCGTCCAGCAAGGCAACGATACGTTCGCAGGCCTCGCGCACCACACGCGCCGCGGCGGCAGCGGAGTGCGGGTCGAACACCTCGGCGCCCTCGGCGGCGCACACGCCACGCGAGCAGCCCTCGGCAATCAGAGCCGCGGCAACGCCATCATCAGCGGCAGGCCACGCAGCATGGGCAACGGCTCCGGGCGTAAAGCCCGTCTCCTTGGGAGCCGCCGCGTGCATGGCCGACAGGGTCGCCGCCAGCGCATCCATCGCGGCGTCGAGCGCGGAAGCACCTGCGTACAGCGAGCCATCCGAGCCAGCAAGCGCGCAAGCAGCGCCCTGCGCCACCAACCCGCGCAGCGCAGCATCGGCCTCGCCGACACCAAGATCCAAAGCCTCAGCAACATCAACCGCCGTAACCGGCAGCATCTGCAGCGCCAGCCAAGCGCCCACACCGCCCGCGATATCACCGGACTCAAGCGCCGCAAACAGTGCGTGCTCGCCAGCAGAAAGCTCGCGCGAGCGACGGCAGCGCGATAGCAGCACGCGCCCGCCGCCGATGAGCATAACGGGCGAATAGGACAGCACCACGGCATGGTCTCCGGCACGCAGCGGCAGCGGCTCCTCCAGGCGCACCTGCACGGTACGGGTCTCACCCACCGCCATGGGAGCCTCGCCCTCCATGAACATGATGCGACCGACAACCTCGGCTGTACCCGCCATCACGTGCACGCGCGCACCCGACTCGAGCACACGCGGCTTGGCTCCCTCGCGACCCAAATACGTAAACGCCATCATAAATCGCATCGTCTGGCCAAAGCGGCCCGCCACGCCGAGCATCTCACCGCGATCGAGCGCGGCGACGGCATCGCCCACCAAGTTGAGCGCCACACGCTGACCGGGCAACGCCCGCGGCGTATCGCCATGCACCTGAATCCCACGCACGCGACAGGCCGTACGCGACGGCAGCGCGACAAGCTCATCCCCCACCGCGACGGGCGCATCGTGCAGCGTTCCCGTCACCACGGTACCGGCGCCCTTGATCGTAAAGCAACGGTCGATGGGCAGACGCGGTGCGGCATCGGTAAGCTCGGCACGAGCACGGCAGGCATCCCAGCAAGCGGCAACCTGCTCGTCGAGCGCAACCAGCAGGTTATCGAGTCCCGCGCCGGTCTTGGACGACACGGGCACAATCGGCGCACCCGCAAACACGGTACCCGACAAAAAGTCATCGACATCGAGCTCGGCAAGCTCGGTCATCTCGGCATCGGCCAGGTCACACATGGTCAGCGCGACCACCATATGCGTAACGCCCAGCAGCTCCAGCACATGCACGTGCTCGCGGGTCTGCGGCATCACGCCCTCGACGGCCGAAACCACCAGCACGGCAACGTCGATGCCCGTCGCGCCCTGCACCATGGCGCGCAAGTAATGGGCATGCCCCGGCACATCGACCAGGCCGACAATCTTGCCACTCGGCAGCGCCAGCTCGCCAAAGCCCAGCTCCACAGTCATACCGCGACGGCGCTCTACCTCCAGACGGTCGGGATTCTTGCCGGTCAACGCCTCGATCAGCGCCGACTTACCGTGGTCGACGTGGCCCGCCGTGCCAACGATAACGGGACACTCCACCAGCGCTTGAACCTCACTCATCGAGCAATCGCCTTCTTAACGCACGCGACGAGCGTCGATGCCGCCGTCTCGATATCGCGGTCGCCCACGAGCGTGCGGACGTCAAACAGAATGCGATCGTGCGAGGTGCGCGTGACGACCGGCGTATCGAAGTCCTGAACGAGCGAGCGCTTGAGCGCGTCGACCGTCAGGTGCTCGTCAACAAGGCGTACGGCAACGCACATCGTCGGCAGCTCGACGGTAGGCAGCGAACCGCCGCCGGGAGTCGACGCCTCCTCAACGATCTCCAGCTCAACAGCACACGGGCAGCCGGCCTTATCGAGCCCCGCCGCCATAAGATCGCGCAACTTGCGCGCACGACGATCCAGGTGAGCCTGAGGAAGCGTAAGCATGCTGAGGACCGGAATGTCGCGATGGGCCACATCGGCACCGTCCATGTAGATGCGCAGCGTGGCCTCGAGCGCCGCCAGTGCGAGCTTGCCCGGACGCAGGGCACGCATAAGCGGATGCGACCCGCAGGCCTGGACCAGATCGCGACGGCCCATGATGATGCCCGCCTGCGCAGCACCAAGCAGCTTATCGCCCGAGCACGACACGATGTCGAGCCCGGCGGCAACCGAGGTCGGCGTGGTCTCCTCGCCGCCGCGCACCAGGATGTCATCGGGCAGGAGCGCGCCCGACCCCTGGTCCTCGTAGAACAGCAGACCATGCTTGTGAGCAAGCGCCGCAAGCTCCCGAGAACCTACCTCCTCGTGGAAACCCTCGATACGGTAGTTGGAAGGATGGACCTTGAGGATCATGGCCGTATCGGGCGTGATGGCGCGCTCGTAGTCGCTCAAGTGCGTGCGGTTGGTGGCTCCGACCTCGACGAGCTTGGCGCCCGAGGCCTCCATAACATCGGGGATACGGAAGCTGCCGCCGATCTCGACAAGCTCGCCGCGGCTCACGATAACCTCTTTGCCCGCAGCGTGAGTGGCCAGCACCAGCAACACCGCGGCGGCGTTATTGTTAACGACCAGCGCGTCCTCGGCACCGGTAAGCGAGCGGATGAGCTGAGCGGCATGCTCCTTGCGCGACCCGCGCGAGCAGGTGTCGACGCTGTACTCGAGCGTGCTGTACCCGCGCGCGACCTCGGCCACGGCCTTGGCAGCCGATTCCGCAAGCGGGGCGCGACCCAGATTGGTGTGGATGACCACACCCGTGGCGTTGACGGCTGGACGCAGACTAGGCAGCGCAGAACGATGCGCACGGAATTCGATAGCCGACGCCAGCTCGCGTTTTGAGCGCGGGGCGGCGCCGGCGCGAATGGCGGCGCGCTCCTCGTCGAGCACGGCCGTGACGGCGGCATGGACTACCGCATCACACGTCTCCCCCGCCGCCTTTACCACCGGCCACTCGGCGAGCAGCTCGTTGACGGAGGGAATGGCGCGCAGACGGGCGCGCACCTCATCGGAAATGTTCTGGCTATCGCTCATGTGCAGCCTTTCAAAACAAACGTAAATCAGTCGAACGCATCGGCTGAGTCAATTACTCGTCATTATCCCTGCGCGCAGCAATCTTTTCCACGCGAACGGCATTTTCCTGGGTGAGCGCGGCTCCCGTAATGGGATCCCAGCGCAGCGGCGTGTGGTCGAGCGGACCGACGCCCAAGACCTGAGCGCCGACGGCTTCGGCACCAAACGAACGTCCACCAGGGGCGGCCGACGTAAAGATGCACGCCGGATGCAGATACGGCGTCGTCTCCACGCGCACGCGGTCGCGGCCCATATCGCTCACGAGTTCGACGACCTCGCCATCGGCGATACCCATGCGAGCGGCGACATCGGCGTTCATCTGCACGGCGTCCAGGTCCGACCCCGCCTCGGCGGCACCTTGGGCCGCGAGCCTGCGCGAGGTATGCGACTCAAAGGGACGGTTGCCGCTAATGAGGCGAAACATCCCCGGGCCAGGCTCCACCATGGGAGCGATCCAGTTGGGTACACGACCCAGGCCGGCTCGTTCCCATACGTCGCTTGCCAGCGCAATTTTGCCGCCATCCAGGGGAATCGCCGGCTCACCCGTGCGCGACGGCAGCGGCACGCCCGTATCGGCCCAACCGCGCTCCTTAAGCGCAGCGAGGTCAATTCCAAACGGCGCCACCTGGGCAGCCGCCAGATCGTCAGACGTAAACTGGAAGTACTCGCCCACGCCACACGCCTGCGCCAGACCGGCAAAAATCTCCCGACCGGGACGTGTGTCGTCATGCTGCACGGGCAGCACGGCGTTGCGGTAGAAAACGCGCGCATCGTTGGCGCCCACGACCGTGCCCACGCCGCGGTCGGCCTCAAGATACGTCACATCGGGCAGCACGAAGTCAGAAGCGCGCGCTGTCTCAGACCAGCGAATATCAATCGTCACGAGCAAGTCGAGCTGCTGCAAAATACCCAACCAAGCCTGCGCATTGCCATAGCCCGCACCGGGGTTACTGGCATAGACGATGAGTCCGCGCAAATCGCCGGCGAGAATCGACTGACCGATGGTCGTGCACAGGCCGCGCACCGGATCGACCAGTGGATAGCGCTCGGACCCCAGCTTGGGCCCGCGCGGCACCGGCGGCGTCGCAAAACGTGCGGGATCGAGGTCGCCCAACAAAAGCGACGTGGGCGGGTTGAGCGCACCGCCCGCATGCCCGATACAGCCCAGCAGCACATCGACCAAGCAGATAGCGCGCGCGGTCTGGGTGCTATTGGCATACGCGATACCGATGCCACCATGAAAGCCCGCATCCACCACCGCAGCAGGCGCGGCGGCAGCCAGATCGCGCGCCGTCGCGACAATCTCTGCGGCCGGCACGTCGCACATCGACTCGGCCCACTCGGGCGTCCAAGCACGGGCCGCCTGCGCCAGCTCGCCAAAACCCGTGGTATAGCGGGTCACGAACTCGTGGTCATACAGATCCTCGGCAATCAAGACGTGGGCAATACCCAACATCAGCGCTAAATCGCAGCCCGGGCGCACACGCAACCAGCGATCGGCAAGCGCGGCCGAGCCGCTGCGCCGGGGGTCGACCACGATGATCTTCGCCCCGCGCCGGCGCGCATCGTTGAGCGCGTCAACGGCCCCCATCGTCGATGAATCGACGATGGAACGCCCCAGGTACATGATGCAGTCGGTATGCGCCAGGTCGGAGGCGGGGCTGTAGCCCAGGCTGTGCTCCCAACCGGTAAGTCGGCTTACCTCGCAGGCACCGTCGGCACCGTACACGTTAGGCGAACCCAGCGCATGCATAAGGCGATAGGCCCAGTAGCGGTCGAACGAGGGTACGCCAAGCGTCATGCCCAGCGCACGAGGCCCGCGCTCGTCAACAATCCTCCCAAGGCGCGCTGCGATCTGCGCGAACGCCTCATCCCACGAAATCGCATCGAACCCCGAGCCATCAGCTCGTCGGCGCATGGGGTGCATGATGCGGTCGTTCTCGTCAAACGGCATTGCCAGGCGATGCCGACCGCGGGCGCAGAGGGCACGCGCCGCGCACGGATGCCCCGGCACCGGCAGCTCGGCCACCACGCGACCGTCCTCAACGCGTGCCGCAAAGGCGCAATCGGCATAGCATCCCCCGCATGTGGTCACCACGGCGCGACCGTCACGCTTCACAGCAGATGCCATCTCGATTACCCCTTTCATCAGCCAAACACAACAGGCCAAAAGCCCGGCAACGAGCCCCAGACCCAAAAAGCCTCCCGCACGGCAACGCCCCGCGGGAGGCCCAACGTCAAACAGACGGTACTTTACACCTCGGACTTCTTAGCGTAGACAAACCAATAGCCGAGCGCGACCAGAACCGCGCCGCCCACGATGTTGCCCAGCGTGGCGGCGGACAGGTTAAACGCAATGCCCGCGGCGTTGAGCGCATCGGCGCCGGCGACGTCGGCACCATAGCCGCACGCGTGCATCACGGCACCCATGGGCAAAAAGTACATGTTGGCAACGCAGTGCTCAAAACCGCAGGCCACAAAGGCAGCGATCGGCAGCAGAATGCCCACGACCTTATCGACCACGGTCTTGCCGGCGGTACCGATCCACACGGCAAGACACACAAAGATGTTGCACAGGATGCCGCGGAAGAAGATCGTCACCCAGTCGATCGTCACCTTGCCGGCAGCGACGCTCACCATGGAGTTGGCGACCGCCTCGCCGTTGAGCTTATAGATGCCGGCCATGTACACCAAAAAGACGATGAACAGGGCACCGACAAAGTTACCGACCCATACGACGACCCAAGCCTTGAGCATCTGAGCCAGGGTGATCTTTTTGCTCTTGAGCGCGCAGACCATAAGCGAATTGCCGGTAAACAGCTCGGCGCCGCACACCAGCACCAGCACCAGGCCCAGGCAAAAGCACAGGCCGCCCACGACACGCTGGGCACCCCAGCCCAGCGTGCTGTCGCTCAAAAACACCGTAAAGAACAGGCCGCCGAAGGCGATAAACGCGCCGGCGAACATTGCCAACAGAAAGGCCTTAGCGACCGGCAGGTTAGCCTTGGTCACGCCGGCGGCCTCGGTCTTGGCCTCGATCGCGGCGGGCGCCAGGCAATCGGGAGCGGGGTACTCCACCTTGGAATCTGCCATGTCAATCACTTCTTTCCTAATCAGCAGGGACAAGCGCTCCTATTGCTCTTGCCCCAAGCGGACAAAGTGGGAAAAGTCGTTGGCGGCCACGGCGTCGTACACGGCGTCGACAGCCTCAAAGACCTCCGGGGACATGGGGTTGTAGAACTCCGTGTCTCCCGGCTGAATCCCTATGAAGACGATATCTTCGCACGATTGCTCAATCTCTTCGATCAGAATCGACAAAGGAAGCGAATGCGTGGTGAACATCGACTTGCGGGCCACGTCGCGTTTGTCGAGCAGGCGGATGGCGCCGACGGGCAGCGCCATGTCGGCGGCATCGACCAAAACCAAACGCGGCGGACGCTCGCGCTTGACCTCGATGATGTCATCCTCGGGCGTCTGACCGCCATCGATGGTGTACCAGCCGGCAAGCGGCGCGTCCTCCATCTTTTTGGAGAGCACAGGGCCGGCGGCATCGTCGGCACGCAGCACGCTTCCCGCCGTGAGCACGATACCCGCAAACGGAGCGCCGTTCACACGACCATCCACAACGCGACCCATTACTGCAACCTCCCCGTCAGATACACGCCCGACACATCGCGCACGCGCTCAACCAGATCGCGAAACTTCATTAAGAACGCGACCTGCTGGGCATGCAGGCCAAAGTCGTCATCGAACACCGAGATGCCGGCCTTGGCAGAACCGCGAAAACCGCGCTCGTCGAGCAACGCATCGCAGGTCTCGAGCAGCGACGGCACCGCCGCCTTGTCGAGCTGGCACTCACCAAAGGAGCGGATGGCCTCGAACTTGGTTTTGGCCTCCCCCTCCGGCAGCGCGTCAACGAGCGAATAGAACACGTTCACCGGCACCGACAAGCGCGGCTCGAAGCAGTCGAGCACGCCGGTGTGGTGGCCCATGGCGAGCGTGTAGTACAGCACGTCGCAGGCCTCCTGGGGAACGTCTTCCTCGGTCTCCACAAACTTACGCGTGAGCTCGTAGAAGACCACCTGGTCGGGCGCGTGACCCAGGCAGGGGTCGGCGACGCCCTCGGCGGCCTCGTCGCTTGCGCGCGAGGCATCGCCAAAGGAGCCGCCGAGCATACCGGGGCCCGCAAAGTAACCAGAGCGGTCCGTGAGCTCCATCTAGCGACCTCCGGCCAGCACCAGATCCTGCAACGCCGAGTAGACCTCAACGCGGCGAGGATCATCTTGCTTGTCGATGAGCAGCGCCATGGCACCGCGGATATCGCCCTTGGGCGCGCCCTCGAGCGTATCCATAAACTCGTTGGCCAGGTCGCGGCCGTAACGGTAGCCGCTCATGGCGCGAGCCTCGCGCTCGATGGCGACGCGCAGTTTGTACGGCACACCGGGGTGCAGGATATCGGCTTGCTCGCCGGCGGCCTCCACCGTGGTCTCGGCATGGAGCTTTTGGTCCAGCAGGCCAAGTGCCATGGCAAAGCCGTAGATGGTCTGCGCGGGGCTGGGAGGGCAGCCGGGGATGTAGACATCGACCGGCAAGATCTTGTCCGTGCCGCCCCAGACGCAGTAGTTGTCGTAGAAGATGCCACCGGTGCAGCCGCACGCGCCATAGGACACCACAATCTTGGGATCGGGTGCGGCCTCAAAGGCGCGCAGGGCCGGCATGCGCATGGCACGCGTCACGGCGCCGGTGTACAGCAGCACATCGGCGTGACGGGGCGAGGGCACGACCTTGATGCCAAAGCGCTCGACGTCGAAGACGGGCGTGATAGAACCGAAGATCTCGATCTCGCAGCCGTTGCAACCGCCGCAGTCAACACGGTAGACGTACACCGAGCGCTTGATCTTCTTAAGAAGGGTCGCCTTGGCCTTCTCGATGCTCTCGTCGAGCTCGATCTTGGTCGGGCGGTACTGAAGCCGCTCGGGCAAAAGCGTGGGTTCGGCCATGGTTACTCCTCCTTCGTTTCAAAATCCATGATGATGCCCTCGACCGGCGCCGGACCGGCGGGAATCTCGGGCGCATCGGGGTTGAGCTCGCGGTCGATATACTCCGGGTTCACGCCGTGGCCGCCCAGATACTCCATGCCGGGGCCCTGGGGCTCGCCGGACGCAAGCGTCTCGTTGGCAGCCATGCCGGCAGCGTTGCCGGTCTTGACGGCCGACGCGGCACGCAGGGCATCGAGCTCGCGCTTGCACTCCTGGCACATACCGACGGTACGGGCAGCCTGCTCGGCCTCCATGCCGCCGGCCTTTTGCAGCAGGCGCTTGGCGTAGTCGATCTCCTTGTGCGGGGCAAACGGCTTGCCGCAACGCGAGCAGTGCTCGAGCGTATAGACGCTCTTGCTGGTGAGGTCATCCTTGCTCATGACGGCCAGCTCAAACTCCTCGGTGAGTTTGATGGCCTCCATGGGGCAGGCTTCCTCGCAGCGGCCGCAAAAGATGCAGCGACCGTAGTCGATCGACCAGGTGATGGTATCGGCCGCAAGGTCGGTGTCCATGCGAATGGCATCGGCCGGGCACGCCACGCCGCAGGCACCGCAGGCGATGCAGAGCTCCGCATTGTGCTCGGGCTTGCCGCGCATGTCCTTGTTGGTGGGGAACGGCGCAAACGGGTACTTGACCGTCGCGTCGCCGGCCTTGGCGTTAACTTTCCAAAGCTTCAGCATATTAGAGCGCCTCCTCATCGAGCGGGGCGGCCATGGTGCCCTCGCCCGCAAGCGGCGACTTGTCGCGCCAGACGTTCTCGAACTGCTCCTTGTCGAGCACGTGGTCGCGCTTGGCGGCGACATCGGTCACCGTCACGCGGTCGGTGCAGGAGTAGCACGGGTCGAGCGAGCCGACGATCAGCGCCGCGTCGCCCACGGTGTTGCCGCGGAACATGTAGCGCAGGACCGGCCAGTTGCTGTACGTGGCGGCCTTGGCGCGCCAGCGGTAGCACTTCTGGTTGTTGCCGAGCATGGCCCAGTGCACGTCCTCGCCGCGCGGCGCCTCGGTGGCGCCGATGGCGTACTTGTGCGGGGTGTACTCCCAATCCGTGGTGAGGATGGGGCCCGACGGGCAGTTCTCGAGCATGGTCTCAATCATGTCGATCGAATCGTAGACCTCCTGGATGCGAACGGCGGTACGGCCGAAGGCATCGCAGGTGTCGGCCGTAGCGGCGTGCATCTTCTGAACATCCGGATCGGCGTAGCCGTCGAAGGGATGGTCGAAGCGCACGTCGCGGGCATAGCCCGAGCCACGCATGAGCGGGCCGACCGGCGAGAAGTCGCGTGCGATCTTGCGGTCCAGAATGCCGATACCGCTCGTACGCTCAATAAAGTTGGGCGTGGAGAGCAAGACGTCGACGAGCTCCTGGACCTCGGAGCGCAGCTGGTGGATGGTCGTGAGCGTGGAGAGCTTCTGCTCGGCCAAAATGTCACGACGCACGCCGCCGATCACGTTGAGGCCGTAGGTCTTGCGGTGACCGGAGAGCTTCTCGGCCAGGTCCATGGACTTCTCGCGAACGCGGAAGAACTGCTGGAAGCCGGAGTCGAAACCCGTGTAGTGCGACGCCAGGCCAATGTTGAGCAGATGCGAGTGCAGGCGCTCGACCTCGAGCATGATGGCGCGGATGTACTGGGCGCGCGGCGGGACATGAATGCCCTGGGCGCGCTCGACGGCCTCGGCGTAGGCCACCGAGTGAGCGCAGCCGCAGATGCCGCAGATACGGTCGGCGAGGAACGTCACGGCGTCATAGTTCAGGCGCGTCTCGGCGACCTTCTCCATGCCGCGGTGCACGTAGAACAGACGGTAGTCGGCATCGACGATCGTCTCGCCCTCGACGAACAGGCGGAAGTGGCCAGGCTCGTCGGAGGTAATGTGCAGCGGGCCCATGGGGACGAGCGTGGTCTCCTTGCCCTTGGTGTCGGCCAAGAACTCGTAGTTTTCCATGTCGCTCGCGGGAGCGGGACGGAAGCGGTAGTCCATGGAGTCCTTGCGCAGCGGGTACAGGCCGCTGGGCCAGTCATCGGGCAGTACCAGGCGGCGACGGTCGGGCAGACCCTCGGGGATCAGGCCGAACATGTCGCGCAGCTCGCGCTCGCCCCACACGCAGGCGGGGACGAACGGCGTCACGGACGGGAACGTCATCTTGGCGGGATCGACCTCGGTGCGCACGGTCACCCAGCCGGGGTCCTCCCCCTCCATGGAGATGACATAGTACACGGCGTAACGGCCGCACAGGCTGCGCTCATCGTTGCCGATGATCACGGGAATCCAGCCGTAGCGCTCGTAGTACAGATAGTGGACGGCCTCGGGCAGCTTGTCCTGCTTGACGGTGATCGTCAGCTGGTCCTCGCACTGCCACTCGACCTTCTCGATGCAGCCCGGAACGGCGTGGCGCAGGGCCTCGACATGGCTCTCGCAGCGACGGGCATACACCTTGTTCTCAGTTTCAATCATTCGTTACTCCACCTCGCTCTGAGCGGTCTCGGTACCGAACACAGCGCGGTACATCGGCGTCGCGTGAAGTTCCTCGGTGCTCTGCTCGAGCACGATGCCGGTCGCGGTCTCCACACCGTGCACGAGAGGCAGCGGGGTGGCGATGCCAAACCACAAGATCATGACAGCCAGGATGATTTCGGGGATAAGCATGAGCGCCGGGGCCTCATGCTTGCCCATGCCCTGGGGCGCATGGCCGAATACCGACTTGAGTGCGATGCGGGTGAGCGCGGAGATGGCCACGGTAAGACCGAGGGCGACCACGACGACCAGCCACATGGGACCGGCGGTAACACCGGCGACAAAAGTCAGGAACTCGGAGATAAACATGCCAAAGGGCGGGAAGGCGCCAAGACCGAGCAGCGCCAGGACGGCGAGCGCGGCGGTTGCGGGGGCAACCTCGACGACGCCCTGGATCTTGGCCAGGCTACGCGTGCCAAAGGCGTGCTGGATGTTGCCGGACACGCAGAAGGCAAGCGTCTTGGTAAAGCCGTGGAACACGCAGTGCAGCAGGGCCGCGGCGATACCCAGCGGGCCACCGATACCCAGGCACAGGGCGATAACGCCCACGTTCTCCACAGACGAGTACGCAAAGCGGCGCTTGAGGTCGTCCTGACGAAACATCGAAAGCGCCGCCACCAAAATGGACAGCGTGCCGACGATCAGCAGCAAAAGTTGCGGATACTCGGCGCCCACGGCCTGGATGGTAAAGCCATAGAAGCGCATGATCACAAGCATGGCGCACTTAAGCAGCACGCCCGAGAGCAGGGCCGAGACAGGGCTCGGGGCCTGGGAGTGGGCATCAGGCAGCCAAGTATGCATGGGGAACAGGCCGGCCTTGGTGCCAAAGCCGATCACAATAAACGCAAAGGCGAGGCGCATGAGCGTCGGGTCGAACTGGTCGGCATACGGCAGCACGCACGACAGGAACGCGGCCTCGTGGGCGTTGGGAATCACGTCGGCGGCGTTGGCGTAGATCAGCAGCGTACCGAACAGGCCAAAGGCCACGCCGGCGGTGCAGACCATCGCATACTTCCAAGAAGCCTCGAGGGCCGTCTTGTTCTTGTAGATACCCACGAGGAACACGGTGGAAAGCGTGGTTGCCTCCACGGCGGCCCACGTGAGGATCATGTTGTTGGACAGGCACGCGAGCAGCATGGTGAACACAAACAGGCTAAACAGCGCAAAATACTGCTTGGCGCGCTCGGCGGGCATGGAGCCCTCCTCGATATCGGCCTTTACATAGGGCAACGAGAACAGCCCCGTAAGAAAACCGATAAAGCCGATGAGCAGCACAAAGATGGCGCCCAGCGAATCGAGGTGAAACCACAGGCCAAGAGCGCTCGCGGTGTCGCCACTCATAAGGACGTCACCGGCCGTCATAATCGACAGCACCAGGACGGCTGCGACGGAGACCAGGTTGAGACCGGCAAACACGTTATAGGACGTGTTCTTGGGCAAAAACGCCATGACCAGCGAGAACACCAAAGGAGTCGCGAGCAGGGCGAGAATCAACGTTTCCATGGACTACCCCCTCAGCTCGGACAGGTCGCGCGCATCGAGCGAGTGGGAGTCGTCCCAAATGCGACGCACGACGATGGACATGATGATGACGGCAAAGATGGCGTCGGTGGCGATACCGATCTCGATGATCTCGGGAGCGGTGGGAGCCAAAAGCGCGAGCGTCACGTGGCTGCCGTTTTCCATAAGGCAGTATCCAAAGATCTGCTTCATGATGTTGCGCTGCGAGATGATGCAGGTAAGGCCCACAAAGAAGTGAGCGAAGCTAATGGCGAGCGCAGGCGTTGCGACCTCAGCCGTGGGCAGGCTGATCTGCGTCACGACGGCAAAGCAGATCGCGACCTCGACGGCGATGATGCAGATGGCCCACGCGGGCTTAAGGCCGGCCTTGAGCGATGCGTCGCTCGGCTCACCCATCTTCTTGTACGCACGGTTGAGGATATAGGGAACCAGGACGACCTTGGTGATAAAGGCAGATCCGGCCCACATAAGCAGCTCCTGGGCACCGGTGGTGGCACCGAGCGTAGCGAGCAGCCCCACGAGCACCAGCGACTGCACCGCATACCAGCTAATGGCGTGCTTGATGTTCTTGGAAACGACCACCATGGTGGACGTGACGATCAGAAGGCCGCCAAGGATGTTGACGATCGAATAACCCATGTCGTTCTACCTCCTAACCGATCCAGCTGGCCGAAAGCGGGCCGCTGACGATGACCATGATGATGAGCACGATGAACACGAACGCCATCGCGCGGGGAAGCGGGGCTCCCGCAGCGACCTCTTCGCTCGGCTCACCGGGCAGGCAATAGCCCATCCACTTGAGGAACCAGGCAAAGGTGGCGACGGTCTCGGCAACCATGATGCACACGAGCACCAGGATCGCGACGTTGCCGGCACCTACAGAAAAGCCGCCGGCGATGATCTGGAACTTCGAGAAGAACGTGTTCATGGGCGGCACGCCGGCAATGGCGAGTGCCGCGACACCGAAGCCCACGCCCGAGATCGGGTACTTCTTTACGATGCCGCGAAGCTTGGGCAGCATACGCGTGCCGAGCGTAAAGGAGAACGAACCGGCGATCAGGAAGAACAGCGTCTTGGCGAAAGCGTGGTTAAAGATGTGGCAGACGGCGCCATCGAAGGCCAGCTGGCTGCCAAAGACCGAAAGGCCCAGACCAAAGAACACATAGGAGAGCTGGGCGATCGTGGAGAAGGCCAGCAGACGCTTCATGTCCTTTTGCGGCAGGTACATAAGGAAGCCAAAAAGCATGGTGACCATGGCGTCGATAATGGCGACCCAACCCACGATCTCGGGGATCTCGCCGGCAGAGACGAGTGCACGCGCGAACACGCACACGCCGACCTTAACCATCGAGGCGCCATGCAGGTAGGCCGAAACAGGCGTCGGCGCCTCCATGGCCGAAGGCAGCCACATGTACATGGGAACCTGTGCGGACTTGGCCCAGGCCGCAAACAGCACGAGCAAAAGGACGATAGCCTTGAGCTTGGCGTCGAGGCCGGCAATCGCGGTAATGGCGAAGGTACCGGTATGGGCAAACACGATGGCGGCGCCCAGATACAGGCCGAGCGCACCGATATGCGTAATGATCAGGGCCTTCATGCCGGCCTTCTTGGCCGTAGGCGTCATGTAGTAGCTAATGAGGCCCCAAGAGCACGCACCCGTGATCTCAAAGAACACGAGCTGGCCCAAAAGGGTCGAGCTGTACACGAGGCCGGCCATGGCGCCAATGAAGGTCGCGAGGTACGCGTAGAAGCGACGACGCGGTGCGTCGGGATGCTCACGGTTATTCTCGCTCATATAGGGAATCGAATAGATCACGACAAGCAGGCCGATACCCACAAAGGCGGGCGCGAGCAGCGTGCTCATGCGATCGAAGGTGAATCCCATGACGAGGGTCTGCCCAAACGAGATCAGGGGGACCTGCGTGTCGGGCATGCCGGCGCCGGCGAAATTCGCGGCGAGGGCGATGGTGCAGACCGTCGAGACGGCGGCACCCAAAACGCTGAACCACTTGGCGTACGGACGGGGGAACAGGGCGACGAGCACCGAGGCCACCATCGGGGCCGCGATAGCGACCAAGCCGAGAAGGGACAGACTGACTGCAAATGACATTGTTTCTCCCTTCTCCTACACGCCGACGACCACGAAGACAAACGCCAGAACGGCGATGCCCACGACGGCCCAGGTCTGATTGCCAAGCACCTTAAAACGCGAGCGCGAGCAGGAGTTCTCGATCACGCCGCATACGACAAAGTCGATCAGGCACTTCACCAGGAAGATGACTGCACCCAGAACGGCGGCGGCGCCCACGGTCGCGGGCTCGCCCCAGGGGACGAAGATCGCGCAGAACCAGGCGACGACCAGGACCTGCTTCATAGACATGGCAAGCTTGGCCATGGCGAGCGACGGGCCGGAAAGCTCGGCGAGCGGACCTTCCTGAAGCTCCTGCTCGGCCTCGGCCTGATCAAACGGCAGCTTGCCGAGTTCCATGTAGCAGGCAATCGCAAAGGCGATGCCGGCAAGGATCACGGCGACCGGCGCGTCGATGGCGCCCGTCATGATGTGCTGACCCATGGTGGCGATATCGGTGGAGCCGCACACCAGGGCGGCGGCAAACAGCGCCAGCAGCATGGACGGCTCGATGAGCACGCTCATGAGCAGCTCGCGGACGCCGCCGATACCGGCGTAGGCGTTGGACGAATCCACACCGCAGAGGGCGAAGAAGAAGCGGGCGAGCGCCAGGCTGTACATAATGGTGATGGCGTCACCAAAGACCGGGATGGGGCTTTGTGCCGTGAAGAGCGGCAGGCCCATCGCGAGCATAAAGGCGACGGCGAAGAACAGCGGCGGCATAATGCGCAGCGCAAAGCTCGCATCCTCGCTCTGGGACTCGGGGCGCGCAAAGAGCTTGGCCAGGTCGCGGTAGTCCTGCATGATGCTGGGGCCGCGACGGTTGTGCATCTTGGCGCGGATCACGCGGCCGAGACCGGAGAAGAACGGTGCGACGGCCATGACGACCACGCCCTGCAGAACGGCAAGTACGATGTTGTTCATGCTCTCCCCTCCTTAACCCATTTGCACGGCGAGCACGAGGAACACCACGAGTGCCGCGACGATGTAGCAGATATAGATGCTGTAGTTGCCGCCCTCGAGCTTAGTCGCGAGGTCGGCGAGCTTCTCGACACCCTTATGCGGGGCATCGACGAGAACCTTGTCGGGTACGGGCTCCACAGCCTCGGCCACACCGGTGAGCTTCTGGAAGAAGTGCGCGATGGACCAGCAGACGGCCGTGCAGCGGTCGCGCAGCGTGTAGAGCGGCTGCATAAACCAGGACACCTCGGAGGCAAAGGTCGTGGCCACGACGGGCATATGCTCGTTGGGAGCGTAGCCGCATGCCCACGGCTGGGACTTCTGCACCTTGCCGACGGTCTTGAGCTTGCGATAACCGCAGGCAAGGCCGACGAGCACCACGAGCGCAATGGCGATCGCGGGCGTGGAGGTGGCAGCGCCGGAGTATTGGTTCATGAGCTCCATGCCCTCGGCGGCAAATACGCCACCGTACGGATGCAGCACGGACGCGGCGACATCGACCAGCACGGGCGCGATCACGGGAGCGCCAATGCCCAGCACGACGCAGATGGCCGCGAGCAGGCCCTGCGCAAACACCATAGGGGCGGGAACCTCCTTGGCATTGGCCGCGGCCTCGGAGCGGGGCGCGGAGGCAAAGGAGACGCCATAGGCCTTGACGAAGCACGTGACGGCCAGAGCGCCGGTAATGGCAAGCGCGACGGCAGCGAACACGGCCACGATCATGACGGCCTTGTCACCCTGCATGGCGGCGTTAAAGAGCGACTGGTAGGTAAACCACTCGGACACAAAGCCGTTGAAGGGCGGGATGGCCGAGATGGCAAGCGCGCCAACGAGGAAGCAGATGGCCGTTGCCGGCATACGACGGAACAGGCCGCCCATCTTCTCCATATTGCGCGTACCCGTGGAGTACAGCAGCGCACCGGCGCCCAAGAACAGCTCGCCCTTAAACATCGCGTGGTTAAACGTGTGGTAGAGGGCGGCCATCAGAGCCAGGACGGCGATGCCGACAGAGTTGAGCGCCATGGCGGCCATGGAGGCGCCGACGCCGAGCAGAATGATGCCGATGTTCTCGACGGAGTGATAGGCCAGCAGGCGCTTGATGTCATGCTCCTGCAGGGCGAAGGCCACGCCGAGAACCGACGAGATCGCACCGAAGACCATGACCATAAGGCCCCACCAGACCTGAACGCCCGAGGCGGAGAGCAGGTCGAGACCCACCTTGAGGATACCGAAGATACCGATCTTGATCATGCCGCCGGACATGAGGGCCGACACGTTGGACGGCGCCTCGGGATGTGCCTTGGGCAGCCAGCCGTGCAGCGGGATGATACCGGCCTTGGCGCCAAAGCCAAAGAAGGCGAGCACGAAGCACACGGATGCGACCGCGGGGCTAAACTGCGTGGCGCGGAAATCCGCAAAGGCAAACGAGCCGCCGGCGAAGTTGGTCATGGTGAGGAAGCTCGCCATGATGAGCACAAAGCCCACGTGCGCGATCACAAAGTAGAGCCAACCGCCGTGGATGGAGTTCTCGTTCTCCTCGATCACGACCAGGAAGTACGAGGTCAGCGACATGAGCTCAAAAGCGACCAGGAACCAAAACACGTTGTCGGCGGTAATGACGAGCATCATGGACGCCACGAAGGTGTTAAAGAAGAAGCCGGCGCGGCCCTTTTTGCCCGGGTACTCATCAAAGTAGTTGAGACCGTAGATCGAACCGGCAAACGCGAGCACCGAGATGAGCGCCACGAACAGGCCGGACAGCTGATTGAGCAGCAGCTGGAAATGGGCAAACGGGAAGAACACGATGGTGTCGACCGACATGACATCGCCCAGCACGGCCTGGATACCGGCCACAAACGAAAGCACCGCGGCGACGGCGCCGACAAGGCAGCCGGCGGTCTTGGCGGCGTTATCGGCCTTGATCAGCAGAACCGAGGCGAGCGCACCGATGCACGAGACGGCAAGCGATGCGATAAACAGCGTCATGCTATCCATTGTTTACGCTCCCTTCTGCTTTCTCGGACAGGCCCTGGGCCACGGCGGTAACGTCGACGGCCGGACCGTTTTCGATCGAGCGCAGGCGCTTGGCCTCATCGAGCTCGCGATCGGCCGCGCCGCCCATGACGGTCAGCGCCTTAGTGGGGCACGCCGCCACACAATGCGGGCCGTCCGGATCGAAGGCGCACAGGTCGCACTTGACAGCGCAGGTGTACTGGCCGGGAGCCCACGTAAGCAGGCTGCTCAGGGACTTAGGATACGAAGGCGTCGGGTCGCACATGCCTGCGACACCGGCGATAGACGTGCCATCGGGATGGATGGCTCCGAAGGGGCACGCAATGGCGCACAGCCTGCACCCGATGCACTCCTGCTCCTTGACGTGGATGCGATCGCCATCGTGCTCGATGGCATTCACCGGGCAAACCTCGGCGCAGGGAGCACCCTCGCAATGGTGGCAGGCAAGGGCGGCCGAAATACCGCCGGTCTTCACGAGCGCCAGGCGCGGCGTATCCTGAAGACCCTGCATCCGGTGGGCGTCGGCACAGGCGGACTGGCATGTTCCGCAGCCGATGCACCTCTCCGGATTGATGTCGATGAAGCGGTTCATCCCCACTTCCTTTCAAAATAACGGGCCGGGCTCCCGAACGTACGGGACGCCCGGCCCAAAAAGCCAACGAGAACGGGACTACACGATTTGGTTCACGTGCGTCTCGTCATCGAACTTGGCGGCGCCAGGCTCAACGTCCTGGGGAGCAGCGGCGTCCACCAGAGCCTGCTTGAGCTCGGTGTACTGACGCTCCACCTCGCCCTCAGCCCAGACCTGATCGGCGATAGCGTCGACCTGGCAGGCGGAGAACTTGTCCTCGGGCGTATGCGAGACCGGGTCGACCTTGTGCATGGTCAGCTCGTTGCACTTGCCGATCCACCACTGGTAGGTCATGTAGACCGTGCCCTTGTTGATGCGATCGCTCACGTCGGCGCGGCTGTATACCTGGCCGCGGCGGCTGTGAATCGAGACGATGTCGCCGTTCTTGATGCCGCGCGCCTGGGCGTCCGCGGGATTCATGCGGACAAAGCCGGGCTCGTCGGCAAGCAGCGCCAGCGTCTTGCAGTTGCCGGTCATCGAGCGGCAGCTGTAGTGGCCGACCTCGCGGACGGTGCACAGGATGAGCGGGTACTCATCGTCGGGAAGCTCGGAGGGCGCCTCCCAGTCGTGCGCCATCAGGTTGGCGCGGCCGTCCTTGGTGGTGAACTTGCCACCAGCGAACATGTCGGGCGTACCGTGGTCGTTCACATCGGTGCTCTTGACCGGCCACTGGGCGTAACCGCCCTCGGGAGCCATCTTCTCGTAGGTCGCGCCCACAAAGTTGGGGCACAGGCTAATGCACTCGTTCCAGATCTGCTCGGTGTTGTCGTAGTGCATGGGATAGCCCATACGCGTAGACAGGTCCGCGAAGATCTCCCAGTCGTGGCGGCACTCGCCCTTGGGCGGAACGGCCGCGTCAAAGTGCTGGAAGCTACGGTCGGATGCGGTAAAGACACCCTCGTGCTCGCCCCAAGAGGTAGCGGGCAGGATAACGTCGGCGAGCATGGTCGTCTGCGTCATGAAGATGTCCTGGCAAATGAACAGATCCAGCTCGGAGAGCGTCTTGCGCATGCCGGCCGAATCGGGCTCGGTCTGCACCGGGTCCTCGCCGTAGTTGTAGAAGCAGTGCACCTTGCCCTCGTCGACCAGGTGGCCCAGGTCGGTGAGCTTGTAGCCCTCCTCGAGCGGGAGCTTTTCCTCGGGCACGCCCCAAGCCTTGGCAAACTTGGCACGCACTGCCGGGTCGGTGACTTTCTGGTAGCCAGGGTACAGGTTGGGCAGCATGCCCATATCGCAGGAGCCCTGGACGTTATTCTGGCCACGCACGGGCGCGAGGCCGGAGTTGGGTTTGCCGATCTGGCCGGCAACGCAGGCGATGGAGGCGATAGTGTGCACCGTCTTCAGGTTCTGCTTCTGCTGGCATACGCCCATGCCCCAGCCAATGATGGCAGAGGGCTTCGCCGTGGCGTACATCTCGGCAGCTTGGTGGATCAACGCGGGCTCGACACCCGTGATGTCCTGTACGGATTCGGGAGTGTAGTTCTTGATGGTCTCCCACCACTCGTCAAAGCCGTTCGTGTGCTCGGCGACGAATTCCTTGTCGTAGAGGCCATCGTTGACCAAGCAGTTGGCAAAGGCGTTGAGGAACGCAACGTTGCAACCGTTCTTGATCGGAAGGTAGAGATCGGCGATACGCGCGGTTTCGATATGGCGCGGATCGGCGACGATGATCTTGCAACCCTTTTCTTTGGCTCGCACGATACGCCTTGCGACGATGGGGTGCGAATCGGCAGGGTTATAGCCGAAGAGGAAAATGCAGCCCGCATCCTCCATACCGGGGATGGAGCATGACATGCAACCTGAACCAACCGTGTCCATCAGACCGAGGACAGTAGGGCCGTGTCAAGTACGGGCGCAGTTGTCCACGCTGTGGGTGCCGATGCACGCACGCGTAAACTTCTGCATGACGTAGTTCGCCTCATTGCCGCCGCCTCGCGAAGAGCCGGTGGTCATGACAGCGTTAGGACCATATTCGTCAATTATGGCCTGCATCTTAGATGCGGTGAAATCCAGTGCCTCGTCCCAGCTTACGCGCTCAAGATCCGCGCCCTTAGTGCGGCGGATCATCGGGTGCAGTACGCGAGGAGTCAAGATCTTGGTGTCGTTGATGAAGTCGTAGCCGCTCATGCCCTTAAGGCACAGCTCGCTCTGGTTGGTGATGCCGTTGAGCGGTTCGGTACCCACGACCTGGCCGTTTTGGACCAGGAGGTTAAACTGGCAACCGGCGCCGCAGTACGGGCAGATCACTTTATGCTTCTCCATGACACCCTCCTTCCTTTCTCTGCTACCGAATACTCGGTACTTATTTGACAATCATTGGGCCTGTCGCCCGACGCTTACGCCTCGTTTTCGATGGTGGCGCGGGCACGCTCGGCAGTCAGTTCTGCCAGACGCTCCTCGTCAACCAGGGTGAGGCCCTTGGTCGGGCATGCCTCGGCACACGCCGGACCGCCGGGACGGTCCACGCACAGGTCGCACTTGAGCACGAAGCTCTTAGTCTGCGAACCCACGCGAACGTCACCCATCAAGACGGGGACCTGCGTGGTCGCCACGCTCACGGCGCCAAAGGGGCATGCCATAACGCAGCTCTTGCAGCCGATGCAGTTGTCCTCGTTGACGCCGATACGATGGTTCTTTGGATCAAAGAACAAGGCACCCGTGGGGCAGGCCTTGGCGCATGGAGCGTCCTCGCAGTGGTGACATGCCACCGGTGCGGAGATCTCGTACGTACGCGTCACGCGCAGGCGCGGCGCAGCGATGTTGCCGGGAATATCGTGTGCCTCGATGCACGCCGCCATACAGGTTTGACACCCAATGCAGCGTGAAGAATCAGCCACGACTCGTTTATTGCCCATGTTGTTCACTCCCTCCTGAATCCCATGCCGGAGAGACCCTGCCGACGTTGCCCCGGACCGCCCGTGGTCCGGCATCGGCGTATCGAGTGCATGCGGCGAAACAGGCACTTCGATAGAAGTCCTCCAACGATATACAGGTTAAATATACGCAGTTGCAGGTGGCAAACTTGAGCATACGCCCTGCAATACGGGTGTATTGCAGGGGTTTTGGCAGGTTGGAACTATTCTCGGATAGCTATAAAGGTGAGTGTATTACATGCGTACGCCCAAGAAAGATTTCACGCTCGTTTCTGGTGAATGTAGTACGTTTGTAATGTTGTTCACACTCGATTACTCTAGTGCAATAAAGTAGTGGTTTTAAGATTGGCTATAATAGCCAATACTGTATTTGACCATTCATATTGCACGCTCATTAAGGGAGGCCAGTGATGTCATCGACGCAAAAACGAGCCATCCTGCAGGTGCGCATTCGCGAAGAGGACAAACAGCATGCCGAGCGCCTCTACGACGCCATGGGGACATCGCTCGCCGAGGCTGTCCGTTTATTTGTCGCGCAAAGCATTTTGATGCGCAAGCTTCCCTTTCAGCCGGTCGCCGTGCGCTCAAAGGACGGCACCGCCGCCTATGGATCACTCAAAGCATATGGTGACCCCAATCGCCGCGCCGAGGAGCGCAATGCCTGGATAGAGTACCTTGCTACAGAAAGCGACGATTCGATTTTGGGTCCCGAGGAAGTAGATATCCATGAGTAGCACCATCATCGACGAGACCGTCATCCTACGCTACCTGCTTGACGACGACGAAGTTCTGTCACCGCGCGCCGCCAAGGTCATCGCCACGCGCACCGCTCGCGTCTACCCCGAGATCATCACGCGCGTCGTGGTCACGCTGCGCGACGTCTATAAGGTTCCACGCGTTGAGATTGCTACGGCCATGAAAAGGCTGCTCGATGACGTCATGGTCGACGAGCCCACCGTTGTCGCCCTTGCCGTCAAACTCTTTGGCAAGACCCATATGGACTTTTCCGACTGCCTCCTCGCAGCCCGAACCGCCATCTACAACGATGATGTCGTGAGCTTTGGCAAGCCCATCATCCAAGGCATGATCGATTACCGCCGCAAGCGCCAAACCGCCGCCGAAACCCGCGACCGCGCCGCCGAAGCCCGCAGCCGAAGCACCGACTCCACCATCGACAAACTCCGCCACCGCCCCCGCAGCTAACCCCATCCCCATCTGAGTTGCGGTGAAATAGTTCCTGGTTTTAGGCTTATTCGAGCTTTTCAGGAACTATTTCACCGCAACTTTCTGTAAGGGTGGTTTTTAGTGCCACCGAGGGGCACTAATCAACCGTTTGCCGATATGTTTGGCTCTGGCTCATGGCTCTGACCTGCCCCGTCAAGCTTTTGGTCAGTTCATGGCAAGGTCTGGCGGACCAAATATGGGATAGCGTAGTGTCATTCACTCCCCCCTCGAGACCATGGGGTCGAAAATGAGTCATGATAAACGCTGTTCCAAACCGCAAGCAGAGCTGTTCTTCCGGTTATTCGAGGCCCATCATGGCGGGCACCTGTTTATAGCTACCAAAAAATGGGACGAACGCTGTGCCTACGCGCTCATGCAAAAAGAGATGATTATTCGACTCTACAACCATGTCTACGCTGATCCCGCGTATTGGAATGACCTCGGCGTCGAAGATCGCATCTTTCAATTGGCATCCGCTATTGCGGGCGTTGAACCGGATGCCGTGTTTTGTGGAGCAACGGCGGCGCTGCTCTATGGCATCGGTTCTGCATATTCGCTTCTCGACAAGGTGCAAGTGCTGCTACCGCGTTCCACCAGACGCGATATGTACGAATTCGTTGAATACCGACGCTGGCGACCGGGCGACGTATGGCAGCTCGGCCCGTTTACGCTAACGGATCCATATCGCACGGTGGTCGACATCGCCCGAACGAGCGCTTTTCGATATGCACTAGGCTATATCGACGGGTTGGCTCGTGAGTACGGTGTCGAGCGTGAAGAATTGCGTGCATATGCACAAGCGAACTGCCGCGGATTGCACGGCATCGCGCGCGCATTTGACGTTTTTGAACACATGGATGGCAGGTCGGATAACGGTGGAGAATCCGAAGCACGAGCGGCAATGATTATGGCAGGAGTTGCCGCTCCCGAACTTCAGGTTGAAATCACTCGACCGGGAAACGCCGGCTATTATTTGGCAGATTACGGCTGGCAGATGCCAAACGGCTCTTGGATGCTGGCTGAGCTGCATGGGCTGGGCAAGTTTGAGGGCGATGCCCAAAATGATCCGGAACATACTGCGGCAAAAACCTATCGAGCTGCCCTCGTGCGCGACGCGAACCTGCGTGCTATGGGCCACAACGTCATTCATTTCAAGCTCTCAGACACCTACGATGTCAAAGCGTTCGGCTCCATGATGCGCGGCTACGGTATACCGACCACAAAACCCTACGCAGACTCCTGACCGGCCGCCCTCATCTTCTCGACAAAAGAACCCATCATCGACCCAGCCCGCTCGGCCTCAATAAGTTGCGGTGAAATAGTTCCTGGATAACAGCTATTGCGGCTAATCCAGGAACTATTTCACCGCAACTTAGGAGGGGATGTGGGGTCCCTGACATGTATATGAAAACGGCTCTGGCACCAAATGGAGCCAAAGCCGTTAAAACTATCTTATGGAGCGGGCGACGGGAATCGAACCCGCGTCATCAGCTTGGAAGGCTGGGGTTCTACCATTGAACTACGCCCGCAAGATATGGTCGGGACGACAGGATTTGAACCTGCGACATCCTGCTCCCAAAGCAGGCGCGCTACCAAACTGCGCCACGTCCCGAAGGTGTTGAGCAGCTAAGGTCTAGACCTTGCGTGTCCCAAAGCGAAGGAAATTATAGGGGAGACTCCCCGCCTGTGCAAGCGCAGAAACCCTAGCTCCTCGAATGTGCGACAAACTGGCTATGAACCAGACCAATCACAAACGCGACCACAGCAACCGGCGCCCACGCAGCGCCGATATCTGCCAGCGGCAACGCATCAAACGGCAGCCACGCGCCAGCAAAGAACGCATCGCGGACCGAAGTGATTACGCTCTGTACCGCGACAACGCCGCCGACCCAGACCCACACCTGCGGGTGCGCGTCGCAAAAGCCGTGCACCAGGCCCATCAGTACCAGCACGATGGCGACGGGATACAAGGCGTTGAGCATGGGCACCGAGAACATAAGGATCACATCGAGGCCCACGTTGGAAAGCACGCACGAAAACGCCGCGAACACAAAGGCGAGAACCGCAAAGGGACGGCGCATGGCCTCCTCGGAGGCCTCCGCTCCCCCCTCGACCACATACGTCTCGCAGAAGTAACGCGAGCAGCAGCTGATGAGGCCGATGCACACGTTCATGCAGGCAAGGAAAAAAATCGCAAAGACCACGACCGTGCCGGCAAGGCCAAAGTGCATGGAGGCCGAGCGAGCAAGGATTGCAGCGCCGTTGGTGGCGTCGGGCATCACGGTGCCGAGCTGCATACCGGCAAGGGCCAAACCGCAATAGATGATGGCCATGAGCACGCCGGCGATCACGCCGGAACGCGAAATCTCAAAGGCCACGCGCTTGTCATCGGTCACGCCCAGCTCGTGAATGGTCTCGGCAATGATGATGCCGAAGGCGAGCGACGCAAGCAGGTCCATGGTCTGATAGCCAGTCAGAAAGCCCTGCACGGCGGCGCCTGCATCGTAGGGAGCCTGAGGCGCGGCGGCCGGTCCCAGCGGCGAGATCACGGCAGCACCCACGACCAGCACGATGAGCGCAATGAGCGCGGGGCCCGTAATACGGCCGAGCACGCGCGTGATGACACCCGGGCGCAGCGTGAGCACAAACGCGACGACGAAGAACCCGATGGCAAACACCAGACGTACCGTGCCGAGCGAGACACCCTCGGGCAACAGCGGCACCAGCATTTCGAACGCCGTAGAGCTCGTACGCGGAATGGCAAGGCACGGGCCGATGGCCAGATAGACCGCCGCAACGAAGAACTCGCCAAACTTGGGATGCACGCGGCCGGCAAGCTCACGCGCCGTGCCGGCAAGCGCCACGGCGATAAAGCCCATGACGGGCAGGCCGATGGCGGCAATCAAAAAGCCAACCATGGCAAGCGGCGTGGCCGTGCCGGCCTGAAGTGCCAGCAACGGCGGAATGATGAGGTTACCGGCGCCAAAGAGCATCGAGAACAGCGCAATGCCGACGGTGACGACATGGTCTGAGCGCAGACCGCGCGGAGCGGATGAAGCCATAGGCACACCTTTCGGGTCGAAACAAAAAACGGGACGGGAAAAGACCCGTCCCGCAAGTATATACGCTCTAGCAGGCTAAATCGCGCAAAGCGTCAATCGCGGTGTCGACTTCCTCGTCCGTGTTGAAATACCCAAACGAGAAGCGAACGACACCCTGGCGCTCGGTCCCCAGCGCGCGGTGCATGAGCGGAGCGCAATGGGCGCCGGGACGCGTCGCAATCCCCCACCCTTGCATAAGCGCATCCGAGATCTCGGCAGAGTCGATATCACCCACGTTGAGCGAGACGATCGCCGAGCGCACGGGCTGGTCAAACGCACCGTAGAGCTTAATCTCCGGGATTTCGCGCACGCCAGCGAGAAAGCGATCCGCCAGTGCTCGCTCGTGTGCCGCAATCGCCTCGACTCCGCCTTGGGCCTCGATAAAGTCGAGACCCGCGGAAAGACCCGCGATGCCGTGGCCGTTGAGCGTGCCCGCCTCGAGGCGCGTGGGCCACTCAAGCGGCTGCAGCGCATCGAAACTGTGCACGCCCGTGCCGCCCATGGCCCACGGAGCCACGTCAATGCCCTCCGCCACGGCCAGGCCGCCGGTCCCCTGCGGACCCATGAGCCCCTTGTGGCCGGTAAAGCACACCACGTCGAGCCCCATGGCCTGCATATTGATATGCGCCGTGCCGGCAGACTGCGAGGCATCGACAATCACCAGCGCGCCGGCCGCATGGGCCATGGCGGCCACGCGCGCAATGTCGACCGCGTTGCCGGTCACATTGGAGGCATGCGTCACCACCACAGCACGCGTGTCCGGCGTGACCAACCGCTCGAGCTCGTCGTAGTCGAGCACGCCGTTGGTATCACAGCCCGTATGCTCAACGGTCACGCCCCGCTCTGCCGCCAGGCGGTTGAGCGGACGCAGCACGGAGTTGTGCTCGAGCACCGTTGTGACCACACGGTCGCCGGGGCGCACCACGCCATTGATGACGGTGTTGAGCGCCGCCGTCGAGTTAGGCGTAAAACAAACATGGTCAGCACGCGGGCAGCCCAGCAAGCGCGCAAGCTTGGCGCGACAGCCGTGGATGGTACGCGCCGCATCGAGGGCACCCGACGTGGCGCCGCGCCCGGCATTGCCGAGCGAGCACATCGCCTGCGTCACGGCATCGATGACCGTCTGCGGCTTGTGCATGGTCGTCGCCGCGTTATCCAGGTAGATCATCGCACGACCTCCCACATATCAATCACGGTATAGCCCTCGGTGGGAACGCCCGCCGCGGCGAGTTCGCCGCGCAGCAGCTCCTCATCGGCAGGCAACGCCTTCCACGCCAGACCGCAGCCAGCAGCGACCTCCCCGGGCACGGGAATCGTTCGCCCGGGAAGGCCGCGCTCGATGCACAGGGACTCGCAACCCATGGCGGCCGCCGTGGTGGGAAACGTGATGACAAGCGCCGGGCGCTTCTCCCTCATGGCAACTCCAACCAATACGCTACGGGCGCACGACGCGCACGGCCTGCTCCATCTTCTCCACGATCACGTACATGTTGGTGACCTCGCCCACCGCAAGCTGGTCTTTAATGCCATAGTGGTCGAGGCAGGTACCACAGGTGAGAATCTCGACACCCTGCTCGGCCAGGCCCTTCAGATCATCGAGCACCGGAGAGCCCTCGACGGTGAGCTTAGCGCCGCCGTTGTAGAACAGCATGGTCGCGGGCAGCTCCTCCTGCTGCGTCACGGCAAAGATAAACGCCTTCATGAGCTTGTGGCCCAGCTCGTCGTCGCCACGGCCCATGCAATCGGTGTAGACGGAAATGACGAGTTTGCCCTTGCCGGCGCTGGCATCGCAGAAAGCGGCACCGTCCTGCTCGGGGTCCGCAACGGCCACGGCACCGGCGGTCGTGACGGTCACGTGCCACTCGGCGTCCGAGATCTTCTCGACCGAAGCCGTGCAGCCCTTCTCCTGCGCCATCTTGGAGATGTTCTTGACGGCGGTCTCGTTGTCGACCGAGGTCACCACAGCGCCCTCGCCATCAAGCTGTTTGAGTGCCTTAAGCGTCTTGACGACGGGCAGCGGGCAGGCATCGCCCATGGCATTGACTTCAATCTTGGTAGACATAGCGAATTCCTTTCGAAAGAACCGTTCTAGAGAACGGTAAACAGTTACATAAACGTGCGGGCTAGCGGACAACGTGGACGGCAGGACCGCCTGGCACCGGCTCGCATACGCGACCGACGGCGGCGGCAACGCGCCCCTCGGCATGCAGACGGCGCGCAAGCTCATCCACATCGGCAGCAGGCGCCGCGATGAGCAAACCACCCGAAGTCTGCGGATCGTACAGCGCATCCAACATGCCCGGCCCCAGGTCATCGTCGGCAGCCACGCGCGGGCCAAAGAAGTCCTGGTTGCGGTAGGCACCGGCAGGAATAATGCCCAGCCGCGCCATATCGAGCACCTGGTCAAAGAGCGGCACCGCCCCCGACGCAAGTTCAATCTGCACGCCCGAGCCCTCGGCCATCTCGCACGCATGCCCGATCAGGCCAAAGCCCGTGATGTCGGTGCAGCCGTGAAGCTCGAGTCCCTCGGCCAGGCGAATCGGGGCCTCGTTGAGGGTACGCATCGAGTCAAACATGGCTGCGGCCTCGTCCTGCTCGATGAGCTCGCCCTTAATGGCCGTGGTGATGATGCCCGAGCCGATCGCCTTGGTCAGCAGCAGAACATCGCCCACGCGTGCGCCGCTGTTGGCGAGCATGTGGTCGAGTGGCACAAAACCGCTCACGGACAGACCGTACTTGGGCTCGTCGTCGTTGATGGTGTGGCCGCCCGCGATGGAGCAACCCGCCTCGACGCACTTATCGGCGCCGCCCGCCAGAATCTGACCGGCAACCTCAACGCCCAGACAGCTCGGGATGCACAGCAAGTTCATGGCATGGCTCGGCCGCCCGCCCATGGCGTAGATGTCCGACAGCGAGTTGGCCGCAGCGATCTGGCCAAACAGGAACGGGTCATCGACCATCGGTGGGAAGAAGTCGATGGACTGCACGAGCCCCAGGTTCTCCCCTACGCGGAAGACGCTCGCATCGTCGGAGGTATCGAACCCCACGAGCAAGTTGTCGTTATGCACATTGGGCAAATCGCCCAGGACCTGGGCGAGGGCTCCGGGAGCCAACTTAGCGGCTCAACCGCTCGCGGCCGTCATGGACGTGAGCCTTATGGTGTCCTTAGCCATACGAACCCCCTTCCAACAAATCAACGACTTTAAGTATACGCCCCAGGCACGCTTCCCAAGAGACCGCCGACGGCTCGAACGTCGAAGGCGGCGCCGCAAGCGCCTGCGCGATAGCATCTGCCAGTGCGCGCTCAAACAACGGAAGGTCGGCCGCCACGGGCGTGTCGACATCCGTCATACGCGGCGACGCCACCCACGTCACGGGAGCACCGGGAAGCATCGCCTCCATCCAGGGACGAACGCCGGGCAAATCGGTCGCCACAACTTTGCAGCCGCACGCGAGGGCCTCGATCGTCACGAGCGGCAGACCTTCGTAAAACGAAGGCAGCACAAAGACGTCGGAACTGCGGTAGGCACGCACGAGTTCATCGCTATCCAGGCGCCCCGCCAGCGTCACCGGCACATCCGAGGCCGCGGCCAAGCGCTCGATACGCGCGTACTCGGCATCGTCCCCGCGGCCGCCCACAAGTACCAAGCCAGATGGGCGGACGCCATCGTCAATCGGCAATGACACGGCTCGAACCAGCGACTCGACGCCCTTTTTAAAGCAAATCTTGCCCACGTACACAAGCGATCCCGGCTGCCTCGCCACGCTTGCGTCGCGGCAGAAGACGCGATGGTCGTAGCCCGTCCCAATCACGTGGATGCGATCGGCATCGACGCCGCACACCAGGCCAATCTGCTCAGCCTGCTCAGCATGGAGCGCAAAGACGGCATCGAGCCGACGAACCGCACGTACGATGCGATCGCGTTCGAGCGCATGCGAACGCAGCTGGCGCAGGTCGGTCGAATGGCACACGGCAACAACCGGCACGCCCCGGACGCACTCGCGCGCCAATGCGGTCACCAGATACAGGTGATGACAGAGCACCAGATCGGGCCGAAACTCAGCCACCGCCCGATTGATTGCAGCAGCAAATGCCCGCTCAAATGCCTTGAGCATCGAAGGCGTCAGGTCACGATAGCGCGTGGAGGGATAGGGCATGACATCGGACATACCGCAGATGGGAAACGGCAGCTCGGGCGACTCGAACGGTACGGCAAACACGGCAGCACGCCGGTCCAGCTCGCCTTGGGTATCACCCGGTGCCGCGCCGCAAAGCACGGCGGCGCGATGCCCCGTCTCGATCTGCTCGCGTACGAGCGCGGCAAGGTAGGTGCCGCTGCCAGTGCTATCTGGTTTTTGTGCCGAGATATTGAGGATGCGCATGTCGCGGTACACCCCTAGGCCAAGGCGGCGGCGCGGACAGCCGCGCCGATCGCTCCGGCAAAGCGAGCCTGAGGCGAGGTGGTCACCGGCGACCCCAGTAGCTCGCCCAACCGCTCCACCACAAAGGCGTTCTCGCACAGGCCACCGGTCAGGTAGTACGGGGCGCCCGCGGCCTGCCCGGCCATGGTCGCCACGCGCGAGACCACGCTGTCAATCACGCCACGCGCAATGTTCTCGCGCGGCTCACCGCGACCGATCAGGCTGATGACCTCGCTTTCGGCAAACACCGTGCACATGCTGCTGATCTTGGTGGGCTCGCCGGAACGTGCCAGGTCGGCCATCTGCTGCTGGGAAATGCCCAGGCGGTCGGCCATGATCTCCAAAAAGCGCCCCGTGCCGGCGGCGCACTTGTCGTTCATGGCAAACTTGGCCACGCGGCCACTTTTAAGCTGAATGACCTTGGTGTCCTGACCGCCCACGTCGATCACCGTGCCGTGATCGCCAAACAGGCGCACGGCACCGGTGCCGTGGCAGGTGATCTCGGTCACGACCTTGTGCGCATAGGGAACGGCGACACGACCGTAGCCGGTCGCGATCACGCGCACGTCGTCGGCAGCCACGTCATAGCCAGCCGCGGCAAGCTCGCCGCGCAGACGCTCGGCCGCATCGACCGAGGAGAACCCGGTTGGCTGCACGCACGTCCATGCCACCGAACCCTCCCCATCGACCACAGCAGCCTTAGCCGCCGTAGACCCGATATCGATCCCGATCCCTATCATGGCTCTCTCCCAATCTAAACATCAAAGGTAGCGGTGCGTTCAGGCGCCTTAGCTCTAGGTTTCTCAGGTGCCGGAGATTGCCCCGAAAGAGGAGCGCAGCGTACTTTGGGTACGCAAGCGACGGTTTGAGGGGCAAGATCCGGTGCCTGAGGAAGCTAGAGGGTTTCGATGAAGGCGGCGATGCGGGTCTCAATCTGACCCATGTCGCCGTTGCTGTAGTCGGTCTCGATCTTCATATACGGAATACCCGCGCCCTCGACAGCCTCCTGCATGCGCGCACTCTCCACGTTAAAGGTGTGGCAGGCCTGGAGCACGTTTTCGACTACGCCATCGACGTGATACTTCTCGCACATGGCCAGTGTGTTTTCCATACGACCGTCGTTGGGCGTCATGACCGAGCAGTTGATATCCAGGTAGCGGTCGGCGATGGCGCGCAGGATGTCAGGAGCCTCCGGGTCGATCATCATGGCGGCCGTACGCTCGCCCGAGCAGTCGTCCATGCACACGACCACACCACCGTTGGACTCGATGGTGCGGCCGATCTTGTTGATCACGCCGCCCACCGGGCAGCCAGTGATCAGAATGCGCTTGGCATCCGCCGCAATCGGGCGCTCGCCAGCCTCGTAGGACTCACGCAGCTTGGCAACCTTTTGCTCCAGCTGCTGCGTATAGGCCTCGATATCAAAGCTGAACGTGCCGGCAAGCATGGTGCTCATCAGGTCGACGCCGCTCATGGCCGCCGGCTGGTTGGCCTGCAGCGCAAACATCTCGAGCTGGGCCGCACGCAAGCGGTTGCGACGACGGACGGCAGCGCGCAGGTCATCGTCGGTAATCGTGATGCCGTAGAAGCCCTCGAGCTCCTCCTTGAGCAGGCGGCACTCCTCGTACCAGCCCCCGCGCTCGTAGGCGCGATCGCGACCCTGCGGCAGGTGAAGAATGTGCGTGCGCTTGAGCTCGTTGAGTAGCTCGTACATCTTCTTCTTGCCGTCGCAGGTGGTCTCGCCGATGATCATGTCGCTAAAGTACGTAAACGGGCACTTTTGCGAATAGGCAAAACCGTACGTCGACTTGATGAGCGGACACAGATTTGCCGGCAGCACCTTCTCGGCCTCGGGAATCACCTCATCGGACGTACCGCACAGAGCCACGCTCGAGGCGCCCGCGGCATCGATAATCTCGAGCGGCGTATAGCTGCACAAAAAGCCGACCAGGCGATTACCCGCCTGCTTATAATCCTTGACGCGAATAAACGCCGCCTTGCGTTGCTCGTTGAACTCCTCAAACGTGGACGGCAACGGCTGTTCCTCAATATCGGCCATAGTAGTTCCCCTCTCTTGCACCGATATACCGACAATTAAACAACAAACCCACGCCATACCCAAAAGGAAGCATCCTCTAGGGAATGGCGTCGATAAGCTCCTGCGTATACGGATCGCTCGGGTGCGCGATCACGTCCTCGGCCGCGCCTTCCTCGACAAGACGACCGTGGTAGAGCACGCCAATCCGGTCGGACATATGCCGAACCACACGCATATCATGCGTGATAAACAGCAGCGCCACGCCCGTCGTGCGCTGCAGGTCGCGAAGCAAGTTGAGCACTTGGGCCTGAACGGACACGTCAAGCGCCGAGACCGGCTCGTCGCATACCACAAGGCGCGGCTCGCAAATAAGCGCCCGTGCCAGATTGAGTCGCTGACGCTGTCCCCCCGAAAGGTCATGCGGATAGCGGTCATAATGCTCTGCCAGAAGACCGACCGAGGCCAGGGCCGAGAGCGCGCGCCCATGGCGCTCATCCGCATCGCGCACGCCGGCGATAATCAGCGGCTCCTCCAAAATGCGGCCGACACGGTTGCGCGGGTCAAAAGCCGTAGAGCTATCCTGGAATACCAGCTGGATCTCGCGGCGAAACGGCTTGCGTTCGCGCTCCGACATCGTGGCGAGGTCGTGCCCGCGATAGACAATCGAGCCGGAATCCGCACGCTCGAGACCACAGATCAGGCGTCCAGTCGTCGACTTGCCCGATCCGGATTCGCCAACCAGGCCATAGACCTCGCCCGGCGCGATCTCAAACGACAGATCGTCCACGGCGGTAAAGGCCTGACGCTTAAAACCAGAGCCCGGCATGGGATACGTTTTAGTCAGATGTGAGACCCTAAGCAGGGCTTCGCTATCAACAGCCATGGCACTCCCCTTTCTCGACAAGCCAGCATTTAGACCGGTCGCACGCATTCACGACAAACAGCGGAGGCTCCTGCGCGCGGCAACGCTCGTCCGCCCGGGCGCAACGAGGCGCAAAGCGGCATCCACAGGGTATTGCCGTAAGCGGCGGCACTGTGCCCGGAATATCCGCCAGCGTGTCAACGCGCTCGCCTTCGAGCGGCGGAATGCTCGCGATGAGCCCCTGGGCATACGGGTGGCTCGGACGCTCCATAAGGCCGCAGGCGTCGATCTCTTCTACGATTTGGCCCAGATACATGACGTGCACGCGCGAGCAGATGCTCGTAACGACACCCAAATCATGGCTGATAAAAAGCACCGCCATGTTCTCGGTGCGGTTGAGGTCGCGCAGTAGGTCGAGGATCTGCTTTTGGGTGGTGGTGTCGAGTGCCGTGGTGGGCTCGTCGGCGATAAGCAGTCGAGGATGACCGGCAAGCGCCATGGCGATCATCACGCGCTGGCGCATACCGCCGCTAAAATCGCCCGGATACATGTCGAAGCGAGCCGCGGCATCTCGAATTCCCACACGCTCCAACAGCGATAGAGCCTCGTTGCGGGCTTCGCGTCGGCTCACCTTACGGTGGGCCCGCACCGCCTCGATAACCTGCGCACCCACCGTCATGACGGGGTTAAGCGAGCTCAAAGGGTCCTGGAAAATCATGGCGATATCGCAGCCGCGCACCTCGCGCATGCGCTTGAGCGGGCGCGCGAGCAGGTCCTCCCCGTCAAAGAGAATCTGACCGGTATAGGCCATCTTCTGTTCATGCTCCAATAGGCGCATGACACTCTGGGCAAACACCGACTTACCGCAGCCGGACTCGCCGACAACACCAACGATCTCGCCGGCATCGATATGTAGGTTGAGTTTGTTGACGGCTTCCAGCGCGTTGCCATCGCGGCCCACAAACGAGATGCAGAGGTCGCGCACGTCCAAAAGATGCTGAGCCATGGGCTAGTCCTCCTTAGTCTTGGGGTCGAGGGCGTCGCGCAGGCCGTCGCCGGCGAGGTTCAGCGAAAGCACGCTCGCGATGATGGCCGCTGCCGGGAAGAAAATCATCCACCAGGCTTTGCGCATCACGTTCTTGCCCGCCTGCAGGATGTTTCCCCAGCTGGCGTCAGGCGCCTTGATACCCAGGCCCAGAAACGAGAGGGCGGCCTCCGAGAGCACAGCCTCGGCAAAGACGAACGTCGCCTGCACCAGGAAGGGTGCCATAACGTTGGGCACGATATGCAGCCACACGATGCGCGCGGTCGAGGCGCCCTGCACGCGCAGGGCCTCCACAAAGGGCTCCTCCTTGACCACCATCGCACGCGAGCGCACGATGCGCGCCATGCTGGGCGTATAGACGATGGAGAGCGCGATGATGACGTTCCATACGCTCGCCCCCATCATGGCCATGAGTGCGATAGCCAAAAGCACACCCGGAATGGACATAAGGCCGTCGCAGATGCGCATGAGAATATGGTCGAGCCTCTCGTTGTAGCACGCATAGGCGCCGATCACCAAGCCGAGCGCACTCGTCGCGAGCGTGACGGCAATGCCAACGCCAAGCGACACGCGCGCGCCCGCGATGACGCGGGCAAGCAGGTCGCGGCCAAAGTCATCGCAGCCAAAGGGATGCGCGGGCGAAGGTGCCGAAAGTCGCAACGTCATCTCCTGCACATTGGGATCAACCGTCCACACCAGCGGACCGACGAGCGCGATCAGCGCAATCGCCAGGAAAATGCAGCCGCCGACCACAAACCCCTTGTTGGCAAGAGCCTTCTTAAAGTTTGCCATCATGCATCGCCCCATTTGCGAGCGCGCGGGTCAAAAGCGCCGTAGGCAAGGTCGACAACCAGATTGATCACCGAATTCAACAAGGCGATGACCAGCAGCACGCCCTGAATCACCGGATAGTCGCGACGCTCGATAGAGCTCGTGACCAGCTGACCCAAACCGGGGATGTTAAAAATGGCCTCAGTCACCACGGCGCCCGTAATCAGGGCGCCAAAAGAATAGCCGACCGAGGTGAGAATCGGCAGCGCCGCGTTGCGCAGGGCATGGGCCAGCACCACGCGAACCTCGGAGACGCCCTTGGCACGCGCCGTCTTGACGCAGTCAAGCTGCATGGCCTCAATAACGCTCGAACGGGTCATGCGCATGAGCAGGGCCGCCTGCACGCATCCAAGCGATATGGCCGGCAATGCAAGATAGCGTAAATGGCTGAACCAGCCCTTCGATAGCGGCGCATAGCCGGCCACCGGGAACACACGCAACGTGACGGCAAACAGCCACATAAGCATGAGCGCCATCAAAAAGCCGGGTATCGCCACGCCCAAAAGAGCAACGACACGCAAGACCGCGTCGGTGCGCGACCCATGTTTGAGGGCAGCGACGACGCCGCAGGGCAGTGCAATCAACAGCGCGATGAGCTGTGCCAGAAGCGCGAGCGATAGCGTGGGGCCAAAGTGCTCGGCGATCGCCTGCGTGACGGGCTGGCGCATAAAATACGAATCGCCCAGGTCGCCGGTAAGCACACCGCCCATCCACTCAACGTAGCGCTGCGGCAGCGGCTCGTTGAGTCCCAGGCTATCGTTGACGCGCTCGATCTGGTCGGCCGAAGCCTCCATGCCGAGCATCGAAGAGGCCGGGTCGCCCGGTGTGAGATAGATAATCAAAAACACGACGACCGAGATGATGAGCATCACCGGAACCATCGCGCCTATGCGTTTGAGCGTGTACTTCAACATGCGAGGCGTCTATTTCCCCTCTGAACGTGGACAGGGCGTGGCGACCACAGGGGACCAGACCCCTTAAGCCGCCACGCCATCTATTGCATTACTCCGGACGCTTGGCGTTCCAGATGATGGCGCCGTCGAGCACCTCGACGTCCTCGACGTCTGCCTGGGCGCCCGTGATGGAAGCGTAGTGGCAAAGCGGCTCGATGACGGCGATCTCATAGAGGCGCTCCTGAGCCTCGGCCCACTTCTTGGCCGCGGCGTCGGTGTCCTTGGCGGTGCGGGTCTCGGCCACGAGCTTGAGCGCCTTCTCGTCGGACAGGCCATAGAAGGCCTTGGAGACCGAGAGGGACTGGGCCGGGATGGGCTTGTAGTTGGTGGAGGCCACAAAGAGGTCCCACTGCTCGGGCTTGCCGGAGCGGATGTCCATAAAGGTCGCGAACTCGTAGCTGTCGACCTCGGCGGTGAAGCCGGCCTTCTCGAGCTGCTCCTGCAGCGCGACGGTGGCGTTGTACATATCCTTGTAGTCGGGGGTGGTCAGCAGCTTGACCGTCTCACCGGCATAGGAGGTCTTGGCCAGAGCCTTCTTGGCGGCCTTGGCGTCGGCCTGGTTGAAGTACTTCTTGCCCGCGTCGGTCGCCCACTGAGCGTTCTCGGGGTTGCCAAGGTTGGGATCGATATTGAAGAGCTCCTTCTCGCCATAGGCGGCAAGAGCGGCCGCCTCGCAGTCGATAGCCATGAGGGCGCACTTGCGGATCTCCTCGTCGGCGAAGACGCCCTCGTTCATGTTGAGGAAGGCGGTCAGAACGCCGGCGTTATGGGTGTAGAGCTTGACGTCGTCGTTGCCGTCGAAGTCGTGGTAGTTCTCGGTGGGGATCTCGCCAGCGACATCGTACTCGCCGGTCTCAAACCCGCTCACGCGCGTGGAGGCCTCGGTCACGAACTGATAGTAGATGTCCTTGGTGGGCGCGGAGACCTTGCCGGTGTAGCCCGAAGCCTTGCCGTGGGCGGCGACATAGTCCTCGTAGCGGGTGAGATGGATGTACTGATCCTGCTTCCACTCCACAAGCTTGTAGGCACCGGTACCCACGTACTCGGTCACGCCGGTATCACCCGCGGCCTCGATGACCTCGCAGGGGAAGATGCCCGGATACTGGGAGTGGTTGCCCAGGATGACCAGAAAATCGATGGCTGGCTCGGTCAGCGTGCAGGTGACCTCGTGGTCGCCCGAAGCGGCGAAGGTGGCGCCGGGCAGCAGGCTCGCGGCGCGATCGTTGACGGTGAGCCAGCGGTTCATCGAGGCCACGACGTCCTCGGAGCCAAACTCCTTGCCGTTGTGGAAGGTGACGCCCTCGCGCAGCTTGATGGTGTAGGTCAGGCCGTCGTCGGAGACCTCATAGCCCTTGGCCAGCACGGGCTGGGGCTCGTAGTCGCTATCGAGGCCAAAGAGC
The DNA here is from genome assembly GCA_965146285.1 of uncultured Collinsella sp. Lineage (GTDB taxonomy): Bacteria > Actinomycetota > Coriobacteriia > Coriobacteriales > Coriobacteriaceae > Collinsella. The sequence goes on from CBCTFW010000008.1 coordinate 93,699, forward strand.
GGCTCGACGACGTTGCAGATGATGTCCATGGTCACAAGCGACGACGTGGTGTGCGGATCGAGACCGTCCGGGCTCGCCGGTAACGCGATCTGCAGCTCGTCGCGATACTCCACATCCTGGCCGGAGGCAGCGGCGCTACCGCTCTCGGCGCCCGAACCGCCGCAGCCGATGAGGCCGAGGCCCGCCATGGCGCACAGGGCAGCGGAGCCGGTCAGAAAACCGCGACGGGAAACGCCCGCCTTGAAAAAGTCGTTGTTCATTGAGTTCCTTTCGTGTCTGAACAAACGGATAGAATCTGCCGGGACGGCGGAAATCCCCGCCCCGGCAGCTATGCGAAGCCGATCGGTGCCCTGCGGTGCATCCGGACACCGACCGGCATGGCAACAGAGAAATCCCTATCGTGTGGATAGGAATGCCCGGCGGCGCAGCTTAGCGCAGGTGCGGCTAAATCGTCTCGAGGAAGGCCTCGATGCGGGTCTGGAGCTGACCGGCATCCTCGCCGGCGTAGTCGGTCGTGATGTGCATAAACGGAATGTCTGCCTCCTCGGCAGCCTTCTCCACGGCAAACGACTCCATCTCGTAGAGCGTGCAGAACTGCAGAGCCACGTCGACGATGCCGTCGGCATGCAGGTCCTTGGCCATCTGGACAATGTCCTTCATACGCTGATCGTTGGGCGTAAAGACGGCGCAGTTGATCTTAAAGTAGCGCTCGGCGATGGCGTCGAGCATCTCGTCAACCGTCTCGCCGGACTCGTCGACCAGGTCCTTGTAGTAGCGCGAGCCCGTGCAGGACTCCTCGCCCACCACAACGCCGCCGGCCTTCTCGATGAGGTTGAACAGCTTCCAGTTGGGCACGGCCATGGGCGTACCGGTGTACAGGATGCGCTTGGTCCCCTTGGGCGCCACGCCCTCGCCGGCCTCGACACGCTGCTCGCACTCAGCCGCCATATCGTTGATGGCTCCGGTCAGACGCGGCGTGTCGTCCATAAAGGCGGCCTGAACGGTCAGCAGGCTGTCGAGACCGCTGATGGGCGCAGGGTCGGCAGCGCGGGTCGCAGCGAGGCGCTGCAGGGCGCGGCGCTTCTCATTGACGGCGTGGATGGCAGCCTTCAGACGCTCGGGCGTAATCTTGACGCCGCACTCGTCCTCGATCTTGGCGGCGAGCTTCTTGACCTCGGCCTTCCAGGTCACGAGCGTCGACTCGTCGTGTACGTTGGGAATATCCATGACGTACATGTTCTTTTGCGTGGCAAAAAACTCATAAGCCTTCTTCTTGCCATCGCAGGTGTTCTCGCCTACCACCAGGTCACTCGACTCAATGTAGGGGCAGACCTCGCCCAGCTTAAAGCCGGCAAAGCTCTTGATAAGCGGACAGGTGTTGCGCGGCAGGTGCTCCTCGACCTTATCGGTTGCCCAATCGGCACCCGAGCACAGGCCCACGGGGATACCGTCGCAGGCAAGTACGATCTCCTCGGGCACGTAGACGCAGAACGAACCGACGATCTTGGTGGCCTCGCCGGCCTCCTTCTTGTCGAGCATCTCCTTAATACGGCCGCTGTGGATGTTGGTGGCCACAAAGTCCAGGTAGGACGTGGACTTGGGGCGATTGTTCTGCGTCAGGAACATGTCGCCGTACATCTGGCCCACGGCGCCCAGCAGCATGTCGTGGTCGGCAAGATTCATGCCGAGGCTCTCCCACATCGGATGGAAATCGAATTCTTCAGCCATGACGGTTCCCCTCTCGAACCAAAAATGGATAACAGCGGTATCGATGCACGACGGACGGCGATTGCCCGGCCGTGCTCAAACCCGGAATTTTAGGGAACCTGCTTTGCGGTCGATTATTTAGTTGTGCGTCGTCTCTCCCGGAGCCGTGAACATACCTGCTCATATGCGACTCCGAGCCATATACAGGGCGCGCGCGGCAACGCGGCGAATGTATGTCGTCTGCGGCATGTGCGCACCCTCCTTTACAAGATAAGGTCAACTATATCAACGGTCATCGAACATGCGAACACCGTTGACATTCGTACGACAGCCTCGTGTGCCGTCGTTTAATAAATTATTATCTTGATTGATAAGAGTTTGTCGTCCCTCATTCGGCGAATGGCAAAAACAGAGCCGCCGGGGCTTATATCCCCGACGGCATTACCCGGCGCTATCGGCAAACCAAATGGATCCTGCTGGCATCAAAATGCATGCGCAGCGTCTCGCCTGCTTGCGGCAGCTCGTCAACAGGCATGCCCACTTTGTTGACCTTCCACTGCAGGCGCGTCGGCGCATCGGCACGCGGCACATCCAACAGCACCAGGCGCTCAAAACGTGAATCGCTCACACGGGCCACGTGCAAATCGTAGCTGTTGCGACCGCGCTCCGCGCGATTGTCAACATGGAAGTAGCTCGCACGAATACCGAGGTACGCCACGTTATCGGGAACCTCATGGCCCACATTAAAGGTCATGCCCCAGTCCAGGGCTTCAACTTCCTGAGACCCAATCTTGCGCGCCCGGCTTGTGTTCTTGCAGCCCGTCAGGCGCAGTGCCGCCAGCGTCTGCGGACGGCGGACCACGTCCTCAACGGAGCCGATCTCCTCAACATGCCCGTCGTGCATCACGCAGATGCGCTCGCACAGGCGGCATGCCTCGTCAATATCGTGGCTCACGTAGAGCACGGTGCGGTTGCACACATCAAAGAGGTCGAGCATGTTTTGCTCGAGCGCGCTCTTAAGATACGCATCGAGTGCGCTCATGGGCTCGTCGAACATAAAGATGCCCGGGTGTGCCGCCACCATGCGGGCAAGCGCCACGCGCTGCTGCTGGCCGCCCGAGAGGCGCGCAGGATAGCGGTCGGCAAAATCGGCCAGGCCAAAAATGCCCAGGTAGCGCTCGGCAAGCTGCTTGCGCGCCGCGGCGTCACCCGCGTCCTTTACACCGGCGCATACGTTATCGGCCACCGTCATGTTGGGAAACAGCTGATAGTTTTGGAACAACAGGGCGCATTTTCGCTCCTGGGGCGACAGGTTGATACCCGCCGCCGAGTCAAAAAAGGTCATGCCGTTAACGACGATCTTGCCCTCGTCGGGCGTCTCCACACCGGCAATGCAGCGCAGCGTACAGCTTTTGCCACAACCCGAGGCGCCCAGCAGCGCCACGCGCTCCTCGCCAGCCTCGAGCTGAATGTCAAGAGTAAAGCCAGGATAGCGCTTTTTGATATCCAGACCGAGCGACATGGCTTATCGACCTCCCTTTGCGACCGTGTCATCGCGCATAAGCTCGGCCAACTCCTCGCGATCGATACGCAGCGCATCGCCGCCCGCCGGGTCGAGCGAATCGCTCTGTCCAGCGAGATCTTTGGCCCGTTTGCGCCCCGCACGGGAAAGGCCGCGCTCGCGGTACTTTTGTGAATGCGCGGTGTACATGTTGATGAACAGGATGACTAAGAAACTGAACACGATTACGACGATGACCCAAAAGAGTGCCACCGACGTGTTGCCGCCCATCCATTCAAAGTAGATGGCGATGGGGATGGTCTGGGTAATGCCGGCGTAGTTTCCCGCAAAGAACAGGGTGCAGCCAAACTCGCCCATGGCGCGGGCAAAGGCGAGCACCGTGCCGGCGGCAATCGAGGGCCAGCCAAGCGGCATCATGAGCTTGGTAAAGATGCGATACTCGGACCAGCCCAGCGTGCGCGCCGCATCGAGCATCTGCGTGTCGAGGCTCTCGAAGGCTCCGAGCGCCGTGCGGTAGACCAGCGGAAACGACACCACCACGGCAGAGATCACCGCCGCCGGCCACGTAAAGACGATCGAGACGCCGTGCGCGATCAGCCACTGGCCCACCCCGGTCGATCGACCAAACAACATGAGGAGCAGAAAGCCGCAGACCGTGGGCGGCAACACCATAGGAATCGTAAAAACCGAATCGAGCAGGCCCTTGATGCGACTCGAGGTACCCATAGTCTTCCACGCGGCGAACAGGCCCAGTGCAAAGGAGATCAGCATGGCAAGGCCGCTCGTTTTAATGGACACCCAAAACGGGCGATAGTCTATGTCGCCCAAAAAGGAAGCCAGAGAGGTCAAGGGCCCCTGCTCATCCCGCAACACGACAGACGATGCCTCTACCATGTGAGCGCTATCAAGCCAACGCGCGCCGCCCTTGGCATCACCCGAGGCTGATGCAATCACCACATAGCGGTCCCCATCCGCACCGCGCTCGTCAAAGCTATAGGTATACCCGCCAGCATCAAACGTTGTTTCCGCCGTGACATACCAAGGAAGATCCACGTCCCCTAGCTGCGCACCTCCCATGCAGTTTGCGCTGTCGAGCTTACAAACGAGGGCTTTGAGACCCGATACACACTCGTTATCCTGCGGATCCAATCCATACTTCTCGACCGCCTTGGGCGATATCCACACCACAACGCGATCGGCAGCAGGCGCCACCACAAGGTCCACGTCCTCGTCAACGGGAAAACGGTAGCCCTCAGGCTGGCCCTCCATGGCACGAGCGGTCCCCTTGGCCAACCGCTCAAAACCCTCGATCCCATAGGAAAGCCCGTGAGCGGTCGCAGCAACCTGGGCCCCGTCCTCAACGTCCCCAGCAAACGCAAATCCCGGCACCCAGCAAAGCGCGAAGGTCAAAGCACAGGCGACAAGCATGCGGAATCTATTAAGCACGAAAAGCTCCAAGCGAATACAAGGACGGAGTGAAACACAAAACGATGGAATTATCGCGCCAAGCCGCACTACTCGGAAAGCTCAAAGCCGTACTTCGCCCAAATCTTCTGCGCCTTCTTGTTGGTCAGGCAGAAGTCGATGAACGCCTTGGCCTCGTCGGCATGCTCGGAGCTCTCGGCAACGGCACCCGGATACACGATGGGCTTGTGCGAATCCTCGGGACACACGAAGGCCTCCTCGATGCCGTCATAGCGGAAGATATCGGAGCTGTAGACAAAACCAGCCACACAGTCACCTGTGGACACATAGGCGGCGGCGGTACCAACTTTGTCGGCCAGCGCTACCTTGTCGGCGATCTCGGGAGCATACTCGCCGTCGTCGCCCTCGGTGCCGGTGTAGAGGCCCACGGAGGCCAGCGCCTGGTTGGCGTACTTGCCGGCGGGGACGGTCTTGGCATCGCCAACGGCGATCTTGCCGTCCAGGTTCGCGACGTCGGCGATGGCCTCGACCTTGGTGCCGGAGTCCTCGGCGCGAATAATCACGAGGTCGTTGACGAACATGTCCTCACGCGTGTCAGCATCGACGAGCTCGGCGATCTCAGCGTCATCCATGGTGCCCTTGGAGGCCGTGATGAGCACATCTACCGCGGCACCGGCGCGCATCTGCTCGACAAGGTCGCCAGACGCCTTAAACTGCGTGTCGGCAAACGTGGTGCCGGTCTGCTCGGTGTAAAGCTCCTGAACCTCGGGCAGAGCCTTCTCGAGCGAGTTGGCGGCAAAGACTTGCAGCTCGACAGCCTTCTTCTTAGAGGAAGACTTGGCGGAGCCGGCATCGGAACCAGCTGGCTCGGACGTCTTGTTGCCCGAGCAGCCGGCAAGACCAAGGCCGGCAGCGGCGACAGCAGAAAGCGAGACGAATCCGCGGCGAGAAACCATATCGAACATGTTCAACCCTTTCGAACGCTATGCCCGGGCACCCGCCGCAGGCTTTATTCTGTTACTAGATTATACTTATGCGCGAATAATGATAGCGAGAAATTATTCTCGCCAGAGAATATAGTTTCGAGTTACCGTGCACCTCGGCGTCACTTCGGCGGAAAACAAAGGCGGAGCAGCCGTTCAGGTCGCCCCGCCGCAGGTAAACCGCTTAGTTGGTATGTCCGCCGCCCGCTGTCATCTGAGCCGCATGCTCCAGCTGGCCTGCTATGGCCTCCCAGCTTTCGCGGGCGGCCTTCGTAGAACCGGGAAAGTTTACGACAAGTGTATGACCTCGTTGCATGCAAATAGCACGCGAGAGCATGGCGCGGCGCGTCTTGGTCATCGAGTACGCACGAATTGCCTCGGCAATACCCGGCACATCGCGGTCGCAGACGGCGCGCGTCGCTTCGGGTGTCACGTCGCGCATTGAAAGCCCCGTGCCGCCGCAGGTGAGCACGACATTGGCGTGGCACTCATCGGCAGCCTCCGCAATGGCATCACCGATCTCGCTGACGTCGTCGCGTACGACCACGTGTGAGGAGACCGTCCAGCCCTGCGCCTCGATAAGCTCCTCGAGCGCGGCTCCGGCCTCATCCTGCAAAAAATCGCGTGTGTCCGAACACGTCACAATCGAAATCTTCAACTCCATAGTCTTCCTCCTATAGCACCGTGCCCTCGGGCAGATCGACACGCACGACATCCACGACATCGCCCGCCTTGAAGTCGCACGGTCCTTCGTCAATGCGCAGCAGGCAGTTGGCCCGCTGCATCGTGCCGAGCAACGCCGAATTCTGCGTCTTGGCCTCGGTCACCAGCAGCTCACCGGTCTCGGGGTCGCGCAAAACCGTCGCGCGATCAAAGAAGCGGCGATGCTGTCGCTTTTTCACGCTGTGCGTGAGCGTCGCCTGCTGCACGGGACGCGCGCCCTCGGCAAAGCCGCGCATCTTGCGGATCGCTGGACGGGCGAGCATCTCAAAGCCCACATACGCCGCGGCCGGATTGCCTGAAAGCCCCAGGTAGGGCTTACCCCCGAGCAAGCCAAACGTGATGGCCTTGCCCGGACGCATCGAGATGCGATCGAACAGCACCTCGCCCTCGCGCTGGACCAGCGCCGTCACGTAGTCGTAATCGCCCGCCGAGGCGCCACCGCTCGTAATGACAAAGTCGCACTCCCGCACGGCACGATGCACCAGCTCGGCAATCGCCTGCTCATCATCGGGAGCGATGCCGTAGAACATGGGCTCGGCACCGGCATCGAGTGCCTCGGCCATCAGCGCCGAGGAGTTGGAATCGCGAATCTGACCGCGCGCCGGTACCTTACTCGGTGCGACCAGTTCCGTGCCCAGCGAGATGATGCCCACACGTGGGGCAGCATGCACCTTCACGCTCGCGTAACCTGCGCTTGCCAGCAGACCCGCGCCCGCCGGAGCCACAACCTCGCCGGCGTGCATCACAACATCGCCGGCATGGGCCTCCTCGGCGGCAGAGCGAACGTTCTCCCCCACCTTGGCCGGCACCGAGAAGCGAACGTGCGAGCCCTCGTTGCCATCGCCGTCGAGCACATCGACGATCTCGTATTTCACCACGGCATCGGCACCTTCGGGTACCGGCGCGCCCGTCATGATGCGGACCGTCTCGCCCGCGCCGATTACGCCCTCAAACACATGGCCCGCAGCCTCGTGTCCTACGACGGAGAGCGTCACCGGAGTGTCACCGGCGGCCGCAGCAAGATCGGCTGCGCGCACGGCATACCCGTCCATGGCGCTGTTGGCAAACGGCGAGATGTCGATATCGGCCACCGCGTCCTCGGCCAAGGGAAGACCAGCCGCCTGCCACACGGGAATCTCGACGAGATCGGTCAGAGCAACGTGCGACAAAACAATCGACTGCGCGTCCTCCAGCGGAATGAGTTTCTCTGCCATATGCACCTCTTAATGCCACGGCGTACAACAGGGACGCCGATTCTTTATGCTTGTCTCAGTATAATCCCCCGACGCACGACCGCGACTCGGCCTGTACCCGCAAATACACCTGTCGGTTGCGGGCCGCGAAACAGGACCGAAACCAACCTGCCGGTTTATCACGTTTGGCACGTTCTATAATGCTCGTGTTGCAACCTAAAAGAGGAACGTATGGCTCATAACGACAAACCCGAAAGCGCAAACAAAGCGCAGGATCATTCCCAGCCGCTCGGCGACGGCGGCTTTTTCTCCCTTAATGACGTCATCACGGCAGGCAGGCATCAACTTACCCGCTCCGAGCATCTCTTGGCTGCCGACACGCGCCGCAACGCCCGCAACCTACTCGCGAGCGCCAAGTTGCTCGTACTCGTCGTCATCGTCTCGCTTGCCATGGGCGTTGCCGCTTGGGCGTTTTTGGCCTCGTTGAATATCGCGACCGACTACCGCGAGCACCATGCGTGGATTTACGCGCTTCTTCCCGTTGTGGGCGTTGCCACCGCATGGGTGTACAAAAACCACGGTCTTGCCGCCAAGCGTGGCAACAACCTGGTCATCGACTCCGCTCTGGGCACACGCCTCATCCATATGCGCATGGCCGTCCTCACCTTCGTCTGCTCCACGCTCACGCACCTAACGGGCGGATCGGCCGGTCGCGAGGGAGCTGCGGTGCAGATTGGCGGCACCATCGCCAGCAACGTCTCGAGCCTCGCACACCTCAAAAAGCATGATCACCACGACCTCATGCTCGCTGGCATCTCGTCGGCCTTTGGCGCCGTATTCGGCTCGCCCCTTGCCGGAGCTTTCTTTGGCATGGAGATGTGCTTTATCGGCAAAATCGACTACACCGCGGGCATCTACTGCCTGGTCGCCTCGTTTACCGGCTACTTTACGTCGCTTGCCTTGGGAACCGAGTACGAAGCGAATGTTATAGCCAGCGTTCCCAACATGACACCACGGACGGTTGTCATCGTTGTTATCAGCGCCATTATCTTCGGTTTGACGGCACGCCTCTTTGCCTGGTCGGTTCGAACCGTCAAGAGCCTGTACGGTCGCTTTATCACCAATTACCTTATTCGCGCACTCATAGGCGCACTCGTGGTTTTGGCCGCCTATGCCCTCCTCGACGCCTGGGACTACGCCGGCCTTTCCACGTGGCTTTCCGGCGCCGGTTTTGCAGGCAACACCACCCTGGCGGACGCAGCCATCAAGTTGGTCGTCACAGCGCTTACCCTGGGCGCGGGCTTCCAAGGCGGCGAGGTCACGCCCCTGTTTGGCATCGGTGCGGCACTCGGTGGCTGGATCGGTTGCCTTACCGGGCTCGATCCCAGTTTTCTGGCGGCTCTCGGCATGCTCGGCGTGTTCTGCGCCGGCCTCAACGTGCCCATCACCACCTGCATGATGGCCATCGACCTGTTCCACGGCACGGCAGCCGGGTTCTTTGTCATCGTGGCCTTTATCAGCTACCTAACCGCCGGACACCGCGGCGTATACCCCGCCCAGCGCATCATCTCACCCAAGCGCCGTTCGCTTATTGTGGATGAGGGCGGTACGGTAGCGGATGCTATCGAGCGCCACAACGACCTGATAGAGTAGACGTTAGTATTCGCCGTGCAGCCACAATCGGGGGCAATCCGACCTGAGCGCGACCGCACTGCCATGTCACACGCCGGGAGTCGCCCCATGCACGCAACTGATTTTGGTCGCACGCTCATCATCGCCAACCCAGCCGCCCAGTCGGGCGCCGCGCATGAGGTTGCCGAGCGCCTGCAGCGCTTTTTGGATATGACCGCGCGCGCATCCCAGTTTGACTTGGTGCTAACCGAGCGCATGGGACACGCCAAGGAGCTGGCCGCCCAAGCAACGGACTATCGCACCGTTATCGCACTCGGCGGCGACGGCGTAATCCACGAGATCGTCAACGGGCTTATGACACAAAAGGAGGACGCCCGCCCCGCTCTTGCCGTCCTGCCCGTGGGCTCCGGCAACGATTTTGCCCAGACGCTCGGCATCGACGATTTCTCCGGCAAGGATTTTGGCGCGCTGCTCACCTGTGAGCTGCAGCGTCAGGACATCGGGCGCATTCGCTCGTGGAACCCCGCAAGAGGTAGCGGCGAGGCTTCCGTTGAGTACTACGACCAAACGCTTTCGGTCGGGATCGATGCCGCCATCGGTCTGGGCACCACTGAGCTGCGCAAAAAGACCGGCTTGACGGGCGCTCCGCTCTACACCCTCTCAGGACTTGAGCAGTTTGGCCTGCGCTATCGCAACTACCCCATGACTATCAGCTTTGATGGCGCGCCCGCCGAGCACGTGCGGGCGATTATCATGGCCATCCAGCTGGGACCCACCTATGGCTCGGGCTATCGCATCTGTCCCGACGCCGACCCGTGCGACGGCATACTCGACGTCTGCTACGCCTGCGGCCCCGTTCCGCGCGCGGTCGCGCTTCCCATGTTCCTTTCGGCCAAAGATGGCCACCATACCAAGCTGCCACCGGTTCGCATGCGCCGCTGTCGCCATGCCGAGCTTACCTTTGAGGAGCCCGACTACCCCATCCAGGCCGACGGCGAGCCCGTTGTCGCCTCGCGCATCGAGGTCGACGTCCTCGCCGGCGCCCTCCACGTCTGGCACCCCACCCGCCAGCCCCACCTAAGTTGCGGTGAAATAGGGACTGTTTATGCAGCTAAAGCCGCAAAACAATCCCTATTTCACCGCAACTTATGAGGAAGCTATTCGTCGCTGCCCGGCTTGCGACGGTTGGCCTTTTTAATGGCGTTGAAGTGCTTGTCATTGAGCCTGCGCTGGCGAGAGCGCTGAGGCACCTTGGTCTTTACGCGTCGGCGCGGCGGACGGCCACGACGCTCAAGCTCTGCCCTCAGCTTACGCAAACAGCAGCTGCGATTCTGAAACTGGCTACGGCTCTCGCGCGCCGTCACGACAATCCCCGTGGGCCCATGTTTCATGCGCACCGCAGAGTCCGTCGTGTTCACGCCCTGTCCGCCCGGACCTGTCGCGCGAAACACCTGCACCTCGCAATCGCGCGCCAACTCCTCGACCGACATCTCGGCATAGCGTGCATACTCGCGCCATCCCATCTTGTTCTCATCCATATCAACACCTCCCCTCATACAAAAAATGTGACAAAGGGAAAGTCCCTTTGTCACATCGCATACCAATCGCTTGTGTTGCGCGCTTAGGCGAAGGTGATCTCGCCGGTATCGCAGTCCATATCGGCGATACGGGCCAGGCTCTCAACACGGAAGCCGCGCTCGCGGAGCTTATCGCCACCGCCCTGGAAGCCCTTCTCAACGGCGATGCCAATGCCGGCAACCTCGGCGCCCGCAGCCTCGCAGATTTTGATAAGGCCCTCGAGCGCGCAGCCGTTGGCCAAGAAGTCGTCGATGATCAGGACCTTGTCGCCCTCGGACAGGAAACGCTTGCCAACGATGACCGGATACTCCTTCTGCTTGGTAAAGGAGTAGATGGTCGTGGCATACTGCTCGCCGTCGAGGTTGATGGACTGCGCCTTCTTGGCAAAGACAACCGGCACGCCGCCAAAATGCTGGGCCGCGATGCAAGCCATGCCAATGCCCGAAGCCTCGATCGTCAGGATCTTGTTGATCTCGACATCCTTGAACAGACGGGCCCACTCGGCGCCCATGTGGTCGAACAACTCAACGTCGCACTGGTGGTTGAGGAAGGCATCAACCTTAAGGACGTTACCGGCCTTTACGATGCCGTCATGGCGAATACGATCCTCAAGCTCCTGCATGGCGCAACCCCTTCTCGCGGCAACGATACCGCGCGATTAATAAACGTTGTTCGATAGTCTACCACGGACCGACCCCCGCCCGCCCCACAAGCCGCATCGCACCACAAACCAGTCTTTTTGGGACGGCGCGAATCGTGGCAGACAGCCTCCCAACACGCTAATGGCGGGCGCGCATCTTCACCAAACGCACCATGGCAAGCGCAAAGCCCACAGCGGCCACAGCCATGAGTACGTAGAACACCGAGCGAAAGCCGAATAGGAATACATCCGGACGGCCTGCAACAAAACTGGTCACGGCCTCGCCCATCGCCACGCTCATCTGCCCATACAGGATATGCGACGCCGCCGTAATGCCGAGTGCCATGCCGGCGTAGCGCGCCAGGCTGCCCAGGCTGCCCGCAAAGCCGAGCGCTTCGCGCGGAGCTGAGCCCATATACAGCGAGTTGTTGGGACTCTGGAAAATCGACGTGCCACACGACATAAACGCAACGCAGCACACGATCACAGGGATAGAAGAGTGCTCGTCAAGCGTGCTTACCGCAAAGAGACCGCACACGTACACGCCCAGGCCGACCGCCGTGGGGCCCTCGCAGCCAACACGGTCCGAAACCGTACCCGAAAGCGGTCCGATAAAGGCATTCACCATCGGCAGCGCCAAAAAGAGCAATCCGGAAATGTCGGAACCAAAGCCATGGGCGTCCTGAAAATAGAACGGCAGGATAAACTCAGATGCGCCAATACCAACGAACACGATGAGCATGCAGGCAAGGTTGATGGTGAAGGCCGAATTTGCAAAGCAGCGACGAGCGGCCTCGATCAGGGACATGGGGCGCTCGCCGGCCTCCGGCTTAACATGCGGCAGCGTGTAGAGCCCCACGATAAACGAGATGACGCCAATGGGCAGGTTGATGAGGAAGATGCTCTCCCAAGGAAAGCTTGCCACCAGCATGCCGCCGAGCACGGGGCCACACATCATGCCGAGGGCCACAAAGGTCGCAAGAATACCCATGGCACGGCCTCGTTCGCGCGCCGGAAACGACTCGGTGATGATACCCATGTTGTTGGCCATGGCCGCCGCGCAACCGACGCCCTGAACGATGCGTGCCAGGATAAGAACCTCGAGCGAGGACGAAAGGCCGCACAGCAGCGAACCGACCGAAAAGACGATGACGCCCAGCTGGAACACATTCACCTTGCCGCGCACGTCGCCCAGACGGCCAAACGGCAACATAGCCACGCATGTCGCAAGCAGATACACCGAGCTTACCAGCTGAATGCGATCGAGGCCCACGCCCAGCTCCTTTTGCATCACGGGCAGCGCCACGGTCACGACGGTCGAATCCAGACACACCATAAACGTCATGATGAGCACGGTAAACAGAATCGCCCACTTGTTCTTGCCATGGGTGTCGCCCTCTAGGGCAATGTGCTCGCGGCGCAGCTGCTCTGCAGTTTTCTCCATATCCATCCTTTCGAGTGGCCCAACGCAAAAAAACGGGGCCCCAATCGCATGCAAACAGCCGCAATTGGGGTCCCGCCTACGGAATCGGAACGAAAGGTCGCCGAAGCTTTCTGCCAGCATCGGCGCCTCGCACGAACGCTAGCCTAGCACTGCTCGAGCGCCTGCTCAAGGTCGGCAATCAAATCGGCCGTGTCCTCGAGGCCGCACGACAGGCGCACCATGTCGGCGGAGATGCCACAGGCGATGAGCTCCTCATCGTTCATCTGGCGATGCGTGGCATTAGCGGGATGCAGGCAGCAAGTGCGGGCGTCGGCCACGTGCGTGGCGATCTGGGCGAGCTTGAGGCTCTTCATAAAGGTCTCGGCCGCCGCGCGACCACCGTTAAAGCCAAAGCTCACAACGCCGCAGGTACCGTTGGGCATGTACTTCTGAGCGAGGTCATAGTACTTATCGCCCTCCAGGCCCGGATAGCTCACGAAGCGCACCTTGGGGTGGCTCTGCAGGAACTTGGCAACGGCCAGGCCGTTCTCGCAATGACGCGGCATGCGCACATGCAGGCTCTCGAGCGAGCTGTTCAAGAAAAACGCCGCCTGCGGGTTCTGCATGGGGCCAAGATCGCGCATGAGCTGCGCGGTGGCCTTGGTAATGAAGGCACCCTCACGACCGAACTTCTCGGCATAGGTCACGCCGTGATAGCTCTCGTCGGGCGTGGTGAGACCCGGGAACTTGTCCGCATGGGCCATCCAGTCAAACTGGCCGTGGTCGACGATCACGCCGCCCAGGTAGGCAGCATGTCCATCCATGTACTTGGTGGTGGAGTGCGTAACGATGTCGGCGCCCCACTCAAAGGGACGGCACATCACGGGCGTCGGGAAGGTGTTGTCGACCATCAGCGGCACGCCGTGGTCATGTGCGGCCTTGGCAAAGCGCTCAATATCGAGCACGGCAAGGGCGGGGTTTGCGATCGTCTCGCCAAAGACGAGCTTGGTGTTGGGCTCAAAGGCTGCCTCCAGCTCCTCATCGGTGCAGTCGGGGGCGACGAACGTGCAGGTCACGCCCATGCGGCCCATGGTGTGGGCGAGCAGGTTATACGTACCGCCGTAAATGGCAGAGCTCGCGACCACGTGATCGCCGGCACCGGCAACGTTAAAGATCGCGAGGAAGTTCGCAGCCATGCCCGAACTCGTGAGCATCGCTGCGGTGCCGCCCTCCATCTCGCAGATCTTGGCGGCAACCAAATCGCACGTGGGGTTCTGCAGACGGCTGTAGAAGTAGCCAGACTCCTCCAGGTCAAACAGCTTGCCCATGTGCTCCGACGTGTCGTACTTCCACGTGGTGGACTGGTAGATGGGCACCTGGCGCGGCTTCGCATCTCCCGGGTGATAGCCGCCCTGAACACATGTAGTACCGATGGTCTGCTCGCTCATATCCAACTCCCTTACTTGGGTTATGTTTTATTCGGTTCACGATACCGCTACCGCACACCCCTCTCAACCCATCACCAAGGTGGGTTGAGAGACAAATGAATCAAGGGTGTTTATCTCAAGCCTTGGGCATTTGCTCGATAGATAAAAACGAGGCATACATGAAGCTCTCGATGATTACATGCCCCGTCACGGGTACCATAGGCGGGTACACCGTGACCAAGGAGACAACGATGAAGCAGATCGATACCACCCAGCTCGACACCGCCGCCTGCCAGGCTCAGGCTGCCGAATACCACGCCCGCGGCTTTAACTGCGCACAGGCCGTTGCCTGCACGCTCGCACCTGCCGTCGGGCTCGACCCCCAGACCGCCTTTACCCTCACCGAGGGCTTTGGCGCCGGCATGGGTGGCATGACCGAGACCTGCGGCGCCATCTCGGGCGCTGTTGCCATCATGGGCTTTGTAATGAGCGACGGCATGGAGAACCCCAAGACCAAAGGCAAGACCTACAAGCTGTCGCGCGAGATTGCCAAGCGATTTGGCGAGAAGAACACGACGACCGTCTGCGGCACGCTCAAGGGCATCGGATCGGATAAAGGTCCGCTCCGCAGCTGCCCCGGCTGCATCGACGATGCCGTCGAGATCGCCTGCGATGTGCTAAAGCAGCTCGCCGAGTAAACGGCAGCAGCATAAAACGACGGCCGGCGCGTTTGGGATCCATCCAAAAGAACGCCGGCCGTCGCCGTTAGAACTCGGCAAATTTGGGAGCGCCGACCTCGATCTCTTCGCGCCCCGCCATAAGCTCGCGCATCTTGGCGCAAAATTGCTCCTGCTCCCCCGCTTTGAATACCAGGTGAAGTGTCACGGCATCCGCGTAATCGGTATCCGAAACCTTGGCACTCGAATCCTGCGCCAAACGAAGCACCTGCTCATACTGCGGATAGGCCACATGCACGTCAACAGGCACGACACTCGTCATCTCGACAATCTGCCCGGCCTCCCGAGCCGAGGCCACCGCCGCCTGCGTCGCCGCGGTATAGGCGCGCACCAAGCCACCAGGACCCAACAGCGTACCGCCGAAATAGCGCGTCACCACGCAGCAAACATTTTTGAGCCCCGCACCGCGCAGCACCTCGAGCGTCGGCATACCACTCGTACGGCTCGGCTCACCATCATCGCTCTGGCGCTCGCGTCCATCTACCAAAATCCACGCGGGAACATTGTGTCGAGCGTCGTAATGACGCTTGCGAACCATCTCGATAAAGGCATTCGCCTCATCCTCGGACTCAATATGGACCAGCTGGGCAATAAACCGGCTCTTGCGGTCCACAAACTCGCCCGAAGCCTCAATATTCGATTGCAGAGTAAAATAGCTGTCCAACAAAGCCCCTCAAACACAAGCAAAGCAATAAACAGCCTCAATAATACGGCAAAGACAGCACCGTTGCCCTCGCCAACAAGAGCGGAAACGCCAATGATGCCGTCACCAACAGCGAGAACCCGTCAGCGCGAGCAAGGTGCCTTGAAAGACGAGATTGCAACAGAAATGAGGCTGCCGATGACCAGGCAAAAACAGCGAGACGGCGTCAGCTGAGTCGATTTGGCCCGAAAGAGGAGGGAGCACGCCTTATGGCGGCGACCGACGAATGAGCGCCAAATCGGCCAGCTGACGCCGTCGCAGCGTCAACAAGAAAGCTGAGTGGGCCTGTAAGCCGGGTTCTGTCGTGAACGGTCATTTATCTTGTCTGCACGTTACCGTGCAGCTCCACGCACGCTACCCGAACGCGGACCGGGCCGGCCCATAGCGTTCCTATTCGCGCTTGCTCCGGATGGGGCTTGCCAAGCCGCCGTGTTGCCACGACGCTGGTGGTCTCTTACACCACCGTTTCAGCTTTTCCCTTTACGCCTTGCGGCGCAGGTGGGAGTCTTCTTTTCTGCGGCGCTTTCCGTCGGATCACTCCGCCCGGCCGTTAGCCGGCATCCCGCCCTCTGGAGCCCGGACTTTCCTCACGCGTGCTGCAAGCAGCACATCGCGCGACCGTCTAGCCCACTCAGCAGTGTAAGAGTGTAGCACACCGTTGCCGCGGGCAATGGAACAACACAAGCGCTCGCACGATAAATCAAGAACCACCCATGCGCTACAATAGTCCCGTCGATGGGCAACGTCGTCAGTCGAGACGCGACCGCGCTCCGCACCCCTCCGTCTACTCGGTGCGCTCCCGCCTCCTCCCCGAGGCGGGATGTCGGCATTTTTTTCATGCACCGACAACCAAATAGCCTGTGGATGGCATGGGCAGCATCGTGCATCTCGGCACCAAATGCAAAAAGGGACCCGTCCATTACGGACGGGTCCCTTAAAACAAGTGATCGTCAAACCGATTTACTCGGCGTCGGTCTCCTCGTCCTTCTTCTCGGAAGGAAGCGGGGTAACCTCGATCTCGACGCCCAGAGTCTCAGCAGCGGACTTCATGGACAGGGAGATACGACGACGGTCGAGGTCGATCTCCATGACCTTGACCTGAACCTTGTCGCCCACGTGGGTGACCTGAGAAGGCTGATCGACGTGCTTGTTGGCCATCTCGGAGATGTGCACCAGGCCCTCGATGCCCTCGCCCAGGTCGACGAAAGCGCCGAACGGGACAAGCTTGGTCACAGTGCCCTCGACGATAGCGCCGACGGGGTACTTCTTGACCAGTGCGCGCCACGGATCCTCGGTGGTCTGCTTGAGACCCAGGGAGATGCGCTCGCGGTTGAGATCGACGTCGAGAACCTCGACCTCGACCTCCTGGCCGACCTTGACAACCTCGGAAGGATGGTTGACGTGGTTCCAGGAGAGCTCGGAGATGTGGATGAGGCCGTCGATACCGCCGAGGTCGACGAAGGCGCCGAAGTCGACGATGGAGGAAACAGTGCCCTGGAGACGCATGCCAGACTTGAGCTTGGACAGGATCTCGGAGCGCTCGGCCTTACGGGACTCCTCGAGCACGACGCGACGGGAGAGGACGACGTTGTTGCGGTTGCGGTCCATCTCGATGACGCGAGCCTCGATGCGGGTGCCCATGTAGGAGGTGAGGTCCTTGACACGACGGAGGTCGACGAGGGAAGCGGGCAGGAAGCCACGCAGGCCGATGTCGAGGATCAGGCCGCCCTTGACAACCTCGATAACCTCGCCCTCGACGTTCTCGCCGGAGTTGAACTTCTCCTCGATGCGGTTCCAAGCACGCTCGTACTCGGCACGCTTCTTGGACAGGACCAGACGACCGTCCTTGTCCTCCTTCTGGAGAACCAGAGCCTCGATGGGATCACCGAGTGCAACGATGTCTGCAGGGTTAGCGTCCTTGCGGATGGACAGCTCGCGGACCGGGATAACGCCCTCGGACTTGAATCCGATGTCAACGAGCACCTCGTCATGCTCGATCTTAACGACAGTGCCGTTAACGAGATCGCCCTCATCAAAGTCGGTAATCGTACCGTCGATGAGGTTGTTCATCTCCTCCTCATTGACATCGTCAAGAGAGAAAATGGACGAGTTCTGAATCTCACTCAAAGGTGGACCCCTTTCGAACTACGGGGCCCCGATTGCTAGGACCTACAGAAGGGTGCGACAAGCACACAACATTTAGGAACACTCGGGAGCCGACAGATACTAATGTGACGCTTATGCAATCACGTTCGTATAGGTTACGGGGAAATGAGTTCGATTTCAAGCGTGAACTGCGATTTTTTACTCGTGTGGAGACTTTTTCGTAATCTTATGAACACACGTCTCCACAACTTGACGATAACCAGCCAGGCATTCGGCTTTGGGGTAAAGTATCCGGAGCCAACGACTCTAGATCAAATTTACGAGAAAGGTGCCCGCGTGCTCAAAGCAGTCGTTTTCGATATGGACGAGACGCTTCTCAGCATCAACCTCAACGCGTTCATCCTTCGCTATTTTAAGGATGTCTCTTCGATGCTCGCGGATATCGGCCGCCGCAGCCGCGGTGGCACGATGGCACGCCTCGGCACCATCCTGGTCGACCTCAACGCCAATCGCCGCAGCGGCACGGACAACCGCACCAATCTTGAGTTTTACCAAGAAGAGGTCGAGCGCCGATGCGGGATCTGCCTCTCCGACCCCCTCATCTACGAGGCGTTTACCTACTACGACCGCGAAGTTCTTCCGTACAAGAACGACGAACTCATCAACGCCCACGCCATGCCGGGCGCACACGCCGCGCTCCAGGCCGTACAGGACGCTGGACTGCGTTGCGCGCTCTTTACCAACCCCAGCTTTCCCCAGGGGGCCATCGAGTGCCGCATGGGTTGGGGCGACCTGGCCGACGCCCCCTTTGAGCTCGTCACGCACATGGGAAACACCACCCGCTGCAAGCCCGATGCCACCTACTATCTAGAGCAGCTTCAGGTGATGGGGCTCGAGCCACACGAGGTCCTTATGGTGGGCAACGATCCCAAACGCGACTTCCCGTCCCCCGATTGCGGCATCCAAACCGCCTTTGTGGGCCAAGGCAAGCCCAGCCGAGCCACCTGGCACGGAACCATGGAAGACTTCGCCCGCGACTTCAACGACGTAATCGAAGCCTTCTACGAGCACCAAGTAGCCCACGAACTGTCGTAGGACCCCTCGCTCCAAACCAAATATCGCCGCAGGTTGAGCACAAGTCAGACACTATGACCCAATCCGAGGGCACGGAAACGACAGGAGCCCCCGCTC
>CBCTFW010000009.1:0-101247 GCA_965146285.1 uncultured Collinsella sp.
TCAATTTCTTCCTTTATCAGACTTCCTACACTTGAAAAGTGCGAACATAAAAACATTTTCATCAATATTCTCCTTTATATATAAATTCTTATTTGTTGAACTAAGCCGTGTATACCATATTCACCAATGAAAGAACGCCCTGATATAGCGTAATTTGCTGTTTTCCTGCGTACGTGCGTACACACTCCACAGGAATTCTAAGGGCCCTGCCCCCTTAGCACACGGACTTTGGAACAAAGTCTAGTGTGTTACGCCTTGCCAGAGGCGTACAGGCTCCCGGTACGCACGTACGCAGCAATTGCCATCAATGCGCCATATAAGTGGCGATCAAGTTCGCATAAAGCGACCTTGGTTCCGCAAAACAAAAGGCAGGATACCATCACCACGATGGTACTCTGCCTCTGTTCGTTTCTGTTTACCGTTCCGAGTGGTCCTTCCGCAGAATTACCGATAAACAAAAAACGTACTCGGACCCTTTCTCGTATAGAATCGGGTTCGAGTGCGAACTGAATGTTGGAGCAATAAAAAACCACCACAAAGGTGCCTGTCCCCTTTGTGGTGGTTTTGGGTTAGAGCTAGAGGGTGTGGCCGTAAGCGTCGGCGGCCTTGATGGCGGCGGCGAACTTCTCGTCGGTGAAGGGCTCAGGGTTGCCCTGCTTCCACTCGTTGGTGGCGTGCGCGTATTCGCACAGGGCCGGGATATCGGACTCGGAAAGCCCGACCTGCTCAAGCGTCACGGGCAGGCCCATCTGCTTGTTAAAGGCAGCGTAGCGCTCAAGGTTCTCGGTGTCGCCCGTGTAGGCGAACAGCACGAGCACGCCCAGGCTCACGACCTCGCCGTGCAGGTATGTGCCCTCACGCGGAATGCTGCAGGTGGCGTTGTAGAACGCGTGCGCCACGCTCGAGTTGTAGTAGTAATCGTTCTGGTTGGTCAGGTTGGAGACATAGCCCGTGTTGACCACGATATCGAGCGCAATCTGCTTGACGGCCTCGCTCGACACGTTCTGGCGCACATCCTCAAGACCCTGCACGCCGTAGGTAAACAGCGGCTCGGAGCAGGTGTGGGCGAGTGCCAGGCCAAGACCGGCGGTGTGCTCCAAGTTGCCGGCGCTCGTGGCGTACTCGACCTCGGGCTGCTTGGACAGGGCATCGCCCACGCCGGCCCAGAAGTACTCCGCCGGAGCTTCGGCGATGATCTTGGGGTTGATGAAGATGTGCGCCGGTCGGTTGGGGTACGAATAGCCCTCGAGCGAGCCGTCGTCGTTGTACACGACGGCAATGGCGGTCGCGGCGGAGCAGTTAGAACAGATCGTCGGGACGGTGAAGACGATCTTCTTGAGCTCGATGGCTGCGGTCTTGACGGTATCGAGCGCCTTGCCGCCGCCGCATGCGATGAGCACGTCGGCTTCCTGGCAGGCAGGGGAGTTCACGACCTTGGCGATATTGGCACGCGTACTGTTGGTGCCATAGACGCGTGTCTCCAGGACCTCGACATCGGTACCTTCAAGTGCCGCCTCGATTCCCGGCAGCGCCGCAGCCAGGGCTCGCTTGCCGCCAATGATGGCGACTTTCTTCGCGCCGTACTCCGCCAGTGCAGTTGGCAGCTCGGTAAAGCAATCCTCGCCAACGGTGTAGTCGCTCATTCCAATCGTGCGCATAGCAACCTTCTTTCGTTCGATAAAGTGCTTTCAGGTATTTTGCTCCTAGAGAAGGGCTGTAATAGCGAGAAATTTCGAACGTATAAAACCAGTGTTGAGGGTTTTTCGCCGGCGCGGAACGTGCTAGCATACTCCGCATAAGCGTTGATGGGGACGAGTAGTCGGCCGTCCGCATGCTACAGAGAGCGGGGAGCGCTGAGAACCCGTGCATGCGACCGATGAAAATCACCCCGGAGCTGCGGTCCCAACGGACGTGCCGTGCAGGTTCGTCTTAGTAGACATCGCCGAGATGGTCGTCGATACAGGCCAGCCGAGTAACGGATGCGAGCGCGCGAATATGCGGGCGAGGGCATCTAAGCTGGGTGGTTAAGCGAAGAGCTTTTACGGGCAGGCTGCCCGTTTTGTGGCGCTTCGTCCCAGCTTGTAGGGACGGGCGCTTTTTTGGTGCCCAACGGGCGTGCGCGCCCACGACATGAAAGGGGTACCGTGGCAAACGAGTACAAGCAGACGATGAATCTGCCCAAGACCGGTTTTCCCATGCGTGC
This sequence comes from uncultured Collinsella sp., assembly GCA_965146285.1. GTDB lineage: Bacteria > Actinomycetota > Coriobacteriia > Coriobacteriales > Coriobacteriaceae > Collinsella. The sequence continues at coordinate 2,204 of CBCTFW010000009.1, forward strand.
CGGTCTTTCCAAGTCCGAGCCCAAGCGACTCAAGGACTGGCAGGACAACAAGGTCTACGAGCAGGTTCTGAAGAAGAACGAGGGTCACAAGAAGTTCGTGCTGCACGACGGCCCTCCGTACGCCAACGGTCCGATCCACATCGGCCACGCCATGAACAAGATTTCCAAGGACATGATCAACCGCTACTGGATGATGCAGGGCTATGAGGTTCCCTACGTCCCCGGTTGGGACTGCCACGGCCAGCCGATCGAGCACAAGGTCGAGGAGAAGCTTGGCACCGAGAAGTTCAACCAGACCCCCACGGCCAAGATTCGTGAGCTCTGCAACGAGTTCGCTGTCGAGAACATCGAGCTGCAGAAGGCCGGTTTCCGTCGCTTGGGCGTGCTCGGCGACTGGGACAACCCCTACCTGACGCTCTATCACCAGCATGACGCCGCCGACATCGAGGTTTTCAAGGCGATGTTCGATAAGGGCATGATCTATCGCGGCCACAAGCCGGTTCACTGGTGCAAGCACTGCCACACTGCGCTGGCCGAGGCCGAGATTGAGTACTCCGACGAGACGAGCCCGTCCATCTTCGTGCGCTTTGAGATGACCTCCAAGCCCGCCGGCCTCGAGAACTTCGACGGCTCGGTTGACTTTATCATCTGGACGACCACGCCGTGGACCATCCCCTCCGACCAGGCAGTTTCTCTCAAGCCCGGTGCCGCCTACGTCGCCGTTGAGCACGACGGCCGCGCCGAGGTCATGCTCGAGGACCTAGCTCCCAAGTGCTGCGAGGAGTTTGGCTGGGAGTACACCCCGGTTGTGGTCGACGGCAAGCCCTATGTGGTTCCCGCCGAGACCTTCCATCACATTCACTATAAGCAGCCGATCTTTGACGGTGTCGAGGGCGTTGCGCTGTTGGCCGATTACGTCGGTGTCGATGACGGTACCGGTATCGTCCACAACTCGCCCGGTCACGGCGTCGACGACTACTTCGCCTGCCTCAAGGAGGGCATCACCGACATTTGCATGCCGGTCGATGACGACGGCAAGTTCTACACCGGCGAGGAGTTTGGCACCGGCGGCCCCTTCAGCGGCATGGATACCGACGAGGCCAACCCGCACATCATCGAGTTCCTGCGCGAGCGCGGCACCCTGGTCCTCGAGAAGAAGATCACGCACAGCTATCCGCACTGCTGGCGCTGCAAGCACCCGGTGCTCTTCCGTGCTACCGACCAGTGGTTCGTCTCGATGGACAAGACCGGTCTGCGCGAGCAGGCTGGCAAAGAGGTCCGCGAGAACGTCAAGTGGTATCCGGCTCACGCCGCCAACCGCATCGGCGCCATGGTCGAGCAGCGTCCCGACTGGTGCATCAGCCGTCAGCGCAACTGGGGCGTGCCTATCCCCAGCTACACTTGCGCCGACTGCGGCGAGAAGGTCATGAACGACGCCACGCTCGACGCCGTCATCAAGCTCTTCCACGAGAAGGGCTCCGACGCCTGGTTCACCGACGCTCCCGAGAGCTACCTGGGCGAGGCTTGCGTTTGCCCCAAGTGTGGCGGCCATCACCTCAAGGCTGATAAGGACATTCTCGACGTGTGGTGGGACTCCGGCGTGTCTTGGAAGGCCGTCTGCGAGTACCGCCCCGAGCTGGAGTACCCGGCGGATGTGTACCTCGAGGGCTCCGACCAGCACCGCGGTTGGTTCCAGAGCTCGCTGCTCACCTCGGTGGGCGCCAACGGCCACGCTCCGTACAAGGCGGTCGTCTCGCAGGGCTTCACCCTCGACGGCCAGGGCCGTAAGATGTCCAAGTCGCTCGGCAACGTCATCGACCCCAATAAGGTCTGCGACGAGATGGGCGCCGACATCATCCGTCTGTGGGTTGCCTCTGTCGACACCAGCTCCGACGTCTCCATCGACCACGAGATCCTTGCTCGTACGTCCGATGCCTACCGTCGCTTCCGCAACACGCTGCGCTTCCTGCTTTCCGAGCTCGAGGGCCAGTTTGAGCCCGAGACCGACGGCGTCGCCTTTGTCGACCTGCTGCCGCTCGACAAGCTCATGGTTGCCCGCCTGACCCAGGTCCAGGCCGAGGTCGACGATGCCTACGCCAGCTACGAGTTCCCGCGCGCCTACCGTGCGCTCTACGACTTCGTGGTTACCGAGCTTTCCAACGTGTACCTCGACGCCCTGAAGGATCGTCTGTACTGCGATAAGCCCGGTTCGCTTGAGCGCCGCAGTGCCCAGACCGTGCTGGCCGAGCTCTTCTCGATGCTCATGCGCGATCTGCAGCCGATCCTGTCCTACACCGTCGACGAGGCCATGGCCTATGCGCCCGCCGGCTGCGTCGACCACCAGAAGTACGCCGCGCTGCTCGATTGGTACAAGTCGCCCATCACGGTCGATGAGGCCAACGAGTTTGAGGGCGTGCTCGAGGCTTCACTCGAGCTCCGTAGCGCCGTGACCAAGGCCCTTGAGGATGCCCGTTCCGCCGGCACCTTCACTAAGAGCCAGCAGGTCCGCGTCAAGGCGGTCGTTCCCGCCGAGATGTACGCGCTGCTGACCGGTGATAAGGCCGTCGACCTGGCCGAGTTCTACATCGTCTCCGATGTAGAACTGACCCAGGGCGAGGAGCTCTCCGTTGCCATCGAGGCAGCCGAGGGCGAGTGCTGCGACCGTTGCTGGAACTACCGCACCACCGTCGGCGAGTACAACGGCCACGCGCATATTTGCAAGCGCTGCGCCGACGCTTTGTAGGTTACGGCGTTCGTAGAACACCGTAACCTACCGACGCTGCAAACGCCCCTAAGCGGCAATCTGACGTTCAATCGTCGGTCGCGTACCAAAGTACGCTTCCCTCTTCTTTCACGTCACCTTGCTCGCTTGGGGACGTTTTCGCTGTTGGTGACGATAACGCGGCTTTTCCATTGCTGGAGCTAGAGGCTTTCTTTCGACTTGCGCTTTTAGTCGAAAGCTATTAAGCGACATTCCGTTATTCGGAATGTCGCTTTCGTTTTATGCTGGTTATTTCGCTTGCGTTGGTGGATATGTCGTGCGCTCTGCGCGTGGCAATATAAGATGGTTAATTGCGTTAAACGGAATTCTTAATTGCGTTAAACGGAATTCGATGTTCTTGAGGGTAGGGGATTGATTTGGGTCGTGCTGGGGATATGACGCCGCCTTTGCGTTGGCGGTTGGGTGTTGCTGGTGGGGTGGCGCTGGTTGTGCTGCTTCTTGACCAGCTGACCAAGCTTGCGGTTCGTGCCGTGGGCGACGCTTTGCATGTGACCGTCATCCCCGGTGTCATTGACTTTATGTTTGTCCGTAATATCGGTGCTGCCTTTAGCATGGGCGAGGGGCATGGCGTTGCGTTCGCTTTGCTGGCGCTTGCGGTCATTGTCGCCATTGCCGTGTACTTGCTTCGCACGCCCCAGCTTGCTCGCTTGGAGGTTGTGGGCATGGCTATGGTCGTGGGTGGCGCCATTGGCAACGCGATCGATCGCCTGGCTTTTGGCTTTGTGACCGATTTTATTGCCACCACCTTCATCGACTTTCCCGTCTTTAACGTGGCCGATATCGGCATCACCGCAGGCGTTGTGCTTGCCCTCATCGGCTACATGTTCTTGAGCCCTGCGGCCCGCGAAGTCGATGCGACTGCCGAGCTCAATGCCCGTGATGAGGCCCGCGCCAAGCGCAAAGCCAAGCAGCGTGGGGAGCGTGCCCGCAAGATTCGCGAAAGGAATGAGCGTTAATGGCCGACATCCATATTCTTGTTGCCGACGATTGCTCTGGCCAGCGTCTCGACGCCTTTCTGGGTGCCAACGACGGCTGCCCCACGCGCTCTGCCTGCGCGCATCTGATCGAGGGCGGCGCCGTAATCGTGAACGGCGAGACCTGCCTATCAAAAAAATATGCTGTGCGCTCCGGTGACCGCATCTCGGTCGACCTGCCCGAGCCGCATGATCCCACTGATGTGATTCCCGAGGCCATCCCCCTCGATATCCGTTACGAGGACGACTACCTCATCGTGCTCTCCAAGCAGCGCGGCCTGGTGTGCCATCCCGCCCATGGCCACGAGAGCGGCACGCTTGCGAACGCTCTGGTCTACCACTGCGGCATTGACCATCTGGGTACCGTGCAGGGTGAGGACCGCCCCGGCATCGTGCATCGTTTAGATCGCGATACCTCGGGCCTCATGCTTGCGGCAAAAGACGACGACACGCAGCGCGCGCTCCAAAATCTCATTCGCACGCGCACGCTCGATCGTCGCTATATCACGCTCGTTCACGGACATATCGCTATGGATGAGGGCACCATTAACACCGGCATTGCCCGTTCTACGCGTGACCGTGTCAAGATGGCGGTTTCGGACGATCCTTTCGCGCGCCAGGCCATTACGACCTTTAAGGTCCTCGAGCGCTTCGATTCCACGCGTTTTGACGACGGCTATACGCTCGTCGAGTGCCACCTGTTTACGGGCCGCACACATCAGATTCGCGTGCATATGCGCCATATCAACCACGCCTGCGTGGGCGATCCGCTCTACGGCAAGTGCGATGCACGCGCCGATCAGGGTCTGACCAGGCAATTCCTTCATTCCTGGCGTGTTGCATTCGACCATCCCGTGACGGGGGAGCGCATTGAGTGCCGCGACGAGCTACCGTGGGATCTCGCCGCGGTTCTTGACGACCTGGCCCCGCGCTCGCTTGGCCGCACCGCTGCCGGCGACGAAATCGTTCCGCAGCTCGGTCTGCTCGAAGCCTAGCCAGTATTAGGTGGTTTCTTGAACTCGGTAAGCCTGCGGTAAGATATACGGTTGTTTACGTAACGCGTTCTCGGGAGCCTGCATGCTCGCCTTTTTACAAACCAACACACCCATCGTGATCTTCAACCAGATTGTTGTCACGCTGCTCACGGTCTGCTTTCTGTACCAGGTGGTCTTCTTTGTCATTGGCGCTCTTCGTGGCGAGGTCGCGCCTCCCAAGGCCAAAAAACTTCACCGCTATGCCTTCTTCATTGCTGCGCATAACGAGGAAGCCGTAATTGCCAATCTCGTACGCTCCATCAAGGACCAGGACTATCCGTCCGAGCTTATCGAGGTCTTTGTCGTTGCCGACGCCTGCACCGACAACACCGCGCAGCTCGCACGCGAGGCCGGTGCCATTGTTTACGAGCGCAATGACCTGGCCCGAAAGGGCAAGAGCTGGGTCATGGACTTTGGTTTCGATCGCATTCTCAACGAGTATCCCGACACGTTTGAGGGCTACTTTATCTTCGATGCCGATAACGTCATCTCCCGCGATTACGTCTCCAAGATGAACGATGCCTTTGACCAGGGCTTCCATGTGGTCACGAGCTATCGTAACTCCAAGAATTTTGGCAGCTCGTGGATCTCGGCAGCTAATGCTACTTGGTACCTGCGCGAGGCGCGCTTTCTCAATAACGCGCGCAACATCTGCAAGACTTCTTGCGCTGTCTCTGGTTCGGGCTACCTCATCTCCGCCAGCGTTATCGAGGGCATGCACGGTTGGCAGTTCCATACGCTGACCGAGGATATTCAGTTCACCACGTTCTGCGCCATTCACGGCATTCGCATCGGTTATGCGCCTGCGGAGTTCTTTGACGAGCAACCCGTGACGTTTAAGGCGTCCTGGAAACAGCGTATGCGCTGGACCAAGGGCTTTTACCAGGTGTTCTTTACCTACGGCAAACATCTGGTCAAGTCGACGTTCCGCTATCATCGATTTGCCGCTTACGACATGTTCATGACGATCGCCCCGGGTATGCTGCTATCGCTGATCTCGATGCTCGCTAATGCGACGTTCTTGATTGTGGGTGGCCTTTCGCATGGTTTCTTGGCTACCGAAGTCGAGATGCAGGCGTGCGCCGCTTCGCTCATTATGACCTTCGCCATGATGTATCAGACCTTCTTTATCCTGGCGTTGCTCACGACTATCTTTGAGTACAAGCACATTCACTGCGCGCAAAAGTGGCGTCTGGTGACTAACCTGTTTACCTTCCCGATCTTTATGTTCAGCTATATCCCCATCACGGTGGCCGCGTTGTTCCTGAAGGTCGACTGGGTGCCGACGCAGCACGCCGTCAACGTTACCCTTGACGAGGTCATGCAAGGCGCCAAATAACCACCACCAAAACCACCGCAAAGGGGACAGGCACCTTTGTGGTGGTTTTTGCTTTTGCGATGCAGCTCGAGGAGGCGTCCGATGGTCTATATCCCGTTTTGGATTTGCATCTTTGCCGGCATGGCAATTGATGCCCGAGAGCGACGGTTTCCCAATGGGCTTGCCGGCGCATGTGCCGTGGCGGCGTTGGCGGGTGTTTGGCTCGACCTCGGTTTGAACACAGCGCTTGACAACGCGGGTCTTGCCGTCATTGTGTATCTTGCTCTCGTGCTGACTGAGTCCCTCTGGCGTCGTCTTCGCCAAATCCCGGGCATCGGCATGGGGGATGCCAAGGCGCTCTTCGCGCTTTGCACGCTCGACCCTATGGGTGGCATCGTGGCATTTGCCGTCGCACTCCTGGCCCTGGCCCTCTCCTGTCTCTTCACAAAATCGCGCTCCCTGCCATTGCTCCCGTTTTTAGTGCCGATTTTTGCCATAATCGAGGTCGTGGGCTGCACTTTGTAACCGATTGCGCATCCTTCTTAAGGAGCATGCCATGGCAACTATTCAAGAAACGGCCGTCATTAAGGCGCGCATGGACCGTATTCCCTCGGCGTTGTCGCCCGAACTTGTCGAGCGCATTGCTACCGATCGTGCTTCGGGCTATGTTAACCCGTATCGTTGCAACGACGATCAGGTCATTCGTCGTATTGATCGCGCCGCCGACAAAGGCACGCTTATGCGTCCGGCGTTTATGCGCGATACCGAAAAAATACTTCATCTTCCGGCGTACACCCGTTATGCAGGCAAAACGCAGGTCTTTAGCTTCCGTAGCAATGATGATCTGTCGCGCCGCGGTTTGCACGTGCAGCTTGTCTCGCGCATTGCGCGCGATATCGGTCGCGCCCTGGGGCTCAACTGCGATCTGATCGAGGCGATTGGCCTGGGCCACGACTTGGGACACACGCCTTTCGGCCATGCCGGTGAGCGATTCCTCAATGATATTTACCACGAGCGCACGGGTCGTTACTTTTTCCATAACGTGCAATCAGTTCGTGTGCTCGATGCGCTGTACGGCCGTAACGTGTCGCTTCAGACGCTCGATGGCGTGCTATGCCACAACGGCGAATATGAGCAGCGTGTGTTTGAGCTTTCGGACATGGGCTCCTTTGACCAGTTCGATCAGACGGTTGAGGACTGTATCGCCACGGGCTATAGCGCGATTGAGCACCTGCGTCCCATGACGCTCGAGGGCTGCGTGGTTCGCATCTCGGATATCCTTGCCTACGTTGGGCGCGATCGACAGGATGCAATCGCGGCGGGCCTTCTTTCGCCCGACGCTTTTGATGATGGCCGGGGCGGTGCCTACAACAGTTGGATCCTCACGCATGCTTCCATCGATATCGTTGAACACAGCTATGGTAAGCCGCGCATCGAGATGAGCGAGGACCTGTTTGAGGAAATTCGCCGTGCCAAGCGGGAGAATTACGAGAAGATCTACAGTAAGGGCGGTATCGAGGGCGATTCCGAGGCGGAGCTGCGTGAGGCATTCGAAAAGCTTTACGACCGTTGCCTGCAGGATCTAAACAGTGGCGACGAGTCCTCTTACATCTTTAAGCACCATATTTCGCGCATTGAGCAGCAGCTTTCCTACTACGATCGCACCTATGCCTGGCAGGACGACAAGGATCAAGCTGTGGTGGATTATATCGCGAGCATGACGGACGGCTATTTCTGCGAGCTGACGAGTAAGCTTTTCCCGGGTCTAAAGTTTCCGCACCGTACCTATATTAACGAACGGTAGTTCGTATCTTTTCGGTATACTGTTGACGAACAAAGCTTTTGATTGATGCATGGGATGGCTATGGACGACCTTTTTTCTGTCTCGACGCGCGAGCGTTCCTTTAAAAATGCGCCGCTCGCGGTGCGCATGCGTCCCAATTCGCTCGACGAGTACGTGGGTCAGCAAAAGGCCGTCGGTAAGGGCTCGTGGCTGCGTGCCGCGATCGAGCACGACGTGCTGTCGAGCGTGATTCTGTACGGGCCTGCCGGTACGGGCAAGACGACGCTGGCCCACATTATCGCCAACCATACCAAGAGCGAGTTTGTCGAGGTCAGCGCCGTCACGGGTACCGTGAGGGACCTGCGTCGCGTGATTGACGAGGCCAAGACGCGCCTGAATACGTATGACCGTCGCACCATTCTATTCATCGATGAGATTCACCGCTTCTCTAAGTCGCAGCAGGATGCCCTGCTGCATGCAGTTGAGAACCGTACCGTCATTATGATTGGCGCTACGACGGAGAATCCGTATTTCGAGGTAAACTCGGCGCTGCTCTCACGTGGTCGAGTCGTGGAGCTTGAGCATCTAAAGGACGAGGATATCGCCATGCTTATCGAGCGTGCGCTCGAGGCACCGCAGGGCTTGAACGGTAAGTTCTCGGCCGATGAGGATACGGTCAAGACCATTTGCACGCTGGCAGCGGGTGACGCTCGCTCGGCGCTCACGACGCTCGAGCTTGCGAGCGAGATTGCCGTCACGCGTCCCGATACCGAGGGAACGCCAGCGCCTGCGGCGGGGGAGCGCTATCCCATCACCGTGGATGACGTGAAGATTGCCAACCCGCGTCGCGGCTTTACGTATGACAAAAACGGCGACATGCACTACGACATCATCAGTGCGTTCATCAAGTCCATGCGCGGTAGTGACCCCGATGCCACGATCTATTGGCTCGCGCGCATGATCGATGCTGGGGAGGATCCTAAGTTTATCGCTCGCCGCATTATGATTCACGCTTCTGAGGATGTTGGCAACGCCGACCCGCAGGCGCTTTTGGTGGCGCATGCCGCGTTTAAGTCTGCCGAGGTCATTGGCTATCCCGAGTGCCGCATTAACCTGGCTCAGGCTGCACTCTATGTGTGCTTGGCGCCAAAATCCAACGCGTGTGAGGCTTCGATCGATGCGGCGCTGGCCGATATCCATTCTAGTGGGCTTCGCGAGGTGCCGAGTTATCTGCGCGATCGCCATCGCCCGGGCAGCGATGAATACGGTGTGTATAAGTATCCACATGATTATCCCGAAGGCTGGGTCGATCAGCGCTATTTGCCCGAAGGCTTGGAACGCGGTGCATTTTGGCAGCCTGCCGGGCGCGGCTGGGAAGAGTGGCGCGTAGAGCAAAGCGAACGCGACCGCAGCGGGAATGCACCGAAGTAGCTGCTGATAATTTTGTCCCACGTTGCTGCTCTTAGCATGTTCGGTCCCCTTTGGGGTACCATGAAAGGCGTCTGTATTTCGATTCCTTTGGGAGGCTTGTATGAGTCCCATTCAAATCGCCCTGCTGCTGCTCGCCGTTGCCGGCGTGTGGGCCATCGCTGAGCTCGCGCTTACCCTGCGCAAGACCCGCAATGTTGTCGACTCGCTCGATAAGACCGTGAACGACCTCAACAACACCATCGCCGAGGCTCAGCCTGTGGTGGCAAAGCTCGATGGCGCTGTCGATGAGCTTACGCCGGCGCTTGCCCAGATGGAGCCGCTGCTTAAGTCGAGCAAGACGGCAGTTGATGCCCTTACCTCCAATCTCGTAGAGGTCGAAGCCGTGGTTCGCGACATTTCCGAGGTTACGGGCAGCATGGCCGAGGCCAGCAATGCTGTGTCGAGCGTGACCGACTCTGCCGCCGGTGCTGTGCAGAAGCTCTTCAATAAGGTGAAGGCTCCTGCAGCTGAAGCCGAGCGCAAGCTTTCCGCTGCCGCCGAAGAAGCCGAGCAGCCAACCGAGCGCGTCTTGATTGGCAAGGCGGAGGACGAGGCCGCCGATGGCGCAGATGTGGCTCAGAAGTCTGCATCCAAGCGGGCTCAGTATTACACCTATACACCCTCCGAGACCTCTGAGGAGTCCTGCGATGAGTAGCGAAGCAACCTGCCCCATCACGCTGACCGTTGCCGGCGACCCGCGTCTCGCTCGCCTTGTGCGCATGACGGCAGCCAACGTTGGTGCCCTGTGTTCCATGTCTGTCGATCGCATCGAGGACATCCGCATGGCTGCCGAGGAAGCCTTTATCTTTGGCTGCACGGCTGTTGATTCCGACGACATCTCAATCAAATTCGATGTCGATGAATCTCACGTTGGCATGACCTTTACCTTTGGCGATCAGGCCACTGTCGACGAGGATGACCAGGCTGCTGTTTATGCCGAGCTTATTTTGGCGAGCGTGTGCGATTCCTACGAAAAGACTGCGGCGCCCCTGACGCTTTCCCTCGACCTCAAGGCGGATATCTAATATGACCGAACGTTCCCGGAGCGGTAAGACCGCTTGGGACAAGGAGAAAACCCGCGAGCTGTTTCGTCGTTACAAGGAGACCGGTGATCCGGACGCCCGCGAGCAGCTCGTCATGTCCCATATGAATCTGGTAAGGTTTCTTGCCAACAAATTTAAGAATCGCGGCGAGCCGCTCGACGATCTCATGCAGGTCGGCTATTTGGGTTTGCTCAAGGCTATCGACCGCTTTGACCCTGAGCGCGGGCTCGAGTTCACGACGTTTGCAACACCCACTATCCTGGGCGAGATCAAACGCCATTTCCGCGACAAGGGCTGGAGCGTGCGCGTGCCGCGTCGTCTGCAGGAGCTCTCGGCCAAGGTCAACCAGGCTACTGACAAACTTACCAACGAGCTGCAGCGTTCGCCCAAGGTTGAGGAGATCGCTGAGTATCTAGATGTGACTGTCGATGAGGTCCTCGAGGCTATGGAATCGTCTTCGGCCTATACCTCGGTGCCCATCGAGGCTCCTGGTGCGTCCGATTCCGACGATGCCCCCTCGATTCTCGACCGTTACGCCGACGACGACAATGAGCTCGACTTTACCGATGACCGTCTGGTCATTGAAGAAGCTATTCGCGATTTCTCGCCGCGCGAGCGCGAGGTGATCGAGCTGCGCTTTGTGAAGGGCATGACCCAGATTGAGATTGCCAAGAAGCTGGGTATTTCTCAGGTGCAGGTTTCGCGTCTGCTGCGCCGCACGCTTAAGAAGATTCAGGACAAGATCGACCCCGACGGAGTGATGATTCGTTCATGAGTGAGCACCCCCAACAAACCGATCGCGTGCTGCGCGACACCCGCATTCTGACGCTGCGCATTTGGGCCGTTGTCGGCTGCATTGTTATTGCTGCTGTCATCTTTAACCTTATGGGCATCCTGGCACCGGTTATTGAGTTTCTTGCCGTCGGCTCCATCATTGCTTTTGTGATGTCCCCGATCACCAATTGGCTCGAGCACCATGGCGTGAATCGCGGCATCGGTTCGCTTATCGCGCTTATTGTTGTTGTTGCCGTGCTCGTCGGTGTCGTTTGCATCTTGTCGCCGATTCTCTTTGGTCAGATCATGGAAGTCCTGAGCCGCCTGCCCGAGCAGCTTCGTGTTGCAGGTGGCGATCTCAACGAGATGATCTCGCATGCCAAGACGCTCAACAACACGCCGCTCAAGGAGTATTTGGACGATAATCTTTCGTCGCTGGTTGCCGTGGCATCGAAGTATGTGTCTCAGATTGCTGCCGAGCTTGGCCGCGGTGTGTTCCCGCTCATCACCAATACGGCCTCGCAGTTGTTCGTGATCTTCCTTGGTCTGGTGCTTGCCTACTGGATGGCCTGCGACTACCCTCGCATGCATCACGAGATTTGCACCATCATCGGTCAGGAGAAGGAGACCTCGTACCGCTTTATGGTCGCCATCCTTTCTCGCTCTGTCGGCGGCTACATGCGCGGTATGGTCGTGACGTCCATCTGCGGTGGTTTCCTCGCCTTTATCGGTTTTATGATCATCGGTCATCCGTATGCGGCGCTCATGGCTATCTTTACCGGCATCATGCATTTGGTTCCGGTCGTCGGTCCCTGGGTGAGCGCAGCAATCGCCACGGTACTCGGTTTCATGTTCAGCCCCATGTTGGCGTTATGGACGCTCATCGTGACGATGGTCGCGCAAAACGTCACCGACAATGTGATTTCGCCTAAGGTCATGCAGAGCTCAGTGCAGGTGCATCCCATTATGAGCCTCACGGCGCTCGTTATTGGTTCGGCACTCATGGGGCCCATCGGCATGATTATTGCCATCCCGCTTTGTGCGGCCCTCAAGGGCATCTTCGTGTACTACTTCGAGAATGAGACCGGCCGTCAGCTTGTGGCCTATGACGGCGCCGTGTTTAAGGGCACGCCGTACCGCGATGCCGATGGCAATCCGGTCGCCGCCTACGACGCGCTCGGCGACGACACCTTCATCTATGAGTCCGAGCTCATCGGTAACGAGACTGCGCCCGAGGCCAAGGCCATGCCCAAGCCCGAGCTCGATAATCCCTGGATTAAGCTCTCGGGCCTGCAACCCGATGCCACGGGCTTCTTCAAGAACCCCTTCGCCAAAGACGATGATTCCAACTCGGACGACGATACCAATACCGGCATCGACGGCTCCATGGACGATGATGACAACTAGCGGGGTAATTTGAGTCAACATTCATACGCGCTAACATGCAATTTCGCTGAAGGGCCGGCATTGTGCCGGCCCTCTTTTTTGCATGTGTGCGGTGGGATGGTAATATCGTTACGTTTGAACTGTTTCGATGTGAAACCGAGGAGATTCCCTCTATGAGTGCTGACTACCCGTCAATGACTACGGCCGAGATTCGCTCCAAGTTCCTCAACTTCTTTGAGGAGCGCGGTCTTAAGCTCTATCCTTCTTCGTCCCTCGTCCCCGACGATCCCTCGCTGCTGCTTGCCAACGCCGGCATGAACCAGTTTAAGGAGTACTACCAGGGCAAGAAGACCATGAAGGAGATCGGCGCTATCTCCTGCCAGAAGTGCGTCCGCACCAACGACATCGATTGCATCGGCGAGGACGGCCGTCACCTGTCCTTCTTTGAGATGCTCGGCGACTTCTCCTTTGGCGGCGTCTCCAAGCAGCAGGCTTGCGCCTGGGCCTTTGAGCTCATCACCAAGGAGTTCAAGCTGCCGCTCGACCGCCTGTACTTTACCGTCTTTACCGAGGACGACGAGACCCACGACGTGTGGCGTTCTCTGGGCGTTGCCGAGGACCACATTTCCCGCCTGGGCGAGGACGACAACTTCTGGGCCGCTGGCCCCACCGGCCCCTGCGGTCCGTGCTCCGAGATCTACTTTGACATGGGCGAGGAGGTCGGCTGCGGTAGCCCCGACTGCAAGCCCGGCTGCGACTGCGACCGCTTCCTGGAGTTCTGGAACCTCGTGTTTACCCAGTACGACCGCAAGGAGGACGGCTCCATGCCGGAGTTGCCGCACCGCAACCTCGATACGGGCATGGGCCTGGAGCGCATGGCCGCCATCATGCAGCACAAGACCGCCAACTACGACGGCGATCTGATGCAGCACCTCATCAAGCTGGGTGAGGAGATCAGCGGCAAGACCTATGACGCCGAGGATTACTCCGGTGCCAGCCGTTCTCTGCGTATCATCGCCGACCACTCCCGTGCTGTCGACTTTATGATCTCGGACGGCATCCTTCCCGGTAACGAGGGTCGCGAGTACGTTCTTCGCCGCCTGCTCCGCCGCGCCGTGTTCCACGGTCGCCTGTTGGGCATCGAGGGCGCCTTCCTGACCAAGTTCATCGACGAGGTTAACGCTCAGATGGGCGAGGCTTATCCCGAGCTGCTCAAGAATGTCGCGCTCGTCAAGGGTATCGTCGCCTCCGAGGAGGAGCGCTTCTCCACGACGCTCGACAACGGCCGCGTCTATCTGGACGAGGCCCTGGCAGTGCTTGCCGAGGGCGCCGTGCTTCCGGGCGATGTCGCCTTTAAGCTGCACGACACCTTTGGTTTCCCCATCGATCTGACCGTCGAGATCGCCGGCACCGCTGGCCACGACGTCGACATGGACGGCTTCACTGCCTGCATGGAGGACCAGAAGGCCCGCGCCCGCGCCAATGCCAAGGGCGACGCCTGGGGCAGCTTCAATGACGTGTGGGTCGAGCTTTCGGACAAGGTCGCCGCGACTGAGTTCGACGGCTATGACAACGATGTGATCGAGGGCGCCAAGGTTGTCGCCATCGTGCGCAACGGCGAGTCCGTCGAGTCCGCTGCCGCCGGCGAGGATGTCGAGGTTGTGCTCGACCGCACCCCGTTCTATGCCGAGATGGGTGGTCAGCAGGGCGATGCCGGCATGCTTTCCGCCGAGGGCGTTGTTCTGACCGTTGCCGACACCAAGAACCACAACGGCCTGTATGCCCACCTCGCGCACGTTGCCGATGGCACGCTGACTGTCGGTGCCGCTGTTACCGCCGCGCTCGACGCCGAGCGCCGTGGCTTCTTGCGCCGTAACCACACCGCCACGCACCTGCTCGACGCCGCCCTTAAGCAGGTCCTGGGCGAGCACGTCTCCCAGGCCGGCTCGCTGGTGACGGCCGAGCACCTGCGCTTTGACTTCACGCACTTCGAGGCTCTGTCCTCCGAGCAGCTCAAGGCTGTCGAGGACCTGGTCAACCAGCAGATCTTCACTTCCAAGCCGGTCGTGACCCGTGTCATGGGCATCGACGAGGCTAAGGCTGCCGGCGCTGTCGCTCTGTTTGGCGAGAAGTACGGCGATGTCGTCCGCGTCGTCTCCGTGGGCACCGAGGACCAGCCGTTCTCCCGCGAGCTCTGCGGTGGCACGCACGCTGCCAACACCGCCGAGATCGGCCTGTTCAAGATCATTTCCGAGTCCTCCACAGGCTCCAATGTCCGCCGTATCGAGGCCGTGACCTCTAAGGGCGCTCTCGATTACATGGCCGACCGCCTGGCACTTGTTGACGCCGCTGCCGCTGCGCTCAAGTGCCGTGTCGACGAGGTTCCCGCCCGTGTGGAGAGCCTGCAGACCGAGCTGCGCGAGACGTCCAATAAGCTCAAGAAGGCCCTGACTGGTGGCTCCTCCGACGCTATCTCCAGTGCTATCGAGGGCGCTGTCGAGCTCGGCGGCTACAAGCTCGTCGTCGCTGAGCTCCAGGGTCTTGAAGCTGCTGACCTGCGTAACGTCTGGGATACCGTGCATCAGAAGGTTGCCGGCCCTGTCGCCTGCGTCGTTGCCAGTGTGACCGAGAAGGGCACTCCGGCCCTGCTCGCTGCCGGCTCCGATGACGCTGTGAAGGCCGGTTTCCACGCCGGTAACGTGATTAAGCAGATTGCGGGCCTGGTCGACGGCCGCGGTGGTGGCCGTCCCAACATGGCCCAGGCCGGTGGCAAGAATGCTGCCGGCATCGCCGATGCCCTCGCGGCCGCCAAGACCGCGCTCGGTGCCTAAGTAGTCGCTGTGGTCGCGCTCGCACTGGACATAGGGGAGACCAGGATTGGCATCGCCGTCTCGAGCCGTGATGGCAAGATGGCGATGCCCGTCAAGGTGCTCCCGGCCGCCGAGGTCACCGGTATGGCCAAGACGTTTCGCTACCTGGTGGAGGACTATGAGCCCGATATCCTGGTAAGCGGACGTCCCTTAACCATGGCCGGTGAGCCCGGCCCCCAGGCCGAGCGCGTCGCCGCCGTGGCCCAAAAGATTGCCGACGAGCTCGAACTTCCTCTGGAGTTTGAGGACGAGCGTCTGTCCTCGCAGGAGGCCAAGCGAATCCTGCGAGAGCAGGGGCTCAACGAAAAGCAGATGAGGGGCAAGATTGACATGATCGCCGCCAGCCTGTTTTTGCAGACATGGCTCGATCGAAAAAACGAGGAGGTTTCGCATGCCTAGCGCTTCCGATCCGCGCCGGCAGAGTCGTCAGGGTCAGCCCTCGTCGCGCCCTACTCAGCCCGGTCAGCGCCCTGCGCAGCCGACGCAGCGCGCAGCTCAGCCTGCCGCGCGTCCGGTGCAGTCCTCCTCTCGTTCGGCCCAGCCTGTTCAACGGACGGGTCAGCAGCCTTCTGCTCGTTCGGTTCAGCATTCGGCTTCTCACGCGGCTCAGCAGCCCACTGCTCGTACGGCCCAGCCTGCAGGCGGTACCCGCTTTAAGCAGCAGACATCTACCCAGCGAGTGCAGGCCCCCCAGTCGCATTCGCATCACGCTCTCGGTTCCCACGGCGTTGTTCCGGCTACGCGCTCGAGCTATAACACGCACGTCCGCCGTGGTACACAAAAGAAAAGCTCCCCGGTGCCTATGATTATCGGTGGCGTCGTCGCCGTGCTTGCGCTTGTCGCGATTGTTTTCTTTGTCGTGCCAGCCGTCAAGGGCTTCTTTGGCGGTGAGGATGCGAAAGTCGCTGCTGGCCAGCAAGTTACTATCACGATTCCCGATGGTGCTTCGGGCGACACCATCGCCTCGATTCTCTCTGAGAACCATATCGTCGAAAATCCCAAGGATTACTACGCTGCGGTCAAAAAGCTCAACGCCGACATGTCGCTCAAGCCGGGTAAGTATTCGTTCACCACGCTCATGGACGCGACCAAGGTCGTTCAGCAGCTCATGGAAGGCCCCAATGCGGGCTCCGATGCGCTGACTATCCCTGAGGGACTGACGGTCGATCAGGTCGCCGACCGCGTGGCTAAGGCGTACGACTGCATTTCTAAGGAAGACTTCCTTAACCAGGCTAAAGCGAGCAATTATGTGAATGATTATGCCTTCCTTAAAGACGCCGCGAACGATTCGCTCGAGGGCTTCCTGTTCCCCAAGACCTATTCGTTGGGTAAGAACCCGTCTGCCGATGATGTGATTCGCGCCATGCTTGATCAGTTCAACGCCGAGTATAAGTCGCTTGACTTTGCCAGCTGCGAGGCCAAGATCAAGGAGCGCTATGGCGTGGAGATGTCCGATTACGACATCGTTAACCTTGCCTCGATCGTCGAGCGCGAGGGCCTCAACGCCGATCAGCGCGCGCATGTGGCATCGGTTTTCTATAACCGTCTGGCGGGCAAGCTCGATGGCCTGCGCTACCTCAACAGCGACGCGACCATGATGTACGTCACCGGTGGTGAGGTTACCGCTGACGACCTGCAGAGTGATAGCCCGTATAACACCTATAAGCACGAGGGCCTGCCGCCCACGCCCATCTGCTCCCCGTCGCTCGAGGCGCTCAAGGCCACCCTTGAGCCGACCGACTCCGATGACCTGTATTTCTACATTACACAGGACGAGGAGTATTTCTCGAAGACCTACGAAGAGCACCAACAGTCTTGGAATTGATCATGAGGATTTTTAGCCCCAAACGATATGTTGCCTCGGTCGATCGCATCGACCTCGATACCCTCTGGGCCGACGGCAAGCGCGCTATTCTGCTCGATCGCGACAACACCCTGGTGCCGCGTGATACCGAGCAGGTACCCGCTGCAGTTTCCGCTTGGCTCGAGGCCGCCCATGCCAAGGGCTTTAAGCTGTGCATGGTGTCCAACAACTGGCATCGCGACCAGGTCATGGCATCGGCTCGTGAGTTGGGGCTCGAGGCAATCAGCCACGCCATGAAGCCGGCGCCATTTGCCCTCAAAGCGGGCCTTAAGCGTCTGGGCGCCACGGCCGACGAGGCCGTGCTGATCGGCGATCAGCTTTACACGGACGTGTGGAGCGGAAACTTTGCCGGCGTTGACACTATTCTGGTCAAGCCGCAGGCAACCCAGGACCTGTGGTACACGCAGATCTTCCGTATCTTTGAGCGCCGGGCCCTGCGCGACCTTCCCTGCGAGGAATAGGTTTCGCCATGTCTCAGCACATCAAACACGGCTGCGACCATATCTTCTTTATCGGCTTTTTGGGCGCGGGCAAGTCGACGCTTGCGCGCAATGTGGGCACTATGTTCAAGCGTCGATTCATCGATACCGATCGTTTGGTTGTGCGTCGATGCGGCAAGTCGGTGACCGAGATATTTAAGACCGAGGGCGAGGATCGTTTTCGCGAGCTCGAGACCTCGGCGCTCCGTTCGCTTCAAAGCGAGCGCAGTCTGCTGGTATCGTGCGGGGGTGGCATCGTCGAGACGCCGGTGAACATTGAACTGATGCACGAGATGGGTACCTGTGTGTACCTCGAAGGCGACTTTGAGGACTCGTTGCGCCAGATTCGCCGCTCCGATACTCGGCCCGATTTCCGCTCGCCCGAGCATGCTGCGCGCCTGTTTGAGCATCGTCGTCCGCTGTATCGCCAGGCCGCCGATATTACCCTTGATATTCGCAACAAGTCCTTCGAGGACGTTTCCTACCTTTGTGCCGAGAAGCTTTTGGAGCGTGGACTGCTATGATTCGCCGTCAACTTATCAATTTCCAAAACCGCAGTGTCGATGTCCGCGTCGGATTGGGCGCGTTCGGGGAGCTGTCGCGCATGTTTGCCTCGGCTGTGGGCAAGCCTAAGCGCGCGATGGTGGTTTGGAACGGCGCCACATCCGAGCGCTTTGGCGAGGTCGTCGAGCATGCGCTGGTCGACGCCGGTTTTGCCGTGTCGCAGCTTTCGCTTGAAGTTTCGCCTGCCGGCGCTACGCTGGCCGATGCCGATGCCGTCTTTGGCGCCCTGTCGGCTAACGGCATTACCTGCGACGATCTCGTCGTCGCTGTCGGCGACACGGCGACCTGCTCGGTCGTTTGCTGGTGTGCCAATCAGTGGTGCGGTCGCACCGAGTGTGCCTTGCTGCCGACGACGTTCGATGCCATGTTCACGGTCGCGACGACCATGAAGCCGCTCGTCGCCTCGTCGGCGTATGCGCTTCCTGCTATCGCGTTCCGTCCCGAGCCGGGCCTGGTCGTGTGTGACCTCGACCTTGTTCGCGAGGCGGATCCCGAGGACCTCAAGCTCGGCTATGCGGTACTTGTCGGCACTATGCTTTCGAGCAGCAAGTCCCGCTGGAACCAGTTTACTGAGACCGTCCCCGAGATTCTCACGGGCGAGGAGGTCGCGCTCGTCAATGCCGTTCAGTGGTCTCAGACTGCCCGCAAGGACGTACTGATGGCCACGAACCCGAGCGCCCGCCATGCGCTCGATTTTGGCAAGACGGGGGAGCGTACTCTGCGCGCTTGCTTGGGCGATGCTGCTTCGCAGGTTCCTGCCTATCAGCTGTTATCCGAGGGCATGCGCTTTGAGGCGCGCCTAGCACATGATGCCTGCGACTTCGATATCGATTACGTCTTTGAGGTCGATGACTGCCTGGAGGACTTTGGTATCGAGGAACTTGCCTTCGATCTGGAGCCTGTCGCATATATCGAGGAGTTCCGTAGGCAGCAGTTTGTCCGCTCGAACCGCAGTATGTTGCCGCTGCCCGCGGCACTCGGCGCCATTCGTCTAACGAGCGTTGAGGACGAGGTTCTTGAGCGCCATACTCACGCCTACTTGGCTTCACGCGCAGAACTTCTCTAAGATTTATTGACATCCATTGTCTTTCGTATCATGTTGAGGGGCGGGTTTTCAATCGGTTGCGGATCGCATGCGATTCCGTCGTTCGATTGAGACCCGTCCCGTCTATATAGAGACAACAAGAAAGGAATCTGCATGTCTGAGTTTGCTGCCGGTCCTGCCGGTCGTATCGAGCGTGTCCGTGCCCTGATGGCCGAGCGTGGCTACGATGCCATCGTGGTGCGCGACGAGGCCAACCTTCGTTGGCTTACGGGCGTGAAGGGCGTTTTCGATTACACCTTTGAATTCCCGCACGCGGCGTTTATTACGGCCTACCAGTGCCTGTTCCATACCGACTCGCGCTACCTCAACAGCTTTGAGGAGAACACGCCCGCCGGCAGCCCCTGGGTTTACGACATGGACGAGGGTACCATCCCCGGCTGGGTCGCCGGCAAGATTGCGGCTAACAAGTGCCGTGTCTGTGCTGTCGAGGACGATATGCAGATTAACTTCTACCAGGGTATTCAGCGCGGCCTGGAGGACCGTTCCGTCGCCTGCATGCTGCCGCTGATGCACGACGACATCCGCAAGATGCGCGCTATCAAGGATGCCGAGGAGATCGAGCTTATGCGCCACGCACAGTCGATCACCGACGCCGCCTTCCAGCACATGCTCGGCTTTATTAAGCCCGGTATGACCGAGAAACAGGTTCGCAACGAGCTCGAGAACTTTATGTTCGCCAACGGCGCCGACAGCCTGGCCTTCGGCTCCATTGTGGCGAGCGGTCCCAACACCGCCAACCCGCATGCCGTGCCGAGCGACCGCGTGATCGAGAAGGGCGATTTCGTTCTCATGGATTATGGCGCGGGCTACTGCGATTACCGCTCCGACATGACACGCACCGTCGTGATGGGCGAGCCCACGCAGGAGCAGCTCGACCTGTATGCGCTCGTGCGCCGTACGCACGAGGAGTGCGTCGCCGCCATTCATCCGGGCGTCGAGGGCAACGACATCTACAAGCTCTCCAAGAAGATCATCGGCGATGCCGGCTATGGCGATTACTATAATCATGGCCTGGGCCACGGCGTCGGTATCGACATCCATGAGCTGCCCAACTTCAACCGCAGCAAGAACACCATCGAGATCGGCTCGGTTGTCACCATGGAGCCCGGCGTCTACTTGCCCGGCGTGGGCGGCGTGCGCCTGGAGGATTACGGCGTGGTCACCGAGAACGGCTACGAGCCCTTCACCAAGACCCCGCACGACCTGCACGTCATCGACTGCTAGCCCATTTCGATAGATTTTTGGGCGGGGCGTCCGGAGCAATTCGGGCGCCCCGCGTTCTCTTTTTATGCGCTCGCCGCAGGCGCGGTCTGCAAGTGTATAATTTCTATCGTATGTAATTTGGACGCTTGTGCGTTCTGCCCATAACAAGAAAGGTCGCTATGCCTACCATTTCTACCGCCGACTTCAAGAACGGCCTCGGTCTCCGCATTAAGGACAAGGTCTACACCATCGTCGAGTTCCAGCATGTCAAGCCGGGCAAGGGCGGCGCGTTTGTGCGCTACAAGACCCGCGACATCAAGAGCGGCCGCGTCGTCGAGAACACCTGCAACGCCGGCACCAAGTTCGAGAGCGTTATGCTCACCACCCGTGAGTTCCAGTACCTCTACAACGATGGCGCCGACTACATCTTCATGGACAATGAGACCTATGAGCAGGTTCCCGTTCCCGAGGACATGGTGGGCGAGAACTCCAAGTGGCTGCGCGAGAACGATATCTGCCAGCTGCTCTTCGCCGACGATGAGCTCATGGGCGTGACCCCGCCGATGTTCATCGAGACCACCATCGTCCAGACCGACCCGGGCTTTAAGGGCGACACCGTCCAGGGTTCCACCAAGCCGGCCACGATCGACACCGGCGCTGTCATCCAGGTCCCCATGTACCTCAACGAGGGCGAGGTCATCAAGGTTGACACCCGCGACGGCAAGTTCGTCTCCCGCGTCTAGCAACCAACTCTTCTAGGAGGACTCATGCCCCAGGAAATCAAGATTGACGGCATCGGCATTTCGCCCGATGTTCTGACCGCCATCGTCTCGCGCGCCGTGTCCGATGTCGAGGGCATCGCCTCCGTTGGCGTCAAGGACCTTGCCACTAACCTTGTCTCCATGATGCTTTCGTCCAAGGCCCCGGCTTCCGAGCCGGCGGTCGAGGCCGAGGTCGTCGGCGACAAGCTCGCACTTACCGTGCGCGTCGTGGTGTTCTTTGGCTATCCGTTCAAGAAACTCGCCGAGGCCGTTCGCGCCGCCGTGGTCGCCGCCATCGATGCCCAGGTGGGCGTTGAGGTCGAGCGCGTTGACGTTTGCATCGACGGCCTCGTTTTCCCCAAGGAGTAACCTTTGAGCCTTAAGGTTTATCGCGGGCGTACGCTTGCCCGCAGTCAGGCGCTGCAGCTGCTGTTCCAGGCCGAGGCCACGGACAGCCCGCTCGAGCGCGTCCTCGAGGGTGATTTCCTGATCTCGAAGGGTCCCCTCGACCCCTATGCGCTGGAGCTGTGCCGTGGTGCCTACGAGCACATTGATCGCATCGATTGTGCCCTGCGCGCCGTCGCCAAGAACTGGGATCTTATGCGCATGCCCGGTGCCGACCGCAACCTGCTGCGTATCGCCGTCTACGAGATGCGCTTCCTCACCGACGAGGAGGTCTCGGACGCCATCGTGATCAACGAGGCCGTCGAGCTTGCCAAGGCCTATGGCACCGATCAGTCCGCATCGTTCGTCAACGGCGTGCTGGGTAAGATCGCTCGCAGCGAGGAGCTGCCTGGTGAGGACCTGTACCAGGAGCTACTGGCCGAGGATCGCGCTCGCGAGGAGGCCCAGGCTGCCGAGGCTGCCGCTAAGGTTGCGGTTGCTCAGGCCGAGGCTGGCGTGCTGGCCGAGGATGCGGACGCCGCCGAGGCTGACATCGACTTCGTCGAGGAGTAGTCATGCCAGAGGGTTCTGTCCGCAACTTTGACGAGATTTCGGACCGTCTGGACCAGATCATCGCTACCGTTCGCTCTAAGGATACATCCTTGGAGCGTTCGCTCGATTTGTTTGATGAGGCGATTGAGCTGGGCTCCCGCGCGGTCGATATGGTCGACAAGTTTGAGCTGACGCCGCGTGAGGCCGATAAGCTCGAACAGGAATACGATGAGGATGCGGCAAACGAATCCCAGGATAGCTAGGCCGCATCTCCGGATACGAATGGTTGATGGCATTCATGAAACGCGTGCGTCTTGATGACGAACTGATTTCACAGGGCATCTGCGCCGATCGCGCGGATGCCCTTCGCACTCTTATGGCCGGCTTGGTCTCGAGTGGCGGCGAGCGCTTGACTTCGCCGGGCCTTAAGGTAATCCCGGGCCTGCCGTTGCACGTGAAGGGGCGCATTCCCTATGTTGGCCGCGGCGGTCTTAAGCTCGAAGGCGCGCTTGATGCGTTTGGTATCAATCCGACGGGCCTTGCCTGTCTGGATGTGGGCTGCTCTACCGGCGGTTTTACCGATTGTCTGCTCAAGCGCGGAGCTGCGACCGTTGTTTCGGTGGACGTGGGTCGCGCCCAGTTCGATTGGTCGTTGCGTCAGGACGATCGCGTGACGCTGCATGAGCGCACAAACGTGACGCAGCTGCCTGAGCTTGGTTATGCTGGCGCCATCGACCTGGCTGTGTGTGATGTCTCGTTTACCAGCATCGCGAACATTATCGATGCGGTACTGGCGTGCCTGGCTCCTACGGGAGCATTCTGCACGCTCGTAAAGCCGCAGTTTGAGGCTCCGGCGGCGCTGGTGGGCGAGGGCGGCATTGTGACCGATCCCGCCGTGCGCCGCGATACACTCGTGGCGGCGGTTGAACTCTTTGCTGCCAAGGGCCTGTTCCCGGTCGATGTGTGCGTGTCGCCCATTCATGGTGCCAAGGGCAACGTTGAGTTTTTCCTGTACGGCACGAGATTTGAATCTGGCGACCGCTCGCAAGACGAGCTGCAATCCCAGGTATCGGTTTTGAGCGAGAAAGCTGCAACGCTATGAAGGTCTTTCTGGTTCCCAATTACTACAAGCAAGAGGCGGTCGAGAGCGGCCTGATGCTCGAGCTTTGGCTGACGCGCCAGGGCTATGAGGTCGCATGGGCTGCCGACCAGCGATCCAAGATTCAGAGCACGCCTGATATTGACGGCTCCGATTTGGTCATTACGCTCGGCGGCGACGGTACGTTGCTGCGCGCTGCCCGCATCCTCAACCATCGCGAGATTCCTATCCTCGGTCTTTCCTATGGTCACCTGGGCTTTTTAACTGCTGCGAGTCCCGAGGAGCGCGACATTCTGCAAGTCGTGAGCGACGCCCTGTCCGGCGAGCTGCATGTGAGCCGTCGCGCTACCATCGCCGCGGATATCGTGTCCGTGCGCGAAGACGGTACGAAGGATGTCGTGCGCACCTTCGCCCTCAACGACATGGCGCTTACGCGCGGCCCCCTGTCCGATATGGTCGAGTTCGACATCACGGTGTCCGGCCATCATATCGACCGCCTGCGCGGTGACGGTGTCGTCGTTTCGACGGCGACCGGCTCCACTGGCTATGCACTATCCGCCGGTGGCCCCATCGTGAGCCCCGACTATACGGGCATGGTCTGCGTACCCATTGCGCCGCACACCATTCAGGCTCGTGCCTTTTTGACCTCGCCGAGTGATGTCGTCGAAATCTTTATGTCTGATGACCGTCCGAGTGTTCCGGCGATCGCTATCGATGGACAGTTTATTACCTGCGATGGCACCGTTGAGAGCGTGGCGGTGCGTCGCGGGCCCGGAGATGTGCTGCTGCTCGATTACGGCCCCGAGAGCTTCTATAACTCGGTGAGCCGCGTATTCTACGGAGTCCGTCATGATCGATGAGCTGCAGGTTTCTAACATTGCACTCATTCGCGAGGCGACGCTGGTGCCGAGTGCCGGCCTGACTGTCCTGACCGGTGAGACCGGCGCCGGCAAGACCGCGCTGCTCTCGGCCCTCAAGCTTATTTTGGGCGAGCGCGCGGATTCGTCGACGGTGCGCGAGGGTGAGGCGCTGGCGAGCGTCGAGGCGCGACTCTTTGACGGACCGCACGACACGGAGGGCTTCACGGTCCAGCGCAGCCTTTCTGCCGTGGGCCGCAGTCGCGTTAAGATTGACGGCCGCATCGCCAGTGTGCGCGAGCTTTCGGAGCGCGTCGGTGTGATGATGGATCTGTGCGGCCAGCACGAGCACCAGCGCTTACTCGATCCGGTGCATCACGTTGCGATGGTCGATGCGTGGGCGGGACGCTCTGCGCTCGAGGCGCTGGATGCGTACCGCGCCTGCTTTAAGGCATCGCGCGCTGCCGCCAAGGAGGTTCGACGTGTCGAAGAGGCCTCGCGTGCGCAGGGGAGCCGCGTCGAGGAGGCGCGCTTTGCCCTCGAGCGCATCGGCGAGGTCGACCCCAAGCCGGGTGAGTATGAGGAACTCGAGGAACTGCTGCCGCGCTCCGAACATGCCGAGGTGCTGGTTGCCACGGCTAACGATGCCCATGCATCGCTTGCCTCTGAAGGTGGAGCGCTCGATGCCGTGAACAGCGCTGTGGCAGAGCTTTCCCGCATGGCTACCGTCGATCGTAAACTGGGCGACATTGCCGATGCGCTTTCGGATGCCTGTATCTCACTTGAGGATTGCGCGAACGAGCTTCGTGCCTATCGCGATGGCGTCGCCTTCGACCCGCGCGAGCTCGCTCGCATGCGTGAGCGGTATTCCGACCTCAAGGGCCTGTTGCGTCAGTGGGGTCCCACCATGGACGATGTTTTTGCCATGCGCGATCGCTCGCAAGAACTGCTGTCTCTGGTCGATGATGGCGATGAGCAGATCAAAAAGGCGCGCGAGGCACTCGGGAGCGCCGAGCGCGAGTTGTTTGCCGCCGCCAAGGCACTTAAGCGCGCCCGTAATACGGCGGCCCCTCGCTTCTGCCACGAGGTCTGCCGCCAGATGGCTCGCCTGGAGATGGGCAGCGCCGAGCTCGTCTGGGAGTCGCGCGATCTTCCCCGTGCTGAGTGGACGCCCGTTGGTCCTTCGAGCTACGAGCTGCTATACCGCAGCGGTGCCGGCTTGACGCCACGTCCCCTGCGCCGCATTGCGTCGGGCGGCGAGCTCAGCCGCGTCATGCTGGCAAGCAAGGTCGTCCTCGGTAACGCGGACGGTGTTGATACGCTGGTGTTTGATGAGGTCGATGCTGGTGTCGGTGGCTCCACGGCGCGTGCGCTCGCGGGCGTGCTGGCAGATCTTGCCGCCACACATCAGGTCATCGTCGTAACGCACCTGGCGCAGGTCGCCGTCATGGCCGACAAGCATTATGTTGTCAGCAAGGAACCGGGCGATGTTCCCCAGACGCATTTGGACGAGGTAACCGGTGAAGCGCGTATCGCTGAGATTGCCCGCATGTTGAGCGGCGATCAGTCCGAGGCAAGCTTGGCCCACGCAAAGCAGATGCTTGAAGAAGCTCGAGGTTAGAACGAGCCGGCGGTGTTGGGGGGTAAAATATCAGTAATCCTTGCCTCGCCACTTGCCCGTCTGGCCCGACCGTCAAAAACTATGCCGGTTTACTACGATGAATCGGCATAGCTCGAGCACAGCTAATATTGCAAAAAGAAAACCGCAGGTAGAACGCCTGCGGTTTTCTTTCAAAACGCGATATGGTCATACATTGCGATTTCATCGTAGTAAACCGGCATAGTTTCGTGCGACAAGCAACTAACGACTCCCTATAAAGCCTACTCCACGACCTTATCCGGCTGGATGAGCTCCTCGTAGTAGCTGATATGTTCGCGAGCGTCTTCAATCTCGGGCAGCAGAAAGTTGTAGATGACCTCTATGATCATCGTGGCGCTGATCTTAGAGAATGCAAAGTCGCCCGTCGTCAGCAGCGCTTCGTGATTGACGGTATTAAAGGTGTAGTCGGCGAGGCGCGCGAGTGGGGATTTGCTGTCGCTGCTGATGACGACTACGGTTGCGCCGCAGTCGCGAGCCGCTTTTGCCATGCGATTCAGTCGGCGCGATTTGCCAGAGTTTGAGATTAGCACGATAACGTCACCCGGGCGCAACGTGAGCGCAAAGCCGATTGATGTCTCGCTAATGGTGCTCGCCATGCAGCGCAGGCCCAGCTGCGAAAACTTAAACGTCGCATCGAGCGCGACCGCGTTCGTATTGCCCACAGCCGCAAACTCAATAACCCCTGCATGCTTAAGGGCATGCACAACAGCCGCCAGCGTATCGTGGTCGATACCGTCGATGGTCGCATTAAGCTCGCTCACCTTGGCAGCCAGGATGTTCTTGAGGCTCTGCTCCATATTGTCGAGCGAGACCTCGTCGGTCAGGCCCTCGTTGCGCTGGCTTTCCAAATCCCTCGCCAACGAAAACTGAAAGCTGCGGAAGCTGCCAAACCCAAGCTTGCGGCAGAAGCGCGAAACGGTCGCCTCGGACGTGGCAGCGGCGCGTGAGAGCTGAGCCGCCGTGAGGCGTGGAGCCTCGGACTGGTGCTCCAATATATAGTCGACAATGCGCTGCTCGGACTCGCTGTATCCCCGATGGGTGCTAATGAGGGAAAGTGCGCTCTTGCTACTATCGGTCATGGATGGCTCCTGGTTGGCATGAAAATCTAATTTGATTCGCAATGCCATAGTATACGGGCATTTTCAATTACAAGATACACCTTGCCGTTTCAAGTGTTGATGGTAAACTTTCACTTACCGTTTACGGTTATGAAAGAACCTTTCACCGGAGAATTGCACCTTGTCTCTTCTCACGCGGACGGTAGGTTGGTATCTTTCAGTTGTGGAAAAACGCGCATCGAAGCGCGTGTAGGGGAGCGCCCGCGGGCGCTGTACTCAAGAAGGAGGGACACATGGCTAAGTTTGACATCATCGCCGCGACCGGTTGCCCGACCGGCATTGCGCACACCTTCATGGCGAAGGAGGCGCTGGAGAAGGCAGCTGCCGAGCGCGGTCTGACCATTAAGGTCGAGACTCATGGCCAGGTCGGTGTCGAGAACGAGCTCACCAAGAGTGAGATCGCTGGTGCCAAGGCCGTCGTCGTCGCAGCCGACAAGGATGTCCAGGCTGAGCGTTTCGCCGGCAAGCCCATGGTTTCCGTTGGTGTTTCCAAGGCCCTGTCCGTTGAGGCCGCCGGTAAGCTGATTGACCGCGCGCTCGCCGCCAAGGGCGACAGCACGGTTGCAGCCGCTGCCGATGTCGAGGACGAGGTCGAGGAGAAGGAGTCCATCGGCCACATCATATACAAGCACCTCATGAACGGCGTCAGCCACATGCTGGTCTTCGTCGTTGCCGGTGGCGTCCTGACCGCCGTTTCGTTCCTGTGGGGCATTACGTCCTTCGATTCGACGGCGTCTGACTACAACAGCTTTGCTGCGATGCTCAAGATCATCGGCGGCATCGCCATGAACCTCATGGTTCCGGTGCTTTCCGCCTACATCGCCGAGTCCATCGGCAAGCGCCCGGCGCTCGTCCCCGGTTTTGTTGCCGGTATGATCGCCATCCAGGGCCTGCCTGTTAACGCCGAGACCGGCATGATCGACGCCGGTGGCGCCGGCGTGGGCTTCGGCTTCCTGGGCGGCATCGTCGGCGGCTTCCTCGCCGGTTATGTCATCCTGCTGCTCGAGAAGGTCTTTGCCGGTCTGCCCAAGAACCTGGACGGCCTCAAGGCTATCTTCCTGTACCCGCTGTTCTCGACGGCTATCGTCGGCCTGGTTATGCTGGGCATTTCTGGCCCCATGGCTGCCATCAACACCGCTATGATGGACTTCCTCAAGGGCCTGTCCGCCTCTGGCGCCGTTGTCCTGGGTCTTGCCATCGGCTGCATGTGCGCCTTTGACATGGGCGGCCCGGTCAACAAGGCTGCTTACGTCACCGGTACCGCTATGCTCACCGAGGCTCTGGCCGCCGGTGTTGGCACCGATACCTACAACTTCGGCACCAACTTCATGGCTGCCGTCTCCGCCGCCTGCATCGTTCCGCCGCTGATCACCACCTTTGCCGTCGTTGTCGGCAAGAAGTACTTCAGCCAGGAGGATCACGACGCCGGTGTCGTCAACCTCATCCTTGGTTGCACCCACATCACCGAGGGCGCCATTCCGTTCATGACCAAGAACATCTGGCCCGTCATGCCCATCATGATGTTCGGTTCCTCTATCGCTTCGATCCTGACCATTATGTTCAACGTTCACGATCCGGCGCCTCACGGTGGCTTCCTGGTCCTGCCCGTTGTCGAGAACGGTCCGCTGTGGGTCCTCGCGATCCTCATCGGCGCTGTGGTCGGTGGCATCCTGTTCGTGGCCTTCAAGAAGTACGACTTCGAGAAGAACCAGAAGGCCGCTCCTGCAGCCAAGCCCGTTGAGGCCCCCAAGGCCGCTGCCGTCGAGGCCCCCAAGGCCGAGGCTGCCGACTTCGTGAAGGTCGAGAATGTCTTTGTCGCCGAGGACTTCGCTTCTCGTGACGAGGCTTTGAGCTTCGTTTCCAACCAGGCTGTCAAGGCCGGTATCGCCGGCGACGCCGACGCCGTGATGAACGCCTTCCTGGCCCGCGAGGCCGAGGGCACCACGGGCATGATGGAGGGCTTCGCCATCCCGCATGCCAAGTCCGATGCCATTACCGAGGCTGCCGTTATCGTCGTCAAGGACGAGTCCGGCGTGACCGGTTGGGATACCATGGACGGCGCTCCCGTCAACGTGGCTATCGCCCTGCTCATCCCCGGTGCCCAGGCCGGCACTACGCACCTCAAGATCCTGTCCAAGGTCGCCGAGGCGCTCATGGACGAGGACTTCCGTGCCACCGTCAAGGGTTCCACCGACGCCGCCGAGATCGCCAAGACGATCAACGCCCGTCTGGTCTAATCCCGCAACACGCGAATACCATCGCCCCCTGTAACAAAGGCGAGGACTCCACTCGGAGCCCCCGCCTTTTTTCATTCCCTTCTGTAAGGTGCGGTGAAATAGGGATTGTTTAAACGTTTCAACCGCAAAATCAGTCCCTATTTCACCGCAACTTCCAGAAGGGCATAGAGGGAACTGCCCATTGAGTCTTTGTCGCGAACAGATCCTCAGCCAGAATTCCGTTCCGCCGATATTGCTCTGGACCGACCGAGTTTCCGCAGCTCGCCCGGCGGGCGAGCGCAGGGATACGACATCTGTCCAACAATTCGTGTGAAACACAATGAAAAACCGTTTGATGTGAGTTAATATAAACAACGTCGTGAATCTGACTCCTGCCACATGCATGACAGGGGTTAAACACAAAAAGGAGTCAATTATGGTTTCTGAGAAGGCTACCCTCGTTAATCCTCAGGGTCTGCACATGCGTCCGGCTGGTCTGTTCGCCTCCACCATGGGCAAGTACGCCTGTGACGTGACGGTCGTCACCCCCGAGAAGGAGGTCAACGGCAAGTCCCCGATGGCACTTATGGCTGCTGGTATCCCCTGCGGTACCGAGGTCGAGGTCAAGTGCGACGGCGCTGACGAGGCCGAGGCTCTGGCTGCTGCCATCGAGCTCATCAAGAGCGGTCTTGGCGAGTAGAACTCAAACGGGTCGCATGTTGAACAACTAAGTTCATATTTGGGGGCGCAGTGACCTGTTGTAAGGTAGCTGCGCTCTTTTGTCATGGATATGGCAAAACGCTTTATCACATGACACGGAGAGAGGAATGGGAATGTATCAGGGAGTCAACGCTTCCGAGGGCATCGGTATCGGCACCGTCATGGTCGCCGTCGATCCCGACTTGACGTTTGAGCCGCACGAGGTTGCCGATTCGGCAGCAGAGAAGGAGCGCTATCAGTCCGCTCTTTCGGTCTTCTGCGAGAAGACCCAGGCTCAGGCCGACCACATGAAGGAGACGGTGGGCGAGGCCGAGGCCGAGATCATGAGCGGACACATTGTCCTGGCTCAGGACCCGGGCATGACCGACGCCATCAACGCCGCCATTGACGGCGGTACCTGCGCCGAGCAGGCGCTCATGGACACCTCGACCATGTTCGAGAACATGTTCCTGTCCATGGACGACGAGATGTTTCGTCTGCGCGCGGCCGACATCGCCGACATCCGCACCGGTATTCTGGCCGAGCTGCTGGGCAAGGAGGTCGTCGACCTCTCCGTCCTGCCCGAGAACACCGTCGTTGTCGTGCACGACCTTACGCCGTCCATGACCGCCACGATCGATAAGGCCCACGTTGCCGGTATCGTCACCGAGACCGGTGGCCGCACGTCGCACTCCGCGATCATTGCGCGCGCCCTCGAGATCCCGGCTGTCCTTTCGGTTTCCAACAGCTGCACCGCTCTGCGCAATGGCATGACCGTTGTCGTCGACGGTGGCAAGGGTATCGTCGAGGCCGATCCCGACGAGGAGACGCTCGCTGCCTACACCGCCAAGGCCGAGGCCTTCGCTGCTGAGAAGGCAGCCCTCGAGGCTTTCCGTGGCAAGCCGTCCGTGACTGCCGATGGCATCAAGAAGATCATCGCCTGCAACATCGGTAACCCCGATGACGTGCCCAACGCGCTCGATCACGACGCCGAGGCTATCGGTCTGTTCCGCTCCGAGTTCCTGTTCATGGACTCTGCTGAGCTTCCTTCCGAGGAGGAGCAGTTCAACGCCTACCGTAAGGTCGCCAGCGCGCTCAAGGGTGCTCCGGTCATCATCCGCACGCTCGATGTGGGTGGCGACAAGGAGATTCCGTATCTGCACATGGTCAAGGAAGATAACCCCTTCATGGGCTTCCGCGCCGTGCGTTACTGCCTGGCCAATCCCGACCAGTACAAGGTCCAGCTCCGCGCTCTGCTGCGCGCTAGCGCTTTCGGTGACGTCAAGATCATGATCCCGCTCGTCACCTGCGTCGAGGAGGTCTTGGCTGTCAAGGAGCTCGTCGAGCAGTGCAAGGCCGAGTTGACCGAAGAGGGTCGCAAGTTCAACGAGAACATCGAGGTCGGCATCATGGTCGAGACGCCCGCCGCTTCGCTGCTCGCAGACCGTCTTGCCGAGGTCGCCGACTTCTTCTCCATCGGCACCAACGACCTGATCGGCTACACCATGTGCGCCGACCGTGGTAACGACACCATCTCCAACCTGTACCAGGTGTATTATCCCGCCGTGCTCCGCTCGCTCAAGAACATCATCGAGAGCGGCGTGAAGGCCGGCATCATGGTCGGTATGTGCGGCGAGGCCGCTGCCGATCCGCTGCTCGAGCCGCTGCTGATCAGCTGGGGCCTGGAGGAGTTCTCGATGAGCGCTCCGTCGATCCTGCGCGCCCGCAAGACCATCAGCCAGTGGACCAAGGCCGAGTGCGACGAGCTCGCCGAGAAGGCACTCGCCTGCAACACCGCCGCCGAGGTCAAGGCACTGCTCGAGTCCGCAGCTCGCTAATTTGGTATCAGAGGTAACCGCGTGGTTGGAATGGGCCGGCCACGCGGCCCTCACATATACAGGGGGTACTGTAAATGTTCTACACGCTAACCGCTAACCCGGCTGTCGACATGACGGTTTCGAGCTCTCCGCTCGAGCCCGACGAGAACGTCCGCACCGGCTCGGCCAGCTACACGGCTAACGGCAAGGGCCTCGACGTGTCCTTCGCCTTTAAGAAGATGGGCGTCGACACCGTCGCGCTCGGCTTCTTCGCCGGCTTCACGGGCAAGTTTATCGTCGAGGAGGTCATGAACCTGGGTTGCCTGTGCCGCCCGGTCTGGACCGACGGTATCACGCGCATCAACACCTACGTCAACGATGGCCAGCACGAGTACGGCATCCTGAACCCCGGCGCCCCGATCACGCCGGAGCATCAGAAGGAGCTCTACGACATCCTGGACACCGCAGGCGACCTTGAGTGCCTGATCGTCTCCGGTTCCGTGCCTCCCAAAGCTACGCCCGACTTCCTGGCTCAGGTCATGGAGCACGCTCAGGCCCGTGGCGCCGACGTCGTCCTGGACCTGTCCTCCGATAAGCTCAAGGAGCTCGCTCACAAGAAGCCGCTGCTCATCAAGCCGAACCATCACGAGATGAAGGCTATCTTCGGCGTGCCGGTCGACACTGACGACGAGGTTCGCGTTGCCATGAAGATGGCTCACGACGCCGGCGTTCAGAACGTGCTGCTCACCCGTGGTAGCCGCGGCGACGCCTACTTCTCCAACGGCGAGGACATTTGGTACGCCAAGCGTGAGTTCAACATCAAGCTGGTCTCTTCCGTCTGCGCCGGCGACTGCACCCTCGCTGCGTTCCTGCACAAGTGGTACAGGGATCGCGACAACGTCGAGGAGGCCATGAAGCTCGCTATGGCCACCGGCGCTAACGTTGCCGAGTCCGTGGGCATTGGCGACTTCGGTCACGTTGACGAGTACAGCAAGCGCGTTGCTGTCCGCAAGCTCGATCGCCAGTAATCGAAACGCGACATATTCGTGCGCATGCGTCGCCCCGGTTTCGGCTGGGGCGCCTTTTTGTTCCGCTACGGGGGAGAGGTGTTCCGCCGTACTTCATCGCTTCCACACCGTTCACCGAGTTGTCCTAGCCTTTTACCGATGCGTGGAATATACTTTCATTAACACGTTGCTTCGTGAAAGGAACATTCATGATTTACACGCTCACTGCAAATCCCGCCATTGACTACAACATCGCCTGCGACGGCCTTGCTGCCAACACCGTCACGCGTACCCGTAACGCCGTCTACACGCCCAACGGCAAGGGTCTCAACGTCTCGTTCACCCTCGATCACTACGGTGTCGACACCACGATCCTGGGCTTTTTCGCCGGCTTCTCGGGCGAGTTTATCGTTAAGGGCGCCGAGGCCCTGGGCGTGCCCGTCAAGCCCGTTTGGACCGACGGCATCACGCGCGTCAACGTGTTTCTCAATGCCGGACCCGACACCGAGTACAACATGGTCAACGCCGGTGCCGCCATCAACGAGGCCAACGAGCAGGAGATGTTTGAGCTCATCGATTCGCTCGATGACATGACCTGCCTGGTCATCAGCGGCTCGCTGCCTCCCAACACTTCCGAGGGCTTCTTGGCCGAGGTCCTGCGCCGCGTCAAGGCCAAGGGGGCCGAGTTCGTCCTCGACATCTCGAGCCATCAGCTGGCAGACCTCATTGCCATGGAGCCGCTGCTGATCAAGCCCAATGACGACGAGCTGCTCGACATCTTTGGCATTAAGGTGAGCGGTGGCGACGATGAGTCCGTCAAGGGCGCTATGGCCGAGCTGCACGCTAAGGGCGCCAAGAACGTGCTGCTGACCCTCGGTGGCGCCGGTGCGTACTTCTCCAACGGCGAGCACATCTGGTTTGCCAATCGCACCTTCGACGTCAAGCTGCTGTCGACGGTGTGCGCCGGCGATTCCTCGCTCGCTGCCTTCCTGTCCGTATGGCACGACGCTCCCTACCGAGTCGAGGATGCCCTCCGTCTGTCGATGGCCACCGGCGCCAACGTGGTCGAGTGCCCGGGCCTGGGCGACTTTGCCAAGGTGGACGAATACAAGAAGAACATCGAAGTTCGTCAGGTCTGCTAGCCGCATCGAAAAATCGCTGCCGAACACCCGCTTTGGATCTCCGAGGCGGGTGTTTTTTGTGCACTGAACGCATATTGCGTCTGCTGTCTCGTTTTATCTAATCAACGACGCGATTGCGTGTGCGCGCTTTCTCGTTTCTTGTTAGACTTCTTGAGAACCATCGATTAACGCTCACAAGTGCAGGAGGCCATAGGCATGTGCAATGTTTCGCTCAACGGTACTCAACCGTCCGATGCGTCCCTGTGCGTCCTGCGCGCGCTTGAGTCGGCTGGTCTTGAGGCTTGGTACGTGGGCGGTTGGGTGCGCGACGCCCTGATGGGGTGCCCCAGCCACGATGTTGATATGTGCTGTAGCGGCCTGTGGCTGGAGTCCAAGGCGGCGCTCGAGGCCGCCGGCATCGCGGTTGTGGAGTCTGGCATTAAATTTGGCGGAATCACGGCTATTTCCGATGGCGAGCGTATCGAGGTCACCACGTACCGTTTGGATGGCTTTTACACCGATGGTCGCCATCCCCAGAGTGTGGAGCGTGCCGCCTCGCTCGAGGACGATCTGGCGCGCCGCGACTTTACCGTCAACGCCATGGCCTGGCATCCCGAGCGCGGGCTTGTCGACCGCTACGACGGCCAGGGTGACTTGGAGCGCAAGCTGATTCGCGCTGTCGGCGATCCCAAGCGTCGCTTTAACGAGGACGCCCTGCGCATGTTGCGTGCGGTGCGCTTTGCCTGCCGCCTGGACTTTATGATTGAGCCCGAGACTAAGCGAGCGCTTGCCGAGTGCGCGCCGCTGCTCGACGCCGTGGCGCGCGAGCGTGTGGGTATTGAGCTCGAGGGCATTCTTTCGACCGGTCATGGGGGAGACGCGATGCTGCGCTACCCCGAGCTCATCTGCGCCGCCGTGCCCGAGTTGGCAGCGGGTCGCGGGTTTGATCAGCGCAGTGTCTATCATGCGTTTAACGTCTACGAGCATATCGCCCGTGTGCTTACGGTGGCGGGGGAGCTCGCGCTGTGTGACGGCGTCGCGCCCTCGTCGAGCCTTATGTGGGCGGCGTTTTTGCACGATGTGTCCAAGCCCGAGTGTTTCACGGTCGATCACGCCGGCAGCGGACACTTCTACGGTCATCCCGAGCTCGGCGCCAAGAAAGCGCGCGTCATTATGGATCGCCTGGCGCTCTCGCACGACCTGGTGCGCGACGTGTGCCTGCTCATCAAATATCACGACAAGCCGCTGCGCCCCGAGCGCTCCTGCCTGCTCAATATGATGCGCGCGCTTTCGGGTGAGGGCGTCGACACGGCCCGCCTGATTGACGAGCTCATGGACCTCAAGCGTGCTGACACGCTTGGCAAGGCCCCATCGTGCTTCTATTACGTTGAGACGATTGAGGAGATGCGCGCGCTGGCGCACGAGCTGCTGAAGGCAGGGGAGCCCCATACGCTCAAGATGCTCGCCATCAACGGCGGCGACCTGATCCGTGCCGGAGTCAAGCCCGGGCCGGAACTGGGTCAGCTTCTCAACTCCGCCCTCGACGCCGTGATCGAAGACAACATTCCCAACGAGCGCGAAGCTCTTTTGGTCCATCTCAACTTGAATTAGCTACCCAGTTTACCTGCGTGTTCCATAACCTGCCGACAAAATTTGGGCAATTTGGAATTTCTTCTTGCGCTGACGTTTTTTGTCCCGTAATATATTTCCTCGCAGCACGGCAGTGCAGATGTCATGTGGCCCGTTCGTCTAGCGGTTTAGGACGCCGCCCTCTCAAGGCGGAGATCACCAGTTCGAATCTGGTACGGGCTACCACTTGTTTTCTGCTGAGGCTTATGGCCCGTTCGTCTAGCGGTTTAGGACGCCGCCCTCTCAAGGCGGAGATCACCAGTTCGAATCTGGTACGGGCTACCATGCATCTGATACCCGGACTTCCCATGGAAGTCCGGGTTTTTTGTTATCAAACAACCGTCTGCAATTCCCGTTTGAACCAGAGCTTTGCGTTCTGCCTATGGCCCTTACGGGTACAATATCCAAGATATTTTGACTGTTAGAAGGAGTCTCATGACGGAGTCCTCTCAGCATACGTCTAAGCCCCAGGTCGAGGTTGAGGCCTCGGGCGGAGATGACAATAAGAGCGCACGCCGCGGCGCCATCTTTATCGGCGTCGTGCTGGTGGGTTATATCGTCTATCTGGTGGTAACCGGGCAGATGGGGCAGTTCTGGGCCGCAATGTCGAGCGTCCAGGCGCCATGGCTCGTTGTCGCGTGTCTTTGCATGTTCATTTATCTGTTCTTTGGCATTGTGGCCTATGCGATCGCCGTCTGGCTCGACCCATATTCACCCGTCGGCATCCGCGACCTGATTTCGGTCGAGGCGAGCGGCATCTTCTTTGGCAACCTCACACCTATGATGATGGGCTCGACTCCCGCCCAGATCTACCGCCTGACCAAGGCGGGCCAAAATGTCGGCGAGGCTGGCGCCACGCAGTTCACGCGCTTTATCGTGTATCAGTTTGGCCTCGTTGCCTGGGGCGCTATCCTACTGCTTGCTCGCATGCCGTTTTTTGCCGAGCGCTATGGCGACATGACGCTGCTGTGTGTCTTTAGCTTTGGTGGGCACTGCTGCATCTTGCTGGGCATCTTCGCCGTCGCGCTCATGCCTAAGACCGTCACGCGCGTCGCCCATTGCATCATCAATTGGCTTGAGCGCATTGGTGTCTCGGCCACTAAGATCGAGGGATGGCGCACGTTTGTCGATGGCGAGATCTACTCCTTCTCCGAGAAGTTCAAGCTTTCAGCCGGACATTTTTCTTCCATGCTGCTCACCGTGTTTATCACCATGCTGCAGCTCGCGTTTTTCTATCTGGTGCCGTATTTCCTGATGCTTGCCTTTGGCCACCACGAGGTCGACTTTTTCTCGGTCATGGCCGCGAGCGCCTTTGTCCAGCTGCTGAGCTCTGCGGTTCCCTTGCCCGGTGGAACTGGTGGCGCTGAGGGCGGCTTTGCATTGTTCTTGGGTCATTTCTTCGGTTCGGCATCGACCGCCGGCTATCTGCTGTGGCGCCTCATTACGTTTATTGCACCGACCATTTTGGCTGCGCCCCTGCTGGGGCTTAAGAGCGCTCACAACGAGAGCATCCATGCGCGCTGGGATCGTGTGATGCGCAAGCTCGGCCGCGCGCCTCAGACGCCCTCTGCGCCCACTAAGCCGCACCCCGCGAATGCTGTTACCGTTGATCCTAAGAAGCAGGCTCAGAAGGCTTCTGGGACCGCTAAGCCGGCTCATAAAGCCTATGTGCGCCAGACAGGCGACGGTATTCGCGTATCTCCGTCGGCACTCAATAAGAAGAAGCACCCTAAGTCGCAGTAGGGCAGTCGTGCGTTCTTCATGATGCGGGGCATATTTGTGCTGTATGGGGGATAATCCTCTTACGTAGATTATCTCTCATCTGTTGATGAATGCTCGCATATCGAAGGGACATGCCCATGGCAACCAGCAAACCGCGTCTTGACCGCCGCATCGTTCGCAGCCGTAATGCCATCCTTTCCGCTTTCGAGCGCCTGCTCATGGAAAAGCCGCTGGCAGACATTACGGTGAGTGCCATCGCGCGCGAGGCCAATGTCGACCGCAAGACCTTTTACGTTCACTTTGGTACGGTTGACGGCCTGCTCGATGCCATTGCCGTCGATGTGGTGGAGATGATTGTCGACTCGGTCGAGAAAACGCTTGCTTCCATGGACGGCGACACCAATGAGCGCGCCCTGGGCGCGGCGGCGACCTTCTTTAAAACCGTTAATGAGGCGCTGTGCAACAACCTGGTGCTTAATCGTCAGCTGATCGAGAACATTCCGCTCGATGATTTTATGGCTCGTCTTCGTGCGCCGCTCGAGCACGAGATTGCCGAGCGCGATCTGTTGCCCCAAGGTCTCAAGGACGAGATGTTCGATTACTATCTGGCGTTTTTGCTGTCGGGTATTATCGGTATCTATCGCACGTGGGCGTTGTCTGACGGCTCGGTTCCTATCGAGCGCGTCTCGGAGGTTGCCAACGACCTGACTCTCAACGGCCTGTCGAGCCTGGAATCTCGCTTCGAATAGCATCGATAATTCAACAACTTAAAGAAGTTGCGGTGGAATAGGGATTGTTTTGGTTATTGGAAGGCCGATCTAGTCCCTATTTCACCGCAACTTAGTAAAACTGTTTTGATGGTAAGGCGGAGCAGCCTCGAAGATGAGCCTCGAGACTGCTCCGCTTCATTTCTGAGCGTTTGTCGTATAGGGCGGCATTAATCGCCGTTTTTGAGTGTGCGGCCCTGTTTTTCGAACTTGTGCATGTCGCTATCGGCCATACCCTGCGACTTGTCCTCGTGACGCTTGGTGTATAGCGGATCGTCGGAGTCGTTCCAGATGCGGTCGGCGACAGGTGACCATGCCTCGGCGGCAGCCTGGGTCTTTTCGCGCAGCTGCTCGGGTGACTCCTTCTCGATGAGATCGGTGCTCATTGCGCCACTCTCGGCGACCAGTTTGGGCAGCACGTCGGGATTCTCGAGCATGGGGCATGGCTTGAGATAGTTGTCGTTGAACGGCATGTTCTCGTAGTACTTCATAAAGAGGGGAGAGCGCAGCGCGTCGAGTAAGCTCACATCGTGGATGTTGGCGTTTGAGTAGTGGATGAACACGCACGGCTCCACGTCTCCGGCGGCGTTGATGTGCAGGTAGCGGCGGCCGCCGGCGATACATCCGCCTACAAACTCGCCGTCGTTTTGGAAGTCGAGCGTAAACAGCGGCTTCTTCTCACGCATTTCGCGGATAAAGTGATACATGTGCTCGCGCTGCTCGGGCGTGGGCATGAGCTCGGGGGTTGCATTGCGGCCAACCGGCATAAAGTGGAAGTACCAGCAGAAGAGTGCTCCCTCGCCGATCATCCAGTCCATGTTCTCCTCGGTAGCAACCGTATCGGCATTGGCGCTGGTCCAACAGGTGGAGATACCAAATGGCAAGTCGCGCTCGCGCAGGAGTTTCATGGCGTGCTCGATCTTTGCGTAGGTACCTTCGCCGCGACGGGCGTCGGTTGTGTGCTCATTGCCCTCGGCGCTGATGGCGGGGACAAAATTACCTACGTGAATCATGTCGTCGCAGAAGGCCTCGTCGATCAGCGTGGAGTTGGTAAAGCACAGGAAAGCGCAGTCCTGGTGCTTCTCGCAAATTCGGATGAGGTCCCGCTTGCGCACCAATGGCTCGCCACCAGTGTAGATGTAGATGTGGGTACCCAGAGCTTTGCCCTGCGTAACAATAGAGTCGATGTCTTCGAACGAGAGATTCTGCTTGTAGCCGTACTCGGCGGCCCAGCAGCCCGTGCAATGCAGGTTGCAGGCGCTCGTGGGATCGAGCAGGATGGCCCACGGAATATTGCACTGGTACTTTTCGCGGTTTTTTTCCTGCTCTGGCCAAGCAAGCAGGTTGGCGTCGACAATGAGGGTCTTAAGCAGTTTGGTTCGCATCTGGGGATTAAGGCTGAACACACGCATGATCAGGTCATACCAATTGCCGCGGCTCTTGATGACATTGGTGAATGCCTCTCGCTGTACAGGAAATACGCGATTGGGGACCAGCTTGTTCACGAGGTCCATGATTTTGTCGATGTTTTCTTGCGGGTTGTCGTCGAGATAATCGATGAGCTTGTTAAGCGCTGCACGCTCTGCTGACTGTGTAAGCGACATGGGTATATCCTTTCACGTGTGCTTAATGTGTGATAATACCCACTTGTAGATTAAACGAAGTTTAAAGATTTGTAATGTGTCTATTCAACGAATCAATTTAATTTGGGGTGAAGCGTTATACGCCGACACCTTCTAAGTTGCGGTGAAATAGTGTCAGATGGGGATGCGGACGATTTCTTGGACCGCGCCTAGGCGTATCCATTGGAGTGGGAAGGATAAACTGGACTTTCTTTTAAGGATCCTCAAGCGTATTGCCGCTCGTATTCCACTGGAGACATGTAGCCCAGGGTGGAATGCATGCGCACCCTATTGTAATAGAGCTCTATGTACTTGAAGATGTCCTGCTTGGCCTCGTCCCTCGTCCCATAGCTCCTCTCTTTCACCAATTCCCTTTTCAGCGTCTTGAAGAACGACTCGGCCACCGCGTTGTCCAGCGGCGTGCCGGGCCTTGATACCGACTGGACTATGCCATGCGAGTCCAGACACCGCCGGAAGGAACGGGAGGTGTACTGCGCGCCCTGATCGTCATGGAAGACGAGGCTGCCGTCATCTGGCGGACCCTCCCTGCCGACCGCCTGCTCCATCGCGTCGATCGCGACCTTCTCGGTGATGCGCTCGGACATTGACCAGCCCACGACCTTGCGGGAGAAGGCGTCTATCACGGCTGCGAGATAGAGCCACCCTTCTCTTGTGGGTATGTAGGTGATGTCGCCCACCCAAAGCCTGTTGCGCTCGCCCACGGTGAAAGCGCGCTCTACCAGGTTCAACCGAGGGTCTCCCGGCTCGACCTTCTTCTGGATGCGGTGTTTTCGGGTCGCGCCCTTTCCGGCAAGTCCGAGCTTCTGCATGATGCGGAGCACGCGCTTCTCGCTCACGACGATGCCGCTTTTTCGCAGTTCGCGGTTGATGCGCCGGTAGCCGTAACGGCCCTTGTGCCGCTCGAAGGCCTCGACGACGAAACCTTCGATCGCCTCCCGCTCTATCTGGGCGTCGGACTTCTTCCGGCCGAGATACTCGTAGAAACCGGATTTCGAGACTTTCATCAGCCCGCATGCCTTCTTGATGGGGCCGATCTCGCCCCTATGCTCTTTGAGGAACTCGAACCTCACGCATGGTCTTGACTCAAGAAGGCCCGGAAATTTTTTAGTATCTCGTTCTCGCGCTCGAGCTCCTCGACCTTCTTCTTGAGCTTCACGATCTCGTAGTCCTTGTTGATCTTCGGGGAGCCGTTTCCGGGGAACGCGCCGTCTCCCATCTCCTCGTATTCGCGGGCCCATCTTCTCAGCGTCGAATCCTTTATGCCGAGTTCCTCCGATAGGCCTTTGACCGTCATTTCCCCGGACAGGACCACCTTTGCCGCCGAGACCTTGAACTGCCTGTCGTATCGCTTTCTTCTTTGGGTCATCTTGAACACCTTTCGCTCTTAAATAGGTGTCCAATTCATCATACCCACTCCACATTGGAATCCTCCGATGCGTCTTCGCACGCTCGCATGACCTCGATACCATGCGAGCGTGCGAACTCGACGAGCTCTGCGTTGCGGGCGTTTATGGTGCCGAAGGCGGCGGGGCACACGATAAGGCGCGCGCAGTGGACGAGGAGCTCTTTGGCGCGGGCTATGGTTTTATCCCCGATCGGCTCGAAGGCGCGCTCGGCCACGCA
This sequence comes from uncultured Collinsella sp., assembly GCA_965146285.1. GTDB lineage: Bacteria > Actinomycetota > Coriobacteriia > Coriobacteriales > Coriobacteriaceae > Collinsella. The sequence goes on from CBCTFW010000009.1 coordinate 43,528, forward strand.
TTCCGTCGCCAGGTCGCGCGCGAGCTCGCAGTCGATGTCCCCTTCGTGCAGAACGCCCGCGTAGAACGCCTTGCCCTGCCGGATGAGCTGGCGAAACACAGCCGACCCCGTACCTGCGCCGGCGATGACGAACGTGTGTGCATCGCCGTGTGGGCGCCCAATTTCCACGCTGCCGAAGCGCTCGTTGAAGGTGCCATGTTGAAGGCCGTAGAGCTCGCCAATCGTCTCGCGCGTGAATATGTCCTCGGGTGCGCCGGCGCGGAAGACCCGGCCGTCCTTCACGCAAATCACCTTGTCGGCGCTTTTCTGCGCGAGCTCGAGTTCGTGGATGGACATGATGACAGCCACATTCCGCGATTTCGCAAGGTGGCGAAGTATTCGCAGCAGGTCGATCTGGTAGCGGATATCGAGATACGACGTGGGCTCGTCGAGCACGAGCACACTCGGATCCTGCGCGATGGCGCGTGCGAGCATGACGCGCTGGCGTTGCCCGTCGCTTATCTGCATGAAGTCGCGCTCGGCGAGCTCTTCCACATGTGCGGTTTTCATGGCCTCATCGACCCGACTATGGTCGTCGGGCGAGAGTGTGCCCATTCGCCCGGTGTAGGGATGCCTTCCCGCCTCCACGATATCGCGGCAGGTGAGGAGCTCGGTCCGTGGGCGATCTGTCAGCATAACGGCAAGGTTCCTTGCGAACTCCGCCGTCTTCCATCGGGAAATCTCTCGCCCGTCGAGCTCGACCGCGCCGGCAAGCGGTGCCAGATGGCGCGTGATGGTTTTCAAGATGGTCGACTTGCCCGAGCCGTTCGGCCCGATGAGCGCCACGACGTCGCCCGCGCGAACCTCCAGATCGACGCCTTCGACTACGACCTTCTTGTCGTAGCCCGCCGACAGGTCGCTTATGCGGAAAAGCGGCGCTCCGTCAGCCTGCGTTTCGACCGGGGTTTCGAGGTTCGACTCCGCTCGAAGGAGGCGTTCCGCGCGCAGTTCCGCGCGAGTCGAAAGTGCCTTCTGGCGCTTTCGTGCGAGCTTAGGACTGCCTAAGCATGGAATGTCCCCTCCGAGCGTTTTGGGCTGCGGCACGAATTTCCCCATCTACCTCACCCGCTTCTTCAACATGAGCGCGATAACCACCGGCGCGCCGAAGATGGCGGTGACGGCGCTGATGGAAAGCTCGACGGGGGAGAACAGCGTGCGCGCGATCAAATCGCAGCCCGCGCAGAAGATGGCGCCTCCCAAGAAGCACGCAGGAATCACGCGGATGGGCTTCGACGACTTCAGCGCCGACTTGACGAGATGCGGAACCGCGATGCCTACGAACGACACCGGACCAGCGAACGCGGTCACGCAGGCGGAGAGCATGCTCGCTAGAAGGACGAGCACCACGCGGAAGCGTGCGACGTTCACGCCGACGCTTTTTGCGTAGGCTTCTCCCAGCTGGAAGGCGGAAAGGGGCTTCGATATCGCGAATACGCATGCGCTCACGGTGATCACCACGACCGCGATGACCACGACGTCGTCCCAACTCGAACCCGAGAAACTACCCAAAGACCAGTTGTGCAGGTTCACGATGGACTGGTCGTCGGCGAAGGCGATGAGGAAGTTCGTCGCCGCCGAGCAGATGTATCCCACCATGACGCCCGCCACGATGAGCATGGCCATGGAACTTATGCGCCGTGCGATGAGGAGCACGAAGCCGATGGTGATGAGCGAGCCCAGAAACGCTGCGGCCACCATGGCCGGCGAGGACATGGCCTGGTTCGCGCCCAGAAGTACGATCATCGTAAGCGCGACGACGAACTTTGCGCCCGAGGAGACGCCCAAGATGAACGGGTCGGCGATGGGGTTGTTGAAAAACGTCTGCAGCAGGAATCCGGAGAGCGAAAGTGCCCCGCCGAGAAGCACGGCTGAAAGCACACGCGGCAGGCGAATCTCCCAGATGACTTGGCTTTCCATGGAATTGGCCGCGCCGCCCGAAAGGATGCCGGGGATGTGGTCTGCGGGCACGAGCACGCTCCCGATGCACAGGTTGGCCCCGACGAGCACGATGAGGACAACAGCGAGCAGCGCCGTCACGACGCGACACCGCGCGGCGCGCCCCGATTCGTCGTATGTCATGGAAAGCCGGCTTCTCATGACGCTAGCCAAGCTTCCTCAGATAATGGAAGTCGCTCGCGTCATCGCCGGTGAACGCCCCGTGCAGCTCGTCGATAATGTCGGCGGTAGAAGTCATCTGCTGATACATGTCGGCGCATGTGACCCAGACGTTGCCGTTCTTCACGGCTTTGAACTGCGACAATAGCGCGTTTTTGCTTACTAAGTCGTTCAAGGTGGCAACCGATTCGTCGATGGTGCCGTTGTAGACGATGATGTCGGCATCCTTCGCCGTCGCGTAGAAGCGCTCCATTTCGAGCGTTACTGACGAACCTGACGTCGACGCCGTCTGCGCGTCATCGAGCGCGTAGCTGCCGCCTGCAAGCTCGATCATCTGCGCCACGTAGTCGCCCGCCCGCCGCGTGACGGCGGCCCCGTTCGAGTTAATGTAGAAATACGCCACGGTTTTACCTGACGACGCGAGCCCCGACGTTTGCTCGACGCGAGCCTTCTGCTCGTTGAACAGGTGCGCGGCCTCGTCTTCCTTGTCGAACAGGACGCCGAAAAGCTTAATCCACTCGACGCGCCCGAGTGCTTCGGGCTCGCTCGACGACTGTTCGGTGAGCACGACGAGCCCGAGCTTCTGCAGCTTTTCCTTCACATCGGGCGTGTGGTTGATCATGGTGTTCTCGATGGCGAGGGTGCAGCCCGAGGCCGATATTCGCTCGTAGTCGGGCGCGCTGTACTTGCCGCCGTAGGCGATCGCCCCACTTTCGAGCGCGCTTTTGAAGCCCCCGACCGAGCAATCGTCGGCCTTCGTGCCCGACATGAGGATATTGTCGTTCGCATCGAGCGCGTCGACCAGGCACATCGTCGCCGACGACACGAGGTACACCTTGTCGGCGGGGCGCCTTATGACCGCGATGTCGGAGCTCAACCCATCAGGTACCTTTGCATTTTGCGGCACCACGAGGAAGCGCTCCCCGTTCGAAATGCAGATAAGCCGCAGGCCGCCTTCGTACTCGTCGACAGTGAAGTGCTCGGCGTATTCAAGCTGAAGCGTCCCCGTCGGCTTCCAGCCGCAGCCCAAATCGGCGTTGTGGAAGTCGGCCGCGGCGTTTGAAGCCGTTCTCGCAGGGGAACCGCCGCTTGCTTCGTCGCCCGATTTCTCCTTCATGGTGGATGAATCGAAGTGGAGCGTGTAGTCGATGGTGTGCGGCGTCGACATGGCGACGGTCTCGGCCGACACGGCGATGTCCTCGTCGAGCGTGACGGGTATCTCGAACGTGGAGTTGCCGCCGTCGTTTACGGGCGCGTAGTCCACGCCGTTGACGGTCATTTTGTCGTAGTTCGAACTCGACCAGGTGATGGTCGCGGTGTAGGCGTCGCCATCCTTCACAATTGTGGTGGGTGAGGCGATGCTTGCGCGCCCTGACCCGCCGGAGAGCGAGACGCTCACAGTGTATTCCTGAGAGCCTGCCGTGCCACCGGTCGCGTTCGGGCTCGCACTGCACCCCGCGAAGGGAAGCGCGAGCAGGGCGACGAGAACGCAGGCGATCGCGCGCGCCGCGATGCTGCGGCGCTTTCTGCTTTCCCCCTTGGGAAGAATCGACCGCATGGCGTTACTTCAGCGCGTCGGCGCGCAGATCGACGCCGGCGGATTCGAATACGAGCGTGCGGTCGTACCACCGCTCCCTTTTAATGCTCCACGCGGCGCAGGCGGTGTCCTCGTCGAGCGCATCAACGGGCACGTCGTAGGTGTACTTGCCTTCCGCGTTTTCCACATAGGGGATGAAGTCGGCCTCGCTTGCGGCGGCAGCCTCGTCGCCCGTGCCCATGAAGAGCTTGCCGTAGCCCGTGCCGGAAAGTGTCATCACGCAGTGCATGGAGCCGTTTTCCACGATGAGCTGGGCGTTCACAATCCTGAACATGTTCGAGCTGGAATCTACGGTAATCGGATAGGTGCCGTCGGCCACCTTGTCGGCGGTGATGGGGGCAGCGCTTGCGCCCTCGGGCGCATCGGCCGCCTGTTCAGTTTTTTCCTGGGAATCGGCATCGCTTGCCTTTGCGCTGTCGATTGAATTTCCGCCGCAGCCGGCGAGCGAGAACGCGAAAAGCGCCGCCGACAGGGCGAAGGCGAGGGTTTTCTTCAACATGGAGGGGTTCCTTTCAATCGCTTCGACCGCCCGCGCCGTGCGGTGGGCGCGCGGGATGCGAATGCAACGGGCATGCGCCGTCAGTCGGGGAAGGCGCATGCCCGTTGCACGGGGACGCGACCGGCGCCCCCGTGCGCGGCGAGTTTACAGCTTGGCGATGGCGTCGTCCACGTGCGAGACGTAGATGTCGTCGACCTCGACGTTCTGTCCCAGACCCTGGAGCAGGCACGTCACTTCGAAGCCAGCGGCCACGAACTTTGCAGCCCAGCTGTCGGGGTCGGTCTCGTCTGCCATGTCGTTGTTCGCGTGGTCGCCCGCGACCACCATGAACGGCGCGAGCACGGCCTTCTTGTAGCCTGCGGCGCTCGCGGCGGCGATAACATCCTCGCAGGTCGGTTCAGCCTCGACGGTGCCGACGAAGAACTGCGTCAAGCCCTCGTTCTTAAACACTTCCTGCATCTTGGCATAGTCGGCGTTGGAATCGGCTTCGGTGCCGTGGCCCATGAGGCACAGCGCCGTCTTGCCGTCGTCGAAGGACGCCATGTTCTCCTTAATGGCTGCGGCCACCTTCTTGTAGTCGTCGTCGGAGGTGAGCAGCGGGTCGCCGAGCGAGATTTTGTCGAACTTGTCGGCGTACTTGTCGAGCTCGTCTTTCACGTCGGTGTATTCCAGGCCACCCATGAGATGCGTCGGCTGCACGACGATTTCCTTCACGCCGTCTTCCACGCAGCGGTCGAGCGCCTCGGTCATGTTGTCGATCGTGATGCCGTCGCGCTTCTTCAGCTTGTCGATGATGATCTGCGCGGTGAAGGCGCGGCGGATGTCGTAGTCCTGCCAGTACTTCTCGCGGATAGCGTCTTCGATGGCGCCGATGGTGATGTGGCGCGAGTCGTTGTAGCTCGTGCCGAAGCTCGTGACGAGGATGACCGGCTTCACGGCCTTCTCCTTTTCACTCGATTTCTCGGAACTCGCGGAGGTGTTGGAGCAGCCCGCGAGCGCGACTCCGGCGAGCGCGACGGCTCCGGTTGCTGCGGCGCCCATGAAGCCGCGGCGTGACATCTGGTCGGACATGGTTTTTCCTTTCCTCGGTTTGCCGGTCCCCCGGCGACAGTTGCTTGTCGGCACAAGCGAAAGAAAAGCGCACCCCTCGGGGTTCACAAGGAGCTAACGCCACGGCGATGCCGTGAGGAAAAGGCGAAGCAGTCTGGCTTGGGGCGCGAGGCGGTTCGCCCGCGCGTCCTATACAGTAATGTCCCTTGCCCAGGATTCCCACCTGGTTCCCTCCGCAAGCCAGCGCGGGCTGTGCGGGCGCCGCGCCGGTCATTTCCTTTTATCCGATTGTCATATGCTCGTTGCCGAATCTTTTACTATGATAGTGGGCACTTGTGAACGTGTCAAAGCCAGGGCGGGCGGCATTGCGCCTCCTGCCTGCGTATTTGCGCCGATTGTCGCCGCAGGCGCCGTGTTTTGCCCGCTGCGCGAATGGCGGCGTGAACGGTTGCGATGAGAAGCGGGAAGGGAAGGCTCGGATGATTCATATCGTTGGCGCAGGCTCGGGCGCCGCCGACCTTATCACGCTGCGCGGGGCGCGCCTTCTGCGCGCAGCCGACGTGGTCGTTTGGGCGGGAAGCCTTGTGAACCCGGAGCTGCTCGCTGAGTGCAAGGAATCCTGCATCGTCTACGACAGCGCGCACATGACCTTGGAGGAAGTGCTCGACGTGATGTGCGCGGCAGATGCGCGGGGCGAGGAAGTGGTGCGCCTGCACACGGGCGACCCGTGCCTGTACGGCGCCATCCAGGAGCAGATGGACGCGCTCGACGCGCGCGGCGTGGACTACGAGGTGGTGCCCGGCGTGTCGAGCTTTTGCGGTGCCGCGGCGGCGCTTCGCCAGGAATACACGCTGCCGGGAATCAGCCAGTCGGTCGTGATCACGCGGCTTTCCGGACGTACCCCCATGCCCGCGGGCGAGGGCATGCGCACCATGGCGGAAAGTGGCTCGACTATGGTCATCTTCCTGAGCTCGGGTATGCTCGCCGAGCTTTCCGCCGAGCTTTTGGCCGCGGGCCGCAGCTCCGACGAGCCGGCCGCGCTCGTGTACAAGGCGACCTGGCCTGAGGAGCGCGTGGTGCGATGCACAGTGGGCACGCTCGCCGATGCGGGCGCGCGAGAGGGCATCGACCGCACGGCGCTCGTGGTGGTGGGCCGCGTGCTCGGAGCTCGCGGCGGGCTTGCGCACAACGGCGCGCAAGCGGAGTCGTACGAGCGCAGCAAGCTTTACGACCCTTCGTTTGCCACGGGGTATCGGAAGGCGAGCAGCTAGCGTGGCCTTCGAGCACTACATATATACCGGGACGACCCGCCTGCGCTGCGGCTACACCACGGGGAGCTGCGCCGCGCTCGCGGCGAAGGCGGCCTGCGAGATGCTCTTGTCACGAAAGCTCGTCGGCCTCGTGTCGATCGTCACCCCCGGCGGGCTGCCCGTCGAGGCGAACGTGGTCGACGCATGCATCGGCGAGGGGTGTGCCCAGTGCGCCGTGCGAAAGGACGCAGGCGACGATGCCGATGTGACCGACGGCGTGCTCGTGTACGCGCGCGTGGAACATGCGGGGTCGGGCACGGGCGCTGCGGGCAGCAAGGGCGTGCCCACGCGCGAATCGGAAGTTTCCGTCGATGGCGGCGTGGGCGTGGGGCGCGTGACGTTGCCCGGGCTCGAGCAGCCGGTTGGGGCGGCCGCCATCAACGCGACGCCGCGCGCGATGATCACTTCGGCGGTGCGCGAGGTGTGCGCCGCGCACGGCTTTTCTGGAAATATTGCTGTGACGATTTCGGTACCCGAGGGCGTTGCCCTTGCCAAAAAGACCTTCAACCCGCACCTGGGGATAGAGGGCGGCATCTCCATCCTGGGCACGACGGGCATCGTCGAGCCGCGCAGCCTTGCTGCCTTGCGCGACAGCATCGTGCTCGAGATCCGGCAGCATGCGGCTATGGGGCGGCGCGGAGTCGTGCTCACGCCCGGCAACTACGGCGGGCAGTTTATCTCGGGGCATTTCCACCTAAACGGTGCGCCGGTGGTCTTCATCTCCAACTTTGTGGGCGATGCGATTGATTGCTGCGTTCGCGAGGGATTCACCAATGTCCTTCTTGTGGGACACATCGGCAAGCTGGTTAAGGTCGCTGGCGGCATCATGGACACCCATTCGCGTACCGCCGACTGCCGCGCGGAGATTCTGGCCGCCCACGCGGCCTTGGCCGGCGCGGGCGCGAAGACCGTGCGCGAGATCATGTCGTCGGTCACGACCACGGCGGCGCTCGAGGCAATCGAGGCCGCCGGCGTGGGGTACGCTGTGCGCGCCTCGCTCGCTGCGGCAATCGAGGACAGGTTGCGCCGCCGCGCGGCGGGCGCATGCGACATCGCCGCGGTCGTGTTCGACGCCCAGCGCCGCGAGCTTTTCCGCACGTCGGGCGCCGATGCAGTAATCGGGGAATTGGGGGCGACGTATGAGTAAAGGCGTGCTGTGCGGGGTGCGCCGCGCAATCGGCTGGCCGGGGACGAAGGTGGTCATGAAGGCGCGCCGCTCGCTTGAGGACACGAAGCGCATCCTTCGCGAGGAGGACGCCTTCGACGGTGCCGAGCTCGTAGAGGACTGTGGGCTTCCGGGCGAGCGCGTGTACCGCTCGCTCGACGATGTGCCCGATCGGGGCAGCTACTTCTCGACGATGGTGGTGCGCTAGATGAGGGTTTCCTGCATAGCGTTCACTGAGAGGGGGTATGCGTTGGCGGAGCGCACCGCACGCGCGCTTTCCGATTGCGCGCAGACAGGTGAAGATGACCCTGGCTGGGACGTTTCCGTTTCGCGCGGGTTCGGCGAGGGGAAGGCCGACCTGCGCACATGGACGGCGCTCGCGTGGGAAGCGTCGGACGCGCTTCTGTTCGTGGGCGCGGCGGGCATCGCCGTGCGGGCGATCGCGCCGCATGTCGCCTCGAAGGCAACCGATTCCGCGGTTGTGGTGATTGACGAGGCGGGGCGCTTTGCCGTCCCGCTTTTGTCGGGGCATTTGGGCGGTGCGAACGAGCTTGCGCAAACTGTGGCACGCGCGGCAGGGGCCATCCCCGTCATCACCACGGCGACCGACGTCCGCGGCGTGTGGGCGGTGGATACGTGGGCGCGCTGTGCGGGGCTCGCCGTTTCGAATCCCGAGGCCATCAAGCGAGTGTCGGCGCGGCTGCTTTCGGGCGGGCGCGTGGCGCTCTATTCCGACATGCCGATTTCGGGACAGCCACCTGAGGGGGTTGACATTGCGTCCGACCGCGCTCGGGCCGATATCGTCGTGTCGCCGTTCGCTGGCGCGAATGCAGGTGCGTCCGTCGGCGCGTCGGAGACAAGGGACGCGGTCGGGCCCGCGGGTGAGACGTGGCCGCGGGCGGGCGTGCGGGCGCCGGCGCCCGCGCCCGAGCCGCTTCGCCTTGTCGTGCCCTGCATCGTTGCGGGCATAGGGTGCCGTCGCGGTGCGTGCGCCGAAGCGATCGAGGAGGCGTTTCTTCTCGCGTGCGGGCAGGCGGGTATCTCGCCTTCGGCCGTGCGCGAGGCGGCGACGATAGACGTGAAGGCGCACGAGGAGGGTCTGCTCGCCTTCTGCCGCGCGCGCAATATCCCGCTTGCGACGTATCCCGCAGAGGAGTTGTCGCAGGTCGAAGGCAGCGTTTCGCCATCTGATTTCGTGCGCGCGACGGTGGGGGTCGACAACGTGTGCGAGCGCGCGGCGCTCGCGGACGGGGGCAAACTTATCTTCCCGAAGCTCGCTCACGGCGGCGTGACCGTCGCGTTTTCCAAGGTAACTATCGAACTTTCGTTTAAGGAGCGGTGATGGGAAAGCTCTTCGTGGTGGGGATCGGCCCGGGCGGCCCCGACGGCATGACGATTGCGGCCCGGCGTGCGCTCGAGGCGGCCGACATCGTTGTGGGGTACACGAAATACGTGGAGCTCGCGCTCGCCGCCGTGCCCGACGCGGCGCATCTCGCGACGCCGATGATGCACGAGGTCGAACGGTGCCGCCTGGCGCTTTCGCGCGCGCAGAGCGGAGAAGCCGTGGCACTCGTGTGCAGCGGTGACGCGGGCGTGTACGGCATGGCGAGCCCCGTGCTGGATCTTGCGGAGGACTACCCCGATGTAGACGTGGAAGTTATCGCCGGGGCCACCGCGGCTCAGAGCGGGTCGGCGGTGCTCGGCGCCCCGCTTGCCCACGACTTCGCGGTCGTGTCGCTCTCCGACCTGCTCACGCCATGGGAGGTCATCGAGCGCAGGCTCGCCGCCGTGGCGAGCGCCGACTTCTGCATCTGTTTGTACAACCCGCGCAGCAGAAAGCGCGCCGACAGGCTCTCACGCGCGGCGAAGATTATGCTCGAATGGAAGGCCCCCGACACGCTCTGCGGCTGGGTACGCAACATCGGGCGCGAGGGGCAGCAGTCGGGCATGTGCAGGCTCTCTGAGCTGGGGGAGATCGACGCCGACATGTTCACCACCGTGTTCGTCGGCAACGCGGACACGAAGCTCGTAGGCGGCCGTATGGTCACGCCGCGCGGGTATCGGGAGATTCCATGCGAAAGGTAACGATCATCGGGGCGGGGCCCGGAAACCCCGACTTGCTCTCGCGCGCGGCGCTCGACGCTATCGACTTCGCCGACGTGGTCATCGGCGCTCATCGCGCGCTTGCCGGCATCGACGTGCCGCCCGACGTGGCGAGATGCGAGCTCGTGAAGACGGCGGACATCGTCGCCGCGCTCACCGATGCGGCGTCGTGGCGGCGCGCCGTGGTCGTGATGACGGGCGATGTGGGGCTGTTCAGCGGCGCGCGCCGCCTGGTGGAGGCGCTCTCCGGCGATGCGCAGGTGGACGTGCGCGTCGTTCCTGGCATAAGCTCAGCGTCGTATCTCGCCGCGCGTCTCGCGCGTCCATGGCAGGATTGGCGCTTCGCGAGCGCTCACGGCGTGGCGTGCGACATCGTGGCCGAGGCCGAGCGCGCAGGTGAGCTCTTCCTCGCCACGTCGGGCGGGGAAGACCCCTCGCGGCTTTCGGGCGAGCTTGTGCAGGCGGGCTTCGGGGACGCGCGCGTGACGGTGGCCGAGCGCCTGTCGTACCCCGACGAGCGCATCACCTGCGCGACCGCAAGTGAAATCGCAGGTCAGACGTTTGACGACTTGAACGTGATGCTTATCGAGTTCGCAGGCTGCGTCGGGTCGCCTGCGGGCGCATCCCGCGCCGCGAGCTCCCGCTGGCCGTACGCTTCCTCGGGCATTCCCGACGAGCTCTTCATCCGCGGCGACGTTCCCATGACCAAGCAGGAGGTGCGCGCCGTCGCGCTCGCGAAGCTGCGCCTTACCGCTACCGACACCGTGTGGGACGTCGGAGCCGGCACGGGGAGCGTGTCGATTGAGGCGGCGCTCGTCGCGCGAGCGGGGTCGGTATGGGCGGTCGAGCGCAACGCGGCCGGTGTGCGGCTCATCCGAGAGAACGCGGATGCATTCGGGTGCGGCAACGTGCATGCGGTCCCCGGTGTCGCCCCCGAAGCGCTCGCGAAACTGCCCGTCCCCGACGCCGTGTTCGTCGGCGGGAGCGCGGGCGAGCTTCCCTCTATCGTGGAGGCGGCGCTCGAGAAGAACTCGCAGGTTCGCCTGTGCGTACCATGCGTCACCGTTGAGACGCTCACCGAGGCGTGCGCGCTCCTCTCGGGTTCGCGCTTTAAGGGGTTCGAGGCGTGCCAGGTGTCGGCCGCCCGCGCCGAGGCTGTAGGCTCGCACCATCTTATGAAGGCGCAAAACCCCGTGTTCCTCGTCAGCGCGCGTGGTGCAGGTGGGGAAGGCGGCGCCCGGTGAGCACGACCATTCCGCGCTTCATGGTCGCTGCGCCCTCGAGCGGGAGCGGCAAGACGGTCGTAACGTGCGCGCTCCTGCGCACGCTCGCGCGCCGCGGCCTCGCATGCGCGGCCTTCAAATGCGGCCCCGACTACATTGACCCGCTCTTTCATCGCCGCGTCGTGGGTGCGCGCTCGGGCAACTTAGACGGCTTCTTCACCGACGCCCCGACGCTGCGCGCCCTGCTCGCACGCGGCGCTGCGGGCGCGGATGTCGCGGTGCTCGAGGGGGTCATGGGCTTCTACGACGGCATGGCGCCCGGCGTGGCCGACGCGAGCAGCTACCAGGTTGCGCGCGACACGGAAACGCCAGTCGTTTTAGTGGTGAACGGGCGCGGGGCGTCTTTATCGCTCGCCGCCGTAATCCGCGGCATCGCCGAGTTCCTGCCTTGTGCGAACGTGCGCGGCGTCGTGCTGAACAAGACGAGCGCCGCTGCCTGCGCCTACGCGGCGCCTGCGATCGAGAAGCACACGGGCGTCGTGGTTTTGGGGAATATCCCCGCCGACGAGGCGTTCTCGCTCGAAAGCCGGCATCTGGGGCTTGTGACCGCCGACGAGGTCGAGCAGCTCTCCGCGCGCATCGACAAGATGGCCGAGCTGGTGGAAAAGAGCGTCGACGTCGACCGCTTGCTCGAAATAGCGGCGACAGCACCAGATATCCGCGAGGAACCTTACCGGTTGGAGCCGATCGCGGGAGCGCGGCCCATCGTCGCCGTCGCGCGTGACGAGGCGTTCTCGTTCTACTACGAGGAGAACCTGCGCGCGCTCGAGGACCTGGGTTGCGAGCTGGCCTTTTTCAGCCCCCTATGTGATAGCGAGTTGCCCCGGGGGACAAGCGCCCTCTATCTGGGAGGCGGCTACCCGGAGCTCCATGTGCGGCAGCTCACCGAGAACGCGCCGATGCGCGAGGCGGTGCGGTGCGCGGTGGAATCCGGCATGCCGACGGTCGCCGAATGCGGTGGGTTTCTGTACCTGCAGCGCGAAATCGCCGATAGCGAGGGGCGGCGCTGGCCTGTTGCGGGCGCCCTTGAGGGCGCAAGCGAGAACGGGGGAAGGCTGTCCCATTTCGGGTACGTGGAGCTCACTTCCCAACGCGACGGGCTCTACGGGCCGCGCGGCACACGCATCCGCGCGCACGAGTTCCACTACTGGCAGTCCTCCTGCCCGGGCGGCGACTTCTGGGCGCAAAAGCCCCGGCGCGACAAGGGCTGGCCGTGCATGACGACCACCCCGTCCCTGGTTGCGGGCTTCCCGCATGTGTACTATCCTGCGAACCCCGACGTTGCGCGCGCGTTCGCGTCTGCCGCAGCGTCGTTCGCAGAGAGGAGACGGCATGGCTGAAGCAACCGAAACCGCGCTTGCCTGCATCCACGAGGAAGTCGAGCGCGCGTTCTCGTCGGCGCCGGGCGCCGTGCTCGAGGCCGCGCTCTCCCGGATCGCGCCCGCAGACGAGTGCGCCCGCGCCGCCGCGTACGCCGCGTGGGACTCCATCGCGCACCCCTTGGGGGGATTGGGCGACTTTGAAGACGCCGTCGCGTGTATCGCCGCAGCTCAGGGGAGCGACGAGGTGGCCGAGTTTCCCCGTGCGCTCGCGGTATTCTTCTCCGACAACGGGGTCGTTGCCGAAGGCGTGTCGCAAAGCGGGCAAGAAGTGACGCGAGCCGTCGCGCGCAACATGTGCGAGGGGGCCACGAGCGCCTGCCGCATGGCGGCGTTCGCGGGTGCCGAGGTCGTGCCCGTCGACGTGGGTATGGCCCGGGGCATAGAAGACGCGCGCATGGTGCGCGCGAACGTGCGGCGGGGGAGCGGCAACATCGCGCACGGCTCCGCTATGTCTCGCGATGGGGCCGTGCGCGCGATCGAGGTCGGAATCGCCGTAGCGTGCGGGCTTGTCCGCGCCGGCGTGCGCCTTCTCGCCGCGGGCGAGATGGGCATCGGCAACACGACCACCTCGGCGGCGGTGGCCGCAGTGCTCATCCGGGCGGACGCGCGGAGCCTCGTCGGGCGCGGCGCGGGGCTCTCGGACGCCTCGCTCGCGCGCAAGCGCGACGTGGTCGAGCGCGCTATCGACGCGAACTCGCCCGATTCCGCCGACCCGATCGACGTGCTCTCGAAGGTGGGCGGCTTTGACATCGCGGCGATGTGCGGCTTCTACCTGGGGGCCGCGGCCTCGAAGGCGCCGGCGCTCCTTGACGGGGTCATATCCTGCACGGCGGCCCTGTGCGCGGCGCGCCTGTGCCCCAACGCCTTGGGCTACCTCGTGGGCACCCACGCATCAAGCGAACCCGCAAGCCAGGAGCTCCTTCGCGAGCTCGGCATAAAGGCACCCCTCGACGCAGGCATGCACTTGGGCGAGGGCGCGGGCGCCATGGCGTATCTGCCCCTTCTGGATTCGGCGTTGCGCGTGTACCGGGATGGGAAGACGTTCACGGCGACTGGCATGGCTGCTTACGAGCATTTCGAGGCCGGGAAATGACGGTGACGCTCGTTATCGGCGCCGCCGCGAGCGGCAAGAGCGCCTACGCCGAGTCCCTGTGCCTCGGGCACGACGGCCCTCGCGTGTACCTGGCAACGATGGAGCCCTTCGGGGAAGAGGGCGCCCGCCGCATCGCGCGCCATCGGGCGCTGCGCGAGGGCAAGGGGTTTTCCACCCTCGAGCGCACGCGTGACGTGGGCGCCGCAGTGTCCGGGCTTCCGCGCGGCTGCACGCTTCTTTTGGAGGACGTGGGCAACCTGGTTGCAAACGAGCTTTTCGCGGAAGGCGGCTTGTCCCCACGTGACCCTGACGCTGCGGCGCGCGAGGTGCTCGTAGGTATCGAACGGCTCGCTCAGGCCGCTGCGTATACGGTGGTGGTCACCGTCGACGTGTTCGCCGATGGGATACGCTACGATGAGGGGACCGAGGCATGGAGGCGCGCGCTCTCGCGCGTAAACGCGGGCGTGGCGGCGCTGGCCGACCGCGCAGTCGAAGTGGTATGCGGGATTCCCGTGTGGATGAAAGGCGAAGGACCTACAAGGTGAAGATAGCAGAGGCAATCGGCGCGGCGTTCGGAACGTTCTCGCGCATCCCCGTCCCGAAATCGACATGGACCGATTTCGGGTCAACCCATGCGCTTGCCGCGTTTCCCCTAGTGGGCCTTGCGGAAGGCTTCCTCATAACGGCGTGGGGGTACGTGGCGAACCTGCTCGGCGTGCCCGCGACCATCGTCGCGGCCGTGCTTGTGGCGCTGCCTGTGGTGGTGACGGGAGGCATCCACCTAGACGGGCTCTGCGACACCTCCGATGCGCTTGCAAGTTGGGCCCCGCGCGAGCGAAAGCTTGAGATCATGCACGACCCGCGGGCGGGCGCCTTCGGGGTCATCGGTGTTGTCGTGTACCTTATTCTGCAGTTTTCCCTGTTCACCGCGCTGCCGCTTACGGCGGGGGCGTTCCTCGCGCTTCTGTGCTCGCTCGTGTTCTCCCGCGCGCTTTCGGGGCTCGCCGTTGAATGCTGGCCTGCCGCGCGGGCGGATGGCATGGCCGCGGGGCTCTCGCCTGCGAAGAAGCGCGCGGCGATCGTCGTGCCGCTTTGCGCTTTCGCTGCGGCTTCGGCTGCAGGGATGGTCGCGTGCGCCCAGGCCGTCGGCGCCCTTATGGCGGTGGCGGGGCTTTTGGCGCTCGCGTGGTACCGCCATGTTGCCCTGTCCCGCTTCGGCGGGGTGACGGGGGATTTGGCCGGATGGTTTCTGCAATGGGCTGAGCTCGCGATGCTTGCCATGCTGGTAGCGGGGGGCATGCTCCTATGATGCTCGTGTTAGGTGGCGCGCATTCGGGGAAGAGGACCTTCGTGCGCGAAAAGCTCGGGTTCGCGGCGGACGATTTCGTCGACGCGGCGCAGTTTGCGGAGGGCGGCGTGCCCGCGGCTTTTGCCGGCCGCGTCGCGTACCGTGCTGAGGAACTCGTACGCGCGCTCGACGTTGACCGGGCGCTCGAGCGGCTGATCGGCTTCGACGCAGTGATTCTGTCCTTGGTCGGCTCGGGGGTCGTCCCCATGCGTGCGGAAGACGCCCAATGGCGCGAGCGCGCGGGGCGCCTGGGATGCGCGCTCGCTGCGCGCGCCGACGTCGTCGTGCGCATGACGTGCGGGATTCCCCAGGTCATCAAAGGAAACCTTGCCGATGCGTCTCGAGGGACGCAGGGCGCGAGCGCGCCTTTGGAAGTCGTCTTCGTGCGCCATGGTGCCACGGCGGGCACGGAAGACCATCGCTACAGCGGGGCGGGCACCGACGAGCCCCTGTCGAGCGCGGGCGAGCGCGCTTTGCGCGATCTCGCGTGCGATCGTGACGTGTTCCGTGTTATCACGAGCGGAATGGCCCGCACCGACCAGACGGCGCGCATCCTCTTCCCGTACGCGGAGCTTATGGCGTGCCCCGGTCTGCGCGAGATGGATTTCGGTGACTTCGAGGGGCGAAGCGCCGCCGAGCTTAAAGAGGATGTGCGCTACCGCGCCTGGGTAGACTCCTGGTGCGAGACGCGCTGCCCGCATGGCGAGGGCAAGAGCGATTTCACCCGCCGCGTCGTCGCGGCGTTTCGGGAGGCGTGCGAATCGGAGCGCGCCCAGGGGAGTGGGCGCGCCGTCTTCGTCGTTCACGCGGGTACCGTGAAAGCGCTGCTCTCCGAGCTAGCTGTCCCGAAAATGGGATATTTCGACGTGCATACCGAGCCGGGCGGCGCATGGGCCGCCACCTGGGATGGGCGCTGCCTTCGCGACGTTCGCCCCGCTTCGGGGGGCGATGCCCGGTGATGACGATTCTTGCCGTCGCCGCCGGGTTCGCGGCCGACCTTGCCTTCGGCGACCCGCGCTGGCTTCCCCATCCCGTCGTCGCCATGGGGCGCGCGATCACGTGGGCCGAAGGCCGCCTGCGGGGCGCATTCCCGCAAACGTCCGCGGGCACGCGCGCCGCAGGGCTTGTGCTCGCCGTGGCGCTTCCGCTTGCGTGTTGGCTTTTGACCTGGGGAATCCTGCATCTTTGCGGCATGGTTCACCCCGGCTTGCGCTTTGTGGCCGAGGCATGGGCGAGCTATCAGATTCTCGCGGCATGCGAGCTGCGCCGCCAGAGCCTGGCCGTGGCCCGCGCGTTCTCGAAGGGCGGCCTTGTCGCGGCTCGTGAAGCCGTCGGGCTCATCGTGGGACGCGACACGTCTGTTCTCGACGAGCAGGGCGTTGCGCGCGCCGCCGTGGAAACGGTGGCGGAGAACGCGAGCGACGGCGTCATCGCGCCGCTTTTCTACCTTATGATCGGGGGTGCGCCCTTGGGCATGGCGTACAAGGCGGTGAACACGCTCGACAGCATGGTGGGCTACAAAAACGAGCGCTACATCGACTTCGGCTGCGCCTCGGCGCGCCTCGACGATGCGGTGAACTGGATTCCCTCGCGCTTATCGGCCCTGCTCATGATCGCCGTGTGCCCGATCGTCGGGCTCGACGCGTGCGGGGCGGCGCGCATCTGGCGCCGCGACAGGCGTCGCCATGCGAGTCCCAACTCGGCGCAGACCGAGTCAGCGTGTGCGGGCGCGCTCGGGCTGCGCCTGGCAGGACCCGCGGTGTATTTCGGCAAGCTCGTTGAGAAACCGACGATAGGCGACGCATCCCGCGAAATCGAGTGGGGCGACATCGCCCGGGCGACAAGGCTCATGCTCGCCGCGTCCGTATGCGCGCTCGTCGTCTTCGGCGCCGCGCGCGCGGCGGTCGTGCTCGCCGTGGGGGCGATGTCATGAGGGAAGACCACGCTGCGTCCCGGGCTGCCGGGGGAATCCTGCGCGCCCGTACGCATGGGGGCAGTGCGCAATCGCTTGGCATCGCTTGCGAAGGGGGCGCCTCCGACTTCATCGATTTCTCGGTGAACGTGAATCCGGCAGGCCCCTCGCCGCGCGCTGTCGCCGCAGCCTGCAAGGCGCTTTCTCGAATCGACGCCTACCCCGATAGGGAAAGCCTCGCCCTTGTTCGCGCCCTATCGCGCGCCCAGGGCATTCCCGAAGATACTATCGTCTGCGGCGCGGGCGCGTCCGACATCATCTGGCGGCTCGCTGCGGCGGTGCGCCCGAAACGCATCGTCGTGTGCGCGCCGACGTTCTCTGAATATGCGGAGGCGGCATCGTACTACGGCGCATGCGTGCAGGAGTTCCCGCTCTCCGAAGCGGACGACTTCGACGTGCCCGCCTCCTTCGCCCGCGCGATCGAGGGGCCGGGAGACGTGGCGTACCTCTGCAATCCGAACAACCCGACGGGGCGCCTCGTCGACCCCCGCGTGATCGATGCCGCGGCTTGCCGCTGCGAGCAGGTGGGCGCGCTGCTCGTCGTGGACGAGTGCTTCCTCGGATTTGCGCCCGACGCCCGCGATAGGAGCGTGGCCGCACGCGCCGCGTGTTCGCGCCATGTGGCCGTGCTCTCTGCGTTCACCAAGCTCTACGGAATGGCGGGGTTACGGCTGGGATATCTGATCAGCGGAAACGCCCAACTCATCGATGGAATTCGCCGGGCGGGGCAGGCGTGGCCCGTCTCCTCGGTCGCCGAGGCCGCGGGCATCGCCGCCCTGGAAGACGTCGAATACGTCTCGCGCACGCGCGATGTATTGGCGGGCGAGCGAGCGTGGCTTTCCCACGAGCTCTCCTCGCTCGGGCTTTCCGTCGTGCCGTCGGATGCGAACTTCCTTTTAGTCCGCACGCCGACGAAAGACATTCCCGAACGCCTGTATAAACAGGGGGTTTTGGTCCGCACGTGCGACTCGTTTTCGGTGCTGTCCCGTTTTTGGTGCCGCGTCGCGGTGCGCACGCGCAAGGAGAACGCCCGGCTTGCGATGGCGTTCAGCCGCGCGCTATGGGCGGAAGGTACATCAGGCGAAGGCGAACCCGACGAACGGGGCGGCGCTTCTTGCAGCGGTGCTATGGCGGGCGCGGATGGCCGAGGCTCGGCGAAGGAGGTCGATACCCGTGGGTAGGGCGAAGCCCATCATGATCCAGGGCACCATGTCGAACGCGGGGAAGAGCCTGCTTGCGGCGGGGCTGTGCCGCGTTCTTTCGCAGGACGGCCTGCGCGTGGCTCCCTTCAAGAGCCAGAACATGGCGCTCAACAGCGGTGTCACGGCCGACGGGCTCGAGATGGGGCGCGCCCAGATCATGCAGGCCGAGGCGTGCGGCATCGCGCCCGACGTGCGCATGAACCCCATTCTGCTCAAGCCCGAAAGCGGCCACCGAAGCCAGCTCATCGTGGCCGGCAAGGAGCAGGGAGCCTTCGCTGCGAGGGACTACTTCGCGCGAAAGAAGGCGCTCATGCCGCAGATTTTGGAGGCGTTCGATTCGCTCGCGGAGGAAAACGACGTCATCGTCATCGAGGGCGCCGGCAGCCCCGCCGAAATCAACCTTGCCGAAAACGACATCGTCAACATGGGGCTCGCGCGCGCCGTGTCCTCCCCCGTGCTGCTCGCGGGCGACATCGACCCAGGCGGGGTGTTTGCCCAGCTTTACGGCACGGTCGCGCTCCTTGCGCCCGAGGACCGTGCGCTTTTGCGGGGGCTTGTAGTAAATAAGTTCCGCGGTGATGTGGAAATCCTGCGCCCGGGTTTGGCCCCACTTGAGAAGATGTGCGGGGCCCCCGTCGTGGGGGTCGTGCCGTATCTTACGCTCGACCTGGACGACGAGGACTCGCTCGCGCCGCGCCTATCTGCCCGCGAGGCGCGCGGCGTCATCGACGTCGCCGTCGTGCGCCTTCCGCATCTGTCGAACTTTACCGACTTCGACCCGCTTTCGCGCGTGCCCGGCGTGGGCGTGCGCTATGTTTCCTCGACGACCGATCTGGGCCGACCCGACCTGGTGGTGCTCCCCGGCTCGAAGACCACGCTCGACGACGCGCGCTGGCTTGCGGCTAGCGGCATCGGAGCCTGTGTACGCGCGCTTTCGGGTGCGGGCACGCCGGTGCTCGGCATATGCGGAGGCTACCAGCTTTTGGGTGACGAGCTTTCCGACCCGCACGGCAGGGAAGGCGCTGGCACCGCGCGCGGGCTCGGGCTCATCCCTGCAAGTACGGTGTTCAAGGAGGAAAAGCGCCTCGCCCAGTCGGAGCTGCGCATCACGGGCGCCCAAGGCGCGTTCTCGGTGTGGAACGGCATGACGGCGCGCGGGTACGAGATTCACGACGGCGAAACGACCGTCTCCTGCGCCCCTGCGGGCACGATTGGCGGCAAACCAGAAGGCGCGGCCTGCGGAAACGTGTTCGGAACCTATCTCCACGGCCTGTTCGACGAACCGGGGGTGGCACTCGCCCTCGCGCGCTCGCTCGTGCGCATGCGCGGCCTGCCCGAGAGCGTCGTGGGTGCTGAGGGCGCGGTGTCCGCGGCCGATCATCGTGCGCGCGAGTTCGACCGCCTGGCCGACTCCGTGCGCGGGGCGCTCGACATGGAGTATGTCTACCGCATTATCGAGGAGGGCGTATGATCCACGTGTATCATGGCGACGGCAAAGGCAAGACCACGGCGGCGATGGGCCTCGCCCTTCGCATGCTCGCCGCAGGCCGCCGCGTCGTCGTCGTGCAGTTCCTGAAAGACGGCGAAAGCGGGGAGGTGCGCCTGCTCGCCGAGCATTTCGGCGTGCCCGTGTTCGCGGGGAAGGCGTCGGACAAGTTTACCTGGTCCATGACGTCGGAAGAACTTGCCGCGACGCGCGAGTTGCACGATGGGAACCTCGCTTCCGCGCTCGCCGAGCTCGAGGGCGCGCAGGAGGGGCTGCTCGTGCTCGACGAGGCGCTCGACGCGCTTTCGAATGGGCTTGTCGACGAGGCGCTCGTGGACCGCGCGCTCGATATGTCCGCGCGCGGCGTCGAAGTAGCGCTCACCGGGCGCGCGCCTTCCCGCAAAATCGTGGAGAAGGCCGACTACATAACCGAGATGCGGTGCGAGAAACATCCCTACGCTCAGGGGATAGGTGCAAGGGAAGGAGTGGAGTACTAGATGGATTCCAAGGAGATGGCGCCCGGCGACATCGAGCGGCGCAGCTTCGAGATCATCACCGAAGAGCTCGGCGGCCGCACGTTCCCGCCGCTCGAAGAGCCCGTCGTGAAGCGCGTCATCCACACCACTGCTGACTTCTCGTACGCCGATTCCCTCGTGTTCACCCATGACGCCGCGCACTGTGCGCTCGACGCACTGCGCGCAGGGGCCACGGTGCTCACCGACACGAACATGGCGCTCGCAGGCATAAGCAAGCCCGCGCTCGCGAAGCTCGGCTGCAAGGCCGTGTGCTACATGGCCGACCCTGATGTCGCCGCGGCGGCGCGCGCCGCGGGCACGACTCGCGCCGTTGCGAGCATGGACAAAGCTTGCGGCATCGAGGGTCCGCTCATCGTGGCCGTCGGCAACGCTCCCACAGCACTTCTGCGCCTCGCCGAGCTCATGGACGCGGGGAAGATCGCGCCCGCGCTCGTCGTTGGGGTGCCGGTTGGGTTTGTGAACGTGGTCGAGGCGAAAGAGGAGCTACTCGCGCGACGGGTGCCGGCCATCGTCGCGAGGGGTCGCAAGGGCGGCTCGACCGTGGCGGCCGCCATTATGAACGCGCTGCTCTACGAGATCACGCGCCCAGGCGGCCCGAAGTGACGGCGCCCGCATCCGCGCCGGCGCTGCGCATCTTCGCCGGCACCACTGAGGGCCGCCTTCTGTGCGAATGGGCGAGCGGGGCGGGCATCCCCGCCCGTGCCTACGCGGCAACCGAGTACGGAGGCGAGCTTTTGGGCGAGCTTCCGGGCATCGAGGTGCATGCGGGCAGGCTCGACGAGGCCGACATGGAGCGCGAGCTTTCCGGCGCGCGCATCGTCGTCGACGCCACGCATCCCTTCGCTACGCTCGCAAGCGGCAACATCCGGGCCGCTTCGCTCGCCGTGGGTGCACGATGTCTGCGCCTTGCGCGCCCGGTCGAGGCGCTACCCAAAGGCGTCGTGTCGGTCGCGTCGATCGCCTGCGCGGCGCGCTTTCTCTCCGAGAACCCGGGTCGCGCGCTTCTCACGACGGGGAGCAAGGAGCTTGCTCCCTACACGCGCGTCGCCGATTTCGCGGAGCGCTTCTTCGTGCGTGTTCTCCCGCTGCCCGGTGCTATAACGAAGTGCATCGACGCGGGGTTTTCGCCGTCGCACGTCATCGGCATGCAGGGGCCCTTCACCCGCGAGCTCAACGAGGCGATGCTTCGGCAGGTGGGCGCCCAGTGGCTTGTGACCAAGGACTCGGGAACCGTAGGTGGCACGGCCGAGAAGATCGCCTCCGCGCGCGACGTGGGAGCGCGCTGTATCGTGGTCGCCCGTCCCGCCGAGGGAGGCGGGGGCCTTTCGCTTCGGGAAGTGGAAGACGCGCTCTTACGGGAGTTCGCGCGCTAGGCGCTCGCCGCGCCTGCGTGCCCTCCCGCCCGCGAGGAGAAGCGCCTTGAGCAAGCTCGACCCGTATAAGCCCGTCATCCGCCAATAGCTCGAGGACGAAGCCCGGAACTGGCGCAAGCAGCCCTTCAATAAGTTGCCGTGAAATAGTGTCTGTTTTTGCTGCTAAATAGCATATTTAGTCCTTAATTCACCGCAACTTATTGGTGGTGGCTTACTGATAGCGTAGGCAGTCCACCGGGTCGAGCTTTGCCGCGCGGCGAGCGGGGTAGAAGCCAAAGATTACGCCGATGCCGACGGAGACCGCGAAGGCCAGCAGCACCGTGGCGATTGAAAAGCTCGGTGTGATTTGCCCGCTGGCACCGAGCTCGCCAAGAATCCCGGATCCGGAGGCAAACATCGCAAGAGCCCAGGCCAGCAGATAGCCAATCAGGACACCCAACAGTCCGCCGGTGACGCACAGCGCCGAAGACTCGGCCAAAAACTGCGCGGTGATATCGCGACGACTGGCGCCCAGAGCACGGCGGATGCCGATCTCGCGGATGCGTTCAGATACGTTGGTGAGCATCATATTCATAATGCCGATACCGCCGACAAGCAGCGAAATGCTGGCGACAGCGCCCATGATGAGCGAGAACGCGCCCATAAAGGAGTTGAGTGTATCGATGGCGCTTTTCATGGATGTTGCCGATACACTGTCGTACTCCTCCTCCTCCTCGATGCCCTTCATCGCGCGCACCTTGGACTCGATGGTTTTACAAAGCTCATCCATGTCCGTGCCCTCGGCGGCAAGTGCCGTCACGCTGGGGAATGAAGGATTCTCGTCGCCAAACAGTCCGGAGATTGTTTCGCGTGGCATATACAGCGTGAGCGAGCCCATGGAGTCGCTGCCGCCATCAATCACGCCTACAATCTGCACCTCGCCGTTGGACACCTTGATGGTTTTCCCCAGCGCATCCTGTTCGTTGCCGTAAAGCTGATCGGCGCCGTTGCGGCTGATGAGCGCCACGCGCGAGCCTGATTGGGACTCGGCCTGGGAATAGGTGCGCCCCGCAACGAGCTTGCTGGCCCCCACGGCGTCGAGCATGTCGCTATCGACACCCTGTGCCATGACGGTATAGCTTTTATCGCCGGTCTTATACTCGGTATACGCGCTGTCGACAATGCCGATCTGCTCTATCTGCGGCACCAGTTTTTGAAGCTTCTCGATGTCCGACTCGGTGAGTTCTTGCGACGAATAGACTTGCACCATGCGTGCCGCATTGAGGCCCAGACTGTTGACCAGGCTGTTTTGGATGCCGCCGATGAGCGAAGTCATGGCAATAACCGAGGCGATGCCGATGACAATGCCCAGGATGGTGAGCAGGCTGCGCCCCTTGTTGGCCTCGAGCGAGTGAAGGGCTTCCTGGATGAGATCGCGGGCGCTCATGCCACCACTCCTTTCGGCGGGTTGGCGGAGGCGGAAATCATGGGCAGGCTATCTACGGCGCTGCGCAGGGTCCGCGGTGCATGTGGAATATACGCGCCGTCGTGAATGCGACCGTCGCGGATGGTCACGGCACGGTCGGCTTCGGCGGCGATGCCGGGGTCGTGTGTGATAAGAACGATGGTTTTGCCGCGCTCCTGAAGTCTATGGAAGGTCTCCATCACAAGCGCTCCAGTGGCGGAGTCTAGGTTTCCCGTTGGCTCATCGGCCAGAATGATGGGCGGGTCATTGACGAGGGCGCGTGCGATGGCGACACGCTGCATCTGGCCGCCCGAGAGCTCGGATATGCGGTGGTCCCAGTGGTCGACCGGTAGTGTGACGGCCTGCAGCGCGTGCACGGCGCGCATCTCGCGCTGGCTACGGGGCACATTGGTGTAGGCCAGCGGCAGCATGACGTTTTCGATAACCGACAGGCGCGGCAGCAGGTTGAAGCTCTGAAAGACAAAGCCAATGCTCAGGGCGCGGACTTCGGTGAGCTCGTCATCATCGAGCTCGGCCACGTTGAGCCCTTGCAGGTAATAGTCGCCCGCCGTCGGTTTGTCCAGGCAGCCCAGGATGTTCATGAGCGTTGACTTGCCCGAGCCCGAAGGGCCGGTAATGGCGACGAACTCGCCGGGATCTACCGCCAGGCTCACGTTATGCAGGATGTGGGCGCAACCTGCCTCGCTCTCAAAGATGCGGTGCACGTTGCGGATGTCGATAACGGGACGCATTACATGCCCTCGTCGTCAGACATGCTGCCCGAATCCGTGCTGTAGCCGCCGTCAGCTGTTGCGTCAGCTCCGGTGTCCATGACGAGGGTGTCGCCATCGCGCAGCTTGGTAACCGGCACGTTGGGGTTGATCTCGTTGCCCTGGTCGTCGCGCTTGACCTGTGTCTTGCCGACTACGGCTTCGTTGTCGTTTTGCGTCACGACGGTCACCTTCACGCGACGGGTTTGCTTGCCCTCTTCATCAGTCGCCACGTTGACGTAATAGTGTTCGCCGTCTTCGGTCATGAGCGCCATCGTCGGCACCATCACCACGTCGTCGAGCTGCTCGGTCACCACCGAGACCTCGGCCGTCATGCCCGGCTTCAGGCGCGCGTCGGGCGCCTCGATGAGAATGTCGACGTTAAAGGTTACGCTGCCGCCGCCACCGTTGGCGGCGTCGGAGTTTGCCACCGACGCGATAGCCGTGACGGTGCCCTGGCTCACGATATCGGGAAACGCGGGATACGTGACGTTGGCGCTCTGCCCAACGGCGATCTTGGCGATGTCCTTTTCGCCCACCTGCACGGTCACCTTCATCTTAGATAGGTCGGCGATCTGCATGCACTGCTTGCCGCCGCTCGTATCGCTTTCGCCCATGATCATGCCGCCTGTAACCGTGACGCCCACTTTGGCATTGAGCTCCACGATGCTACCCGAGCTCGGGGCCGTGACCGTGCGACTGGAGGCCTTGGCGTTCGCCTGGTCGAGGTTTGCCTGGGCTGATGCGAGGCTGCGCTGCGCGGCCGATACGGCGTTCGTGTCTACTGATGCGGCGGAGACGCCAGCCGCTGCGGAAGCTCCCTCGACGTCCGTCGTTGGGGTGGCCTGCGCGGCAGCTGCGGCTTTCTGCGCGTTGGCGAGGTCTTCTTGAGCGGCAGCAACTGCACGCTGCGCCTCGGCAACGTTGCGATCGAGCTCGTCGTTTTTAATGGTCATAAGCACGTCGCCCTCGTTGACGGATTGGCCTGCCTGCACGTTGATAGAATCGACCGTGCCGTCGACAGAAGGGGAGACCACTGAGGACGAAATGGGTTTGAGCTGGCCTTTCGCCTCGACCGTTGTGGTAAACGTGCCCTCGGTCACCATGTCAGTCACAGGCCCACTAGCGCTCTGTGGCTGCGCATTGATAACCAGGGTTGCGACAATGGCAATGAGCGCGATGGCACCCACGACGCCGGCGGCAATACCGCGACGAATCAGCTTTTTGCGTCGACGTTCGGCACGCTTTGCCTTGAGCTTGGCATATGCCTCTTCATCGGAAATCTCGGCCGTAGCGTTCGCGCGTCCGCTCTGCTTGTCGGCATGTACGTTTGTAATCAGAGGAAACGTTTCGGTGGCACCTTCGGGCGTGCGCTCGGTATCATCTGGGCCCGGGGTGATCGTGGGGACATTCGGCATAGCGTCTCCTTTATAGAAAGAACCTCGATAATTATATGCGCCCACCGGTTGGGGCGGGCGCATAGGACGGTTTCTTTCGGAACTGTTAGATTGGTCGCAGCGGTTCCACGTTGTAGGAATGCGCGCGTTGCACTACGAGTGGACAACCACGCACAGGCCGACTTTGATGCAATCGTGCAGTGCCTTGGCGTCGGCCAGGCGCAGGTTGATGCAACCGTGGCTGCCGCACCACTTGTACGACTCGGCGTTATCGAAGCTCTTGTCGTTTTGCCAGGTGGCGTCGTGGAAGCCGATCATGTTGCCCTCAAACGGCATCCAGTAGCTCACCGGGCTCTCATATTTGGGTTTACCGGTCTCGGGGTCCTTGGCTCCGATCAGGGTGCTGCCGCCGTCGTTGCTGTTGATTTGCCACACACCCTCGGGGGTGGCGTCTTCGCCCGGCTTGCCCGAGATAAAGTTGGCCTCCCAAACGATATTTCCGCTCTCGTCATAGTAGCGCGCGTGCTGTTCGGACAAGTCGACGTCGATATACGCCTTCCAGTCGGGCTCTCCCTTTGCGGTAAAGGTGTCGGCCTTCTGGGAGTACTTGATCTCGATTTCGCCGGTCTGCTTGTTGTTAATGGCGTCCTCGACCTGCTTGGCGAGCGAGCTGCTGTCGATGGACCAACCAAAGTCGCCGCCTTCGACGGCGCACTGCTTGCCATCGGCGCGCGTCCACCAGCGAGTGGAGCCCACGGTATTAAAGCCGTTGGCGAGTTCGGCTGCCCAGTTGCTGATCTGCGACGTATCGAGCGTTGGGTTGGCGGGATCGGCAAAGCTGATCCACTGCAATACGGAGCTGCCATCAACCTTGCCGGCATCCTCGCCGTTGAGCTTGAGGGTCACGTTGACGCCCAGGAAGTTGTTGGCGGCATCGCATGCGGCCTGAATCTGATCATCGGTCAGCGTTCCATTGAGCGGCTCATAGGCATCGTTGCCGAGCTTGGAAAGATCTACGGACTCGGCCAGCGAGGCAAGCTCGAGCTCGGCATACTTAATGACATGCTCGCGGTTGAGTTTTTCGTTGGAGCGCGCCTTCTCGACGGTAAACTTGCCGGCCTGCTCGTCATAGGAGCTATTGGCCTCGAACGTGCCCGAACGGCCCTCGTTAAACTCGTTGATGGCGGCGCCCAGATCCTTCTCAAACTTCTTTTGGTCAAAGGTGTCGGAGAGCATGGACAGGTCGACGTCTTGATCAAGATCGACTTCGTTGGAGGTAGCGGTTGTTTTGGTCTTGCCGCTTAAGGATTCCACAAGGCGGACCG
Organism: uncultured Collinsella sp.; assembly: GCA_965146285.1. Classification (GTDB taxonomy): domain Bacteria; phylum Actinomycetota; class Coriobacteriia; order Coriobacteriales; family Coriobacteriaceae; genus Collinsella. The sequence goes on from CBCTFW010000009.1 coordinate 70,017, forward strand.
GCCAAATAAAGGCTTCGTTGTGGTTGATGATCTCTTTTGCGGCAGCTTCGCCATCGACGATGGGTTCATCGGACTCGGGCTGATAGGTCCAGCTAAAGTCATCGCCTGTCACGGCGAGCTTATAGTGCTTCCATGCCGAATTGACCTTGGTGGCGGCAGACGAAGCGTTGGAGAACGAGACGTCGACGCCGGCGATGGTGGTGTTGGGGTAGGCTACCTGCGAAAATGCTACGACGCCTACGATATAGACAATGACGATTAGACCCAGGACGACAAAGAGCGTCGTCTTTTTGCCCGACTTATTGTTCTCGGCGGGTTTGCGCGCGGGGCCACGATCGCCTCGAGCGTGCGTGTGGGGCTGCTTGGGCGCATTGCCGTTTGCCTGGCGCTGCTGACGTTGTTGACGCTGCTGTCGCTGTTGGTTCGGGCGTTGGGAAGCGTTTGCTGCACTACGCTGCTGACCGTGGCTCGGCGCGATAGGACGCGGCGACTGAACGCCGCCGGTGTGCCTGCTCGGCTGCTGCGGATCGGGAATCAGTTGAGTTCGATCGTTTTGCGACATCGTATGCATATCCTTCGATTTTCGCCTTGCGGTTCATCGTGTTTTTACTGGGCTTGCATTATAGCGATTGCCCTGCTGTTTGTGGTACGGAAACGGTGGCATTCAAAAGAGGTGGGACATTTGTCCCACCTTTGAGTCATTCTTTGCCGTTATCCGCACACACCGCATTTTGCACAGGCCGAAAGTGCGGCCGGAGCCTGCGCGATGCCGCCCTTTGCCGTCTCGCGCAGCGTGGCCGGCAACGCGTGACCCACCGAGAGCATGACATGTGCCATCTGGTCAAACGGCACCAGGCTCTTAATGCCTGCGAGGGCGAGTTGTGCCGAGCTAAAGGCCGCTGCCACGCCGATGGCGTTGCGGTTTTGGCAGGGCACCTCCACGAGGCCACCGACGGGGTCACAAACGAGGCCCAGCAGGTTACTCAGCGAGATGGAGCTGGCGTCGAGCGCCTGCTCGGGCGTGCCGCCGAGCATCTGCACCAGCGCGGCGGCTGCCATGGCGGCGGCGCTTCCCACCTCGGCCTGGCATCCGCCCTCGGCGCCGGCGACGCAGGCACTCGTGGTGAGGTTGAGGCCGATGGCGGCTGCGCAGTAGAGCGCGTCCATGACCTGCTCGTCGTCGAGCCGAAGGTGATCGGCAAGCGCCAGCACGCAGCCGGGCACAACACCCGCGGAGCCTGCCGTGGGGGCGGCGACGATCACGCCCATGGTAGCTGAGCGCTCGAGCACGGCCATGGCGCGGGCAACGGCGTCGGTCTGGACGGTGCCCATCAGGCTTGCACTCAAATCGTTGCAGCGGGTTGCTTCGACGAGCTTGGCCTCGCCGCCGATAAGCCCGCCGAGCGAGCGCTGCGGATTGGCGATGGGGGCCGTGGTCTCCTCGCGCATGACGTCGAGCACGCGGCGCATGGCGGCGACGGCGTGGGCCTCGCCGGTCAGACGTGCCTCGCGAACGGCCATGACGGCACCGATGCTGAGTCCCAGTTCCTCGCACGCATCGAGCAGCTGCTCGCCGTCGTCGAAGATCTCCTTAGCCGAGACGCCGGGGGAGAGCGACGAGGCAGAACCGGGGAGCTCGATAAAGGTCGCGTAATCGACATTGTCGAGCTTGCGGAGCATGGGGACGACGGTGTCGTCGGGCGCACCGTCGGTCTCAAAGACGGAGTAAGCCTGGCCGCCCACTTCGGTGCGGTAGGTGCGGCAGAACGCGATGTTCACATGGGCGTAGGCGAGCAGGTTGGTGAGCGCGGCGAGCACGCCGGGAACGTCCTTGTGCGCCACGAAGAGCGTGGAATACATGCCCGAGATGTCGACGCCGACGCCGTTAATGCGGCTGATGCGCATCTTGCCGCCGCCCAGGCTCTCGCCGCGGACCTGTGCCGTGGCGCCCGTGTCGTCGACCATGTCGATGTCGACGGTATTGGGGTGGATGGAGGCGTCGTCGCCCTTGATGTCAAAGTGATATTCTAGGCCCTGCTCGCGCGCGAGGTCGAAGGCCTGCTTGATGTTCTCGTCATCGGTGTCGAGACCCAGGATGCCCGCGACGAGCGCACGGTCGGTGCCGTGGCCGCGGTAGGTGTGGGCGAAGGAGTTCCACAGGCCAAAGGTGACTTTGGTGATGCGGCCTTCCAGCAGGCTGGCGGCAACTTGGGCGCAGCGCAGGGCGCCGGCGGTGTGCGATGAGCTGGGGCCGACCATGACGGGGCCCAAGATCTCGAATGCCGAGGTCGTAGCTAGTGTTTGCGGCTTGCCTGCCATATGCGCTCCTGTTCTATCCCGTCGTCCCGAGGGACGGGGCATACTCTGTCCCGCCGTTCCGAGGGCTTTGGTATTTGGTCGCCTGCTCTACAGTCCTGGCTCGCACGGAGAGCACATTAAGTGCTCTCCGGCTCGTGCGGAACTCGCGACCGACCAAATACCAAAGCCCTCGGAACTTAGGATACATGGTAGAGGCACGCTTGCTGCAAAATTCATCAGCTGGGAACCTATTCTGCGTCCCATGTCGACTCATCTTCACCACCGGTTAATAAAAAAAAGGTACCGGTTGTTTCGGTACCTCTTTTTGGTGCGTTTCTATTTGGCTGTAGCTTTTGCCGCTGGCTTACAGGCCGCAGGCTGCTTTGAGTTCTTCGACTCGGTCGGTTTTCTCCCAGGTGAAGTCGGCGTCTTCGCGGCCGAAGTGACCGTAGGCTGCCGTCTTTTCGTAGATGGGGCGACGCAGGTCTAGGTCGCGGATGATTGCGCCCGGGCGCAGGTCGAAGGTATTCTCTACGGCCTCGACGATCTTGTCCTCGGCAACATGTGCGGTACCGAAGGTGTCGACCATGATTGAGAGGGGCTTGGAAACGCCGATGGCGTAGGCAAGCTCGACTTCGCAGCGGTCGGCCAGGCCGGCGGCGACCACGTTCTTGGCGACCCAGCGCGCGGCATACGCGGCGGAGCGGTCAACCTTGGTGCAGTCCTTGCCGCTAAAGGCACCGCCGCCGTGACGGCCGTAGCCACCGTAGGTGTCGACGATGATCTTGCGGCCGGTCAGACCCGTGTCGCCCATGGGGCCGCCCACGACAAAGCGACCGGTGGGGTTCACGTAGATGTCCGCGTTGTCCCACGGCATGTTCTCGGCGGCCATGACCGGGGTGATGACGTGTTCGATGAGGTCGGCCTTGATCTTGCCCATGTCCTCGATCTCGGCGGCGTGCTGCGTGGAGATGACGATGGTCGTGACCTCGACGGGCTTGCCGTTTTCGTAGCGCACGGTGACCTGGGTCTTGCCATCGGGACGCAGATAGGCGAGAGTGCCGTCGTGACGCACGGCAGCCAGGCGCTCGGCCAGGCGGCTTGCCAGGTAGTGCGGCATGGGCATGAGGGTCTTGGTCTCGTTGGAGGCATAACCGAACATCATGCCCTGGTCGCCGGCACCGATCAGGTCGATCGGGTCGGTGGTAGCGCCGGTCTGGGTCTCGAAGGACTCGTCAACGCCCTGGGCGATATCGGGCGACTGCTCGTGGATGAGGCTCATAACGCCGCAGGTGTCGCAGTCAAAACCGAACTTGGCACGGTTGTAGCCAATGCGGCGGATAACGCCACGGGCGATCTCCTGCACGTCGACGTAGGCCTGAGTGCGGATCTCGCCGGCGACGATGACGGTGCCGGTCGTCACGAGGGTCTCGCAGGCGCAGCGGACGTTCTCCACGTTCGCAGGCACGCCGTTGGGGGCGATGTAGCCCTGCTCCTGGAGCTCTATTTCTTTGGCGAGGATTGCGTCGAGGACGGCGTCGCTGATCTGGTCAGCGATCTTATCGGGATGACCTTCGGTCACCGACTCCGACGTAAAAACAAAGGACCCGTGTTGGGGTGGGATGGAACGAAGTTCTTCTGACATGATTGTCCTTTCAAAAACGTGTCCCGGCGACCGTTACCATTCCGCCGGGCTCTCTATGCAAGGGCACATCATAGCGCGTAAATCAAACATTCACACCCTTTCCGCACCTACTCATTGGGGACAGACTTAAATGACCAGCCTTACCTAAGTGCCGACAGGTTGCCCAAAGACTGGTCATTTAAGTCTGTCCCCAATGAGTAGGTCGGTGCCCTTTGTGCGGAGGTTGCTTTGATGCTTTATACTGATACGGTTAGACATCCATCCTGCAATCGAGGAGATTTCCATGGCATCAGACGTTCGCGTCCGCTTTGCACCCTCACCGACGGGCAAGCTGCACATCGGCGGCGCCCGCACCGCTATCTATAACTGGGCTTTCGCCCGCGCAAATGGCGGCACGTTCATCCTGCGTATCGACGACACCGACCCCACCCGCTCCACCGACGAGAACACGCAGATCATCCTGCGCGCCATGCGTTGGCTGGGCCTGGACTGGGACGAGGGTCCCGAGGTGGGCGGCGACTTTGGCCCCTACGCCCAGACCGAGCGCCTGGACCTGTACAAGCAAGCCGCCCAGAAGCTTTGGGACGAGGGCAAGGCCTATCCCTGCTTCTGCTCCAAGGAGCAGCTCGATGCCGACCGTAAGGCCGCGCAGGAGCGCAAGGATCCCTTCCAGGGTTATCAGCGCCGTTGCCGCGATCTTGATCCCGAGGAGGCACGCCGCCGCATCGAGGCCGGCGAGTCCTACGTCCTGCGCATCAAGGTGCCCGAGGACCGCGGCGACGTCGTCATCCACGACGCCGTCCACGGCGAGGTGACCTTCGACGCCAAGGAGCTCGACGACTTTGTCATCTTCCGCTCCGACGGCACGCCTACGTACAACTTCGCGACCGTCGTCGACGACGCCATGATGAAGATCACCCACGTCATCCGCGGCGACGACCACCTGTCGAACACCCCACGCCAGGTCATGGTCTACGAGGCCCTCGGCGCGCCCGTGCCCACGTTCGCCCACATCTCCATGATCTTGGGTGCCGACGGCAAAAAGCTCTCCAAGCGCCACGGCGCCACCTCGGTGGAGGAGTACCGCGACGCCGGTTACCTGTCCGACGCCTTCGTCAACTATCTGGCACTGCTCGGCTGGTCGCTCGACGGCGAGACCACGATCATCCCACGCGATGTCCTGGCCAGCAAGTTCTCGCTCGACCGCATCTCCAAGAACCCGGCGACCTTCGACCCCAAGAAGCTCGACTGGGTCAATGCCGAGTACATCAACGGCATGTCCGATGCTCAGTTTGCCGACGAGATCATGGTCCCCGAGCTGCACGAGGCGGGTCTCATCGAGGGTAATGTCGAGTACGGCGAGGATTGGATCGATGCGCTTGCCGCCATCGTCAAGCCGCGCACCAAGATGCCGGCCGACGCCGTGACCGTCGCCGCTCCCATCTTTGCTACGGCCGAGACGCTCGAGTATGACGAGAAGTCCGTCAACAAGGGTCTGGCCAAGGAAGGCATGGGCGCCATTCTGGATGCCGCCAAGGCTGCGCTCGAGGGCGTGGGCGAGTGGACCGCTGTGAACATCGACGCTGCGCTTGAGCCGCTGCCCGAGCAGATGGACCTCAAGAAGCGCGTGGTGTTCCAGGCCGTGCGCGTCGCCGTCTGCGGCAACATGGTGAGCCCCCCGCTGGGCGAGACCATGGCGCTCATCGGCCGCGACGACTGCCTGGCGCGCATCGACCGCGCCCGCACGATGGCGCTGTAGCAGCTGCGTAAACGCATGTATCCGAGCCCCGTTCACTCAGAGCGGGGCTCTTGTTTCTGTAGACGTATGGGTTAGGAGGTGCTGGGACTATGGCCGAGCAACTGTCGCTGTTTGGTTCACCGGAACCGGAGGAAGCTCCGAAGTCCGCGGCTCCTGCCGCCGCCCCGGCGCAGCCCGAGCCCGCACCCGAACCCGTCGCCGCCTATGCGAGCGTAATCCTCGACATCCCGACGCGTGCACTGTTCGAGCCGTTTGCTTACGGCATCCCGCAACCCCTCGCCAGCGAGGCCCAGATCGGCTCCACCGTCCTAGTTCATTTTGGCAACCGTGCGGCCGCGGGCTACATCGTCGACATCGCGCCTGAGCTGGGCGACCTGCAAGGCAACAACGCCCTCGACCCCGTGCGCATTAAAGCCATCGAGGCTATCCTCAGCAAACCGCTCTTTACCGCCGAGGCCGCCCGCATCGCACGCTGGATGAGCCGCGAGTATGTCGCGACGCTTTCCGAGTGCCTGCGCCTGTTCTTGCCCCCGGGCGGCAGCCCGCGTGTGGTCAAGGGCGACGACGGCGTGTGGACGGTTGAGCGCCCCGCCGTCAAGCCTATCCAAAACCGCTGGGTGATGCTTACGCCCGAGGGTTTCGACTATACGCCGCCCAAGACTGCTGTCCGCCAGCGTCAGCTCATCGAGGCGCTCCAGTGCGGGCCGGTCACGACGCGCGACCTCAATCTGCTCTATAACAGCATGTCGGCGACCATCAAGGCGCTCGAAAAACGCGGCGTTGTGGTTGTGGAGGAGCGCCGTGCGTGGCGTGGCTGTAGTGAGCAGACCACGCTGTCTTCGGCAAGCGGCAAGGCGCCGGTCGCGCTTACCAACGGCCAGCAGCAGGCGCTCGCGCAGATCGAGCGCGCCCGCCTTGACGCCCACGGCGACGTGGTACTTGTCGACGGCGTTACCGGATCCGGTAAAACTGAGGTCTACCTCTCCGCCATCGAGCGCGTACTCGCGGCCGGCCGCTCAGCCTGCGTGCTCGTGCCTGAGATATCGCTGTCGGCACAGACCGTCGGTCGTTTCCGTTCGCGCTTTGGCGAGACGGTCGCGGTTTTCCATTCACGCCTTTCGGCCGGCGAGCGACTGGACCAGTGGGATATGGTCGCCAGCGGTGCCGCCCGCGTGGTCGTCGGTGCCCGCTCGGCGCTCTTTTGCCCGCTCAGCGACTTGGGCCTCATCATCATCGACGAGGAGCACGAGACCAGCTACAAGCAGGGTTCCAGCCCGCGCTATCATGCGCGCGAGGTGGCGGCCGAGATGGCGCGTCGCTACCGCTGCCCACTCGTGTTGGGCTCCGCCACGCCTTCTGCTGAGGCCCTCGACCGCTGCCGCCGCGGCACGTATAACGGTGCTACCTGGACGCGCGTCGAGATGCCCGAGCGCCCGGGACACGCCGTGCTGCCTACGGTTAGGATCGCCGACCTGCGCCGTGAGTTTTCTCACGGCAGCCGCTCCATGTTCTCAAAACCGCTGATGGAAGGCCTGGAGCGTGTGGTCGATCGCCGCGAGAAGGCCGTGCTGTTGCATAACCGCCGTGGCTTTGCGCCATTCCTGATGTGCCGCGAGTGCGGCTGCGTCCCCACCTGCAACCACTGCTCCACCTCGCTTACGTATCACGAGCGCACGCACACGCTGCAGTGTCACACATGCGGTTCGTCTTGGCGTGTGCAGCCCTATCCCGCGCCCACGAGCCGTTGCCCCAAGTGCGGCAGCCGCTATCTGGCAAAAATGGGTCTAGGTACGCAGCAAATCGAGGACGCACTGCACCAGATGCTTCCCGAGGACGTCGCCATTATTCGCATGGATGCCGATTCCACGCGCGGCAAGGATGCGCACAAAAAGCTGCTCGAGCAGTTCGATGCGGCCGATTGCGCGGTGCTGCTGGGCACCCAAATGATCGCAAAGGGCCTCGACTTTCCCGAGGTCACGCTCGTGGGCGTGGTCAATGCCGACTTTGCCCTCAAGCTGCCGGACTTCCGCGCAGGGGAGCGCGCCTACGATCTGCTGGAGCAGGTTGCAGGCCGTGCCGGTCGCGGCGATCGTCCCGGCGAGGTGATCATCCAGACCTATCTTCCCGAGGATCCGGTCATTCGCGCCGTCGCCGAGCACGACCGCTCGATCTTTACCGACTACGACCTGGACCAGCGTCGCGACGCGCTGTACCCGCCGTTTGTTCGCCTGGTCAACATTTTGGTGTGGTCGGCGAACCGAGACGACGCGCAGGACTACATCGGCCGCATCGCGAAGCTCCTCAAGCGCCGCTGGCATGCCGCCGCGCCCGACTTTTTGCGGGCGGGGAGCGCCGTGCCCCAGGTGCTTGGTCCGGCTTCGTGTGTAATCGAGAGAGCCAAGGACCGTTACCGCTTCCATCTGCTTGTGAAGTCGCCCGTGGGGTACCATGTCTCTGATGATATCGACGCCTGCCTCAAAGAGGCGGGCTCCGTGCGCGGCGTGAGCGTGAGCGTTGACGTCGACGCCTTTGATTTGATGTAACAACCCGAAAGGATGGCCATGGAAGCCAACGGAATCGTACTGTCGCCCGACCCTCGTCTGCGCCAGGAGTGCGCCGTCATCGAGGAGATTACCCCGGCGATCGAGGCGCTTGCCGAGAAGATGAAGAAGATGATGTTCGACAACGGTGGTTGCGGCCTGGCTGCCCCGCAGATCGGTGAGCTCATTCAGCTTGTCACCATCGACTGCGATTACAGCGACAAGAACGACTACGACCCGTACGTGCTCATCAACCCTGTCATCGTTGAGCAGAGCGACCATCTGGTGCCGTTTAGCGAGGGGTGCCTTTCTATCCCTGGCATTAGCTGCGAGATCGAGCGTCCCGATCACGTTGTCGTCGAGGCGTATGACCTTGATGCCAACCTGATTCGCTACGAGGCCTCGGGCGACCTGTTCTGTGTGTGCCTGCAGCATGAGATCGATCACCTGCACGGCAACACCATGTTCGAGCGACTCAAGCCGATGCAGAGGATCAAGGCAGTCAAGGAGTACCAGGACGCCCTGGCCCGCGGCGCTCGACCGGGCGAGACGGAGTAGATCCCACCGTCCCCGGTGCTGAGCGCCCACATATCATCCCGTGCTCAAACATTCTCGCTGCGCTGCGAAACTGCGCGCGGGACGATATGTGGGCGCTCAGCACCGGGGACTGCGTTTTCTTGGCTCGGTTCGCCCGAGTGCCGTTAGGCCAGGGAGGGGCGTCTTCGCTGATAATTGCTTTGTTGGAAGAGCTGCTTTTATTGCGGCTCTTTCTTTGGGTTTGGGTATATTTGTTCTTGTTGAATTGTTATTGCGGGAGGGCTGCGTACTTGGCTTTCCGCTGTTATTTGTAGCCGTCTCGGCTCGTTGTTGAGAGGAGACTAACTTTTATGCGTATTGTGTTTATGGGTACGCCTGATTTTGCTGTGCCTTCGCTGACTTCGCTTGTTGAGGCTGGGAACGAGATTGCGCTCGTGATTACTCGTCCCGATGCTGTTCGTGGGCGTGGTAAGAAGCTTGAGCCGTCTCCTGTTAAGGCTAAGGCGCTTGAGCTTGGTGTGCCCGTTGTTGAGGCCAATCTTATGACGCCTGAGGTTGTTGAGGCGCTCAAGGCTGCGGATGCCGATATTTTCTGCGTGGCTGCTTATGGCTGCATTTTGCCTGATGAGGTGCTGCATATGGCGCCGCTTGGTATTGTGAATGTTCATGCTTCCCTGCTGCCTCGTTGGCGTGGTGCTGCCCCCATTCAGCGTGCCATTCTTGCTGGTGATGAGGTTGCCGGCGTTTCCATTATGCGCATTGGGCATGGCGTGGATACAGGCGCTTATTGCGCCCAGGCCTCGACCTCGGTTGCCGGTAAGCATGCCGAGGCGCTGACCATGGAGCTTGGTGAGCTTGGCGGCAAACTGCTTGCCGACACGCTTCCCTCGCTTGCCGATGGCTCGGCTGTTTGGACTGAGCAGGATGAGTCGCTCGTCACTCATGCTGCCAAGATATCCAAGCAGGAGATGCGTCTGGATCCGCAGATGGCGGCGCTTGATTGCGTGCGCCATGTGCTCGCTTCGTCCGATACCGCGCCTGCCCGTTGTGTGATTGCCGGCAAGTCGGTTCGCGTGCTCGATGCTGCGCCGGCCGACGTGTCGCTTGGGGAGGGCGCTGTTGCCGTTAAGAGCAAGCGTGTTTACCTGGGTCTTTCCGATGGCTCGGTTGAGTTGCTCGAGGTTAAGCCTGATGGCAAGCGTGCTATGGCCGCTTCTGCTTGGGCTGCTGGTCTGCAGAGCGTCGATCTTTCGTGGGGTGTTTTGTCATGAGCAAGTTGTCTCCCGCGCGCAAGCTTGCGCTCGATGTGCTGATGGAGGCCGATCGCCGAGGCATGTATGCGCGCGACGTGCTGTCCTCTCGCGCATCGGCCAAGGCTATTGACCAGCGCGATTCCGCTTTTGCCGCCCGCTTGGCGCTGGGTGTGGCCGCCACGCAGGGTATTTTGGACGAGCTGCTCGATCAGTTTCTTGATAAGCCTAAAAAGGTTGCGCCGCGTGTTCGCATGGCGCTTCGCATCTCCACCTTCGAGATGCTCTACCTGCATACCCCTGGCCGCGTTGCCGTAAGTCAGGGTGTTGAACTGGTTCGCTGCGGTGCTAAGTCCGCTGCTGGCTTGGCCAATGCCGTGCTGCATAAGGTTGCGGATAACGTTGAAGATTTTGCCACGGCGTCCGACGTGGATGAATCCGAGCGCCGTCTTGTTCGTCTGTCGCGCCTGATGGGTCTACCGCGTTGGCTGTGCGCTCGCATTATGGCATCGTTCGACACGCCTGAGGGTGCGCTTAACTTTGCCGGCAATCTGGCCCCCGCGCCGCTGGCCCTGCATGAGAACGCCTTTGCGACCAAGCCCGATCCGTATATCTCGCAGCTTGTGGCGCCTGTCTTCCCGGGCTGCCATGCCCCGGTTGATGCCCAGGTTACCGTTGCTTCGGGTGTGTTTGAGCGTGCTGCCGCGGTGGCGTCTGATCTCAACGCGCAGCTTATCGCCACGGCAGCCACGCGCCCTGGAAGCTGCCTTGAGATTGGTGCCGGTCGTGGCACCAAGAACTATGTGATGATGTGCCAGGCCAAGCGTGCGGGCTATGGGCGTCAGCATACGGCGCTCGATCTTCATGATCGCAAGTGCGACCAGAATCTCGCTCGCCTGCATAAGGCGGGCATCAAGGGTGTGCGAACCGTCTCGGGCGATGCCTGCGAGCTCAACGAGGCGCTGACATCTTTTGACGCCATGCGAGGCGAACAGGTCAAGTTCGATACGGTGTTTATCGATGCGCCGTGCTCTGGCACCGGCACCATGCGTCGTCATCCTGAGATCCCGTGGCGCCTAACCGAGAATGATGTGACGGCCGAGTTACCCAAGCTTCAGCTGACGATGCTTAAGGAGGCTTCTGCGCGCGTGGCCGCCGGCGGCGAGCTCATCTATGCGACGTGCTCCGTCTTCGACGAGGAGAACACACAGGTGGTGGATGCTTTCCTGAACTCTCCCGAGGGCACCTGTTTTAGCCTGGAGCCGCTTTCCGAGGCACAGATTCTGCAACTCCCCGAGTTCGATCAGGCCAAGAAGCTCGTTTCCGTACGCCAGAACGATCGAGGTCTCTTCCAAAGCGTTCCCGTAAACGCCGACTCCTACGACGGCCACTTCTGCGCCAGACTGGTCCGCAAGTAACTACTAAGTTGCGGTGAAATAGGGATTGAAAAGCCGCTTCTGCCTGCCAAACAGTCCTTATTTCACCGCAACTCAGAAGGTCGTGCGAGTGGAGATCGCAAAAGCGGTAAAGAGTGGGAAAAATAGCCCCGTTTCATACTTGCTGCTATCAAAAGTAGGGCGGATTACGGGGTTAGATTGGTGATGCCCGACCACAGCAAAAATGGCCTAAATAAAACCGCAGGTGGATGGCTTGTTGAAATTTGCAAATTACCGGAATGGATAGAGGTTGTCAATTCAGCCCCGTAATCCGGCAGAGTTTTGAATTGTTCCAAACTTAGCATCGGCCCGAAATCCGATCTATAGAAAAGTTGCGGTGGAATAGTTCCTGTTTGGCCGTTGGATGGGCTGATTCAGGAACTATTTCACCGCAACTCATAAGGAGGCCTGGGTGGCGGGACCGCTTGTCTCTAGTGGTTGTGCGGGCAATTGGCGCAGCAGCCGCTTGTGGCGCTGGTGCTGGAGCCGCCGCTTCGCTGGTCGGTGTTGTAGAAACCGCTGCCCTCAAATTTAATGCCGCTGGCCGAGAACGTCTTGGCCGCCGGGGCACCGCAGCTGGGACACACGACCTCGGGAGTCTCGGACATGGGATGCTCAACCTCAAACACGTTGCCGCAGCTCGAGCATTTGTAATCGTAGCGCGCCATAATACTTCCTTTTCAGCACAAAGCGGGCAGATTACTCTGCCCGCAAAAATTCAAACGTCTGTAACTGTACCCTATATCGGGGGTTTTATCACGCTTCGCCCCAGAATCTATGGGTGCTGCGCAGGAGCTTCGCAGTTTTCTCCTCGGCCGCCGCAATGTCGGCCTCCTGCGCCTGCCATGTCCAGTTGCCCGTGGCCACGCCCGGCACGTTCATGCGTGCATCGTCGCCCAGCCCCAGCACGTCCTGCAGCGGCATCATCACGAGCGGAGCATCGCTGGCCAGGGCATTTCCCATGAGCTCGCCTGCCAATGCAATGCCACTCGGCTCATCGCCTCCCGCAAAGGAATGCGTGCACCAACCGGCCAGCGTCGACGTATCGTGCGTCGAGGTGTACAGGATCTTGCCCGGTGTGGGATGAATTCCGCAGCGAACGTCGTAGTCGCTAAACTCCAGTACGTCCATGCCAGGGAAGCCGCAGGTCGAAGCCATCGCACGTACACCAGGCGTCAGATAGCCCAGATCCTCGGCAATAAAGTTGAGCGGACCCAGCTCGTCGTAGGCGGTCTGGAACAGGTCTTTGCCCGGTCCCGCAAGCCAGCGGCCGTCGGCACAGGCCTTGCCTGCGGGAATGCTAAAGTAGCTGTGGAAGCCCAGGAAGTGGTCCAGGCGCACGCGGTCGTAGAGCGCGAACGCGCGGCGCAGGCGATCCATCCACCAGCTATAGCCGTTCTGCTTCATGTGGTCCCAGCGGAACGTCGGGTTGCCCCACACCTGGCCCTCGGGTGCAAAGTTGTCGGGCGGCGCGCCGGAAATCTCAATCGCCTTGCCGGTATCGGACAGCCAGAAGTTCTCGGGTTCGCTCCACGCGTCTGCCGAATCGTCGGACACGTACATAGGAATATCGCCGATAACCTCGACGCCCTTCTTGTGCGCATAGTTCATGAGCTCGCACCAAGCGAGGTCAAAGCGGTACTGCATGTACGCCTGAAGCTCGGCCTCGTTGTGGAAGCGCTTGTCGTCGATCAGATGCTCGTTGTAGCGCGCGACATCTGCCGGCCAATCATGGCGCGACTCGCCCTCAAAGTACTTCTTAACGGCCATGTAGACGCAGTATTTCTCGAGCCAATCGGCATTGCGATGTTTAAACGCGGTGTACAGCGGATCGGCATCCTCGCCTCCGCGGGCCTTCCAGGTCTCAAAGTCGGCGGCCAGCTCCTCGTGGCTCTCGGGTAGCAGGTCGATATTGCCTGCAAAGGCCGAAGGACCAGCGTAAGGGGAGCGGAAGAAGTCCGTGGGGTTGACGGGGAGAACCTGCCAGTAGCGCATGCCCATGGCGGCCAGATGGTCGATAAAGCGACGCGTGGGCGCACCGATCGTACCGGGCTTGCCGTCATCGGTCGGCACCGATGTGATATGGCACACAACACCTGCGCCGTGATCGAGCGGCTCCTGCAGGCGCTGCTCGGCGTGGTGATAGATGATCGACGAGCCCAGCGGGTACAGGTCGAGCGTGACCGTACCGTTGTGGATCTCGCACTCGTGACCGCTGATCACGTCACTCGCACATTCGTCGAGCGCCGGAATCGTCACGCGGTGCGAGTTGCGCAGGCTACGGTTGATGATAACCGTCGCGGACTCGCCGTCTTTACCAGTTCGCGTATAGGCGAGTACTTCGTCATTGAGCGCGAAGGCCTTGATTTCACCGTCGATCATAAACGGCAGCGCGCGGCGTACAGCAGACGCGTTCTTAACGATGGCCAGCGTATCGAAGTCGTGGAGCTGGTCCTTGGTCGGCATGGTGCGGCGATTGCCCGGATCGGTGAGACCCTCCAAGCCGTACTCGTCGCCGTAATAGATTGAGGGAACGCCCGGGAAGGTCATCTGCATGAGCGTTGCGAGCCAAAAACGGCTCTTGGCCAGGCCCATCGCGTTCTCGTCCAGGCGCCATTTGCTGCGCTCGCACTCGGGCAGCTGCGACTCGTCGGGACCACCGCCGAGCACCGAGATAATGCGCGGACGATCGTGGCTCGAAAGCAGATTAAGTGCGCAAGACAGGGCCTCACGCGGATAGTTCTCGCGCAGGGTCTCGATATCCTCAGCAGCTTGGTAGGCATTTTTGTAGCCCATCAAAAAGCCGATGACCATGTCGCGGAAGGGATAATCCATAGCCGAGTCGAGCTCGGAGCCTTGCAGATAGCGACGCAGATGACCGTAGCTGATCTTGTTGGAGGCGTCTTCCCATACCTCGCCGAGCAGCAGCGCGTCGGGCTTCTCGGCGAGTACGGCCTTCTTGATCTCGGTTAGGAAATCGTCGGATAGTTCGTCGGCCACGTCTAGGCGCCAGCCATGAGCGCCGGCACGTAGCCATTTTCGGATCACGCCGTCCTTGCCCAGGAGCCGCTCGCGTACCAACTCGGAGCTCTCATTGATGGCGGGCATATTGCCCACGCCCCACCAGCAGTCGTACGAGCCGTCCTCGTGGAAATTAAACGCATCGCGCCACGGCGAATCCTCGCTCTGCCACGCGCCCACGCCGGGGTAGTTGCCGTAGCGGTTGAAGTAGATCGAATCGTCGCCCGTGTGGTTGAACACACCGTCCAGAATGATAGAAATGCCGAGCTTCTCGGCCGCCTTGCACAGCTCCATAAAGTCCTGCTCGGTGCCCAGAATCGGGTCGATCTTGGTGTAATCGGCCGTGTCGTAGCGGTGGTTGCTCGCGGCCTCAAAGATGGGGTTGAGGTAGATGGCCGTAAAGCCTAGCTCGGCAATCCGGGGCAGGTCATTTTGGATACCCTTGAGCGAGCCGCCGTAAAAATCCCAGGTCTTGATGGAGCCGTCTTCGGCACGCTCGTACTCGGGCGGTTCGTTCCAGTCCTCGACCATGCGGCGCTGGATTCCTTTGCGCGGTTTTTCGACCTCGGCCAGCGTGCGCTCACGCCAGTGCTCGTCGCGGGCATAACGATCGGGGAAGATCTGGTAGACCATACCGCGCTCGTACCAAGTGGGACGGTTCTCGCGGTGCTTGTAGACGGTAATCTGGAAGGACGGAACCTCGGCGTAGTTGTAGGTCACACCCTCGCCACCGGTGCGACCCTGCGGTGCACCCAGGCGTACCTCGGGCTGGCCCTCGATGTTGCAGATAAAGCTGTACCAGATAAGACAGGGCTCAGTGCACTCAAGCTCTACGGTAAATATGCCGTCGCCCTCGTGCGTCATGGGATACAGAGACTCACCGATTTCATCGACCCAGGTGCGCAGGGTGAGCGTTGCCTGGTTGGGGTCGGCATCCTCCAAAATCACCGATAGCGAAACGGAAGTTCCAGTGGTCACAGCGCCAAACGGAGTACGAAACTGCGGCAGACGGCTGTTGTGAATCAATCTCATAATACGGTCCAGTTCAATAGAATCACGGCCTGCGGGCCATGGGCTTTACGCACAGAATGTAAGTATATCTGTTGTACACAGGCTGTATAAACAACATCCGTTTACCATCGGCGAACGGTTGTCCTAGAAAATCGTTTTACCAACTACCTACAGAGAAGGGGCGCCCGGTTGGAGCGCCCCTTACTTAGGGTTTGATTAGGTTTTAGATCGTCTGTTGGCTAGCGACGCTTGCGGGTGGCCGTTGCCTTTCGGACGGAGGTCTTTTTGGTCGGAGCCTTTTCTACGGTCGTGGCGGCAGGGGAGACCGGGGCCTCCTTGGCGGATTCGGTCTTTGCCGTAGCCTTTGGAGCGGTCTTGACCTCTGCGGCCTTCGGCGCCGGCTTGGCCTTCACTGCGGGCTTGTCCTCGACCTTAGCCTCCGCTTTGGAAGCAGTAGCTTTGGTCGTGGTCTTTTTGGTCGTCGTCGTAGTGCGCTTTCGCGTGGTGGTCTTGGCGGCCGGCTTGGCCTCGACGGGCGTCTCCTCGACTTTGGCGGCCGGCTTTGCGGCTGCCTTGGTCGTCGTCGACTTTGCGGCCGCCGCCTTCTTGGTGGTCGCGGTCGTCTTCTTGGCAGTGGTCTTGGCCGGAGCCTTTGCCGCAGGCTTAGCCTTGGCGGCGTCGGTCTTTACCTCGGGAGCGGCCTCGGCCTCGGCGGCCTTCTTGGCAGCGGCGGTCGTGCGCTTGCGCGCCGTCGTTGCTTTGGCAGCAGTCGTCTTTGCTGCGGCTGTCTTGGTGGCAGCGGCCTTGGTTGTCGTAGCCTTCTTGGCCGTCGTCTTGCGCATCGTGGCCTTCTTGGCGGCAGGCTTCGCAGCCGGCTTCTCCTCAGCCTTGGGTTCCTCGACAACCGGCTCGGCCTTGGGCTCGGGCTCGGCAGCAACCTCAGGCTCGTCGACAACAGCCGCCGGCCTCTCAATCTCCGGATGCATAAAGAAGTACAGGTCCAGATATTTATCGGCCGAGCGCGTCCAGCTAAAGTCCTGGCTCATGGCCTGCGTGACCAGCTGGTTCCAGGCGTCGCGGTTATCCCAGAACAGGCGTGCCGCGCGGAAGACCGCGTCGCCCATCTCGTCGCCGTTAAAGTTGCTAAACGAGAAGCCCGTGCCCTCGCCGGTAAACTCGTTATACGGGATCACCGTGTCCTTCAGACCACCGGTCTCGCGAACAATCGGCAGGGTGCCGTAGCGCATGGCGATGATCTGCGACAGACCGCAGGGCTCAAACTTCGAAGGCATCAGGAACATGTCGGCGGCAGCATACATGCGCTGTGACAGCGCCGGATCGAACTCGATGCGCGCGGCCATGGTGCCGGGGTACTTGTCCTGGAAGTAGCGTAGACCGTCCTCGTAGTCGCGGTCGCCGGTGCCCAGCACCGCCACCTGCACGCCGCCGGCCAGAATGCGGTCGAGCGCGTACATGACCAGGTCTAGGCCCTTCTGGCGCGTCAGACGCGTGACCATCACCATGAGCGGACGGTCGTCGCGAACCTCGAGCCCCAGCTCTTCCTGCAGCTTGGCCTTGCATACGGCCTTGCCAGAACGGTCCTCCACGGTGTAGTTGGCGGCAATGCGCTTGTCGGTCGCCGGGTCAAAGCCCGCGACGTCGATGCCATTCAAAATGCCCTGCAGCGCGTATGAACGCTCGCGAAGAACGCCGTCCAGGCCCTCGCCAAATTCGGGCGTCTGGATCTCGTTGGCATAGGTGGGGCTCACTGTAGTGATGGCGTCGGCATAGCGCAGGGCGCCTAGCATGTAGTTGATGCTGCAGGCGTCGCAACGCAGCTGCGAGGCGGCCGCCGGAATATGCGCCACCCCCAGGATGTCCTCCATCACGGTATCGCTAAACTGGCCCTGGAACGCCACGTTGTGGATCGAGAACACGGTCTTGACGCGGTCATACAGCGGCAGGCCCTGGTAGAACTCGCGCAAAAACACGGGCGCCAGCGCCGTCTGCCAGTCGTTGCAGTGCAGGATGTCGCACTCAAAGCCGGCGGGCAGGTGCTGCAGGCTCTCGGTGATGGCCTTGGAGAAGAACGCAAAGCGCTCGCCGTCGTCAAAGAAGCCGTACGGATAGTCGCGCGCGAAGTAGCGCTCGTTGTCGATGAACATATAGGTGACGCCGTCGTGCTCGAGCTTCTCGAGTCCGCAGTACTCATTGCGCCAGCCCAGGCTCACGTAAAAGTCGGAGAAGTGCTCCATCTGCGACTTGTACTCGTCCTTGATGGTGGCGTACTTGGGCACCATCACGATTACTTCGGCGCCGGCGCGCACAAGCGCCGCAGGCAGCGAGCCCGCCACGTCGCCCAGGCCACCGGTCTTCACAAACGGTGCGCACTCGGCCGAGGCAAACACGATCTGCATCTTTTTGCTGGAATCAGCCATATTGTCTCCCTGTTGCAATTCGAGAATAGCCGCCTGGCGCAAACCGGGCGGCTATTCTACGTGTTACGAGCGATGTTGCGGTGCCAAAGCTAGCTCGCGTTGGTGATATCAGAAGTTAACGGGGCCTTTCCCAGCACCAGGATGTTCTCGGGCGTGCCGCGAAGCTCGGTGTTGGTGGGAACCACGTTGTTCTTGTCCAGGATGGCATTCTCAACGCGGGCGCCGCTCTTGATGACGCAGCTCTGGTTGATGATCGAGTTCGTCACCGAGGCGCCTTCCTCCACCACAACGCCGCGCGACAGGATCGAGTTGCGCACGGTGCCCTTGATGATGCAGCCGGCCGAGATGATCGAGTTGCACGCGTGGCTACCGGTCGCATAGCGCGAAGGCGGCACGTCATGAGCCTTGGTCAGGATCGGGCGCTCGGGGTCAAAGAGCTGGTCGGCCACGGTTTGGTCGAGCAGGTCCATGCTGCGGCGATACAGCGACTTTTCGCTAAACACGCCCACAACCTCGCCCTTGTACTCGTAGCTGCACACGTCGATGTTGCCAAAGTCGCCCTGGAGTGCTTCGAGCAGGTCCAGATAGTCGGCGGCCTGGTAGTGGTCGATGATCTCGAGTAGCGTCTCGCGGTTGACGATGCAGCAGTCCATAGAGGCGTTGTCGCCGTACACGACGCCGGCGCTCACGCCCGTCAGGCGGCCGTTCTCGTTAATTTCGAGTTTGGTCTCGTCATCGACGTTGTGCGTGGCCTTGCAGTACACCACGGTCATCTGGGCACCGGAGTTCTCGTGCGCGTCGATGATGGTGTTGAGGTCCATATTGAAGATGATGTTGGTGCCCATCATCACAACATAGGGCTTGTCCGAGCGCTGGAACAGCGTCTTGTTGGAGATGATGTCGCGCAGCAAGAAGCGCATGCCGCCCTTGGTGGTGCCATACGCGTTGCCGGGCACCATAAACAGGCCGCCCTTCTTGCGGTCCAGGCCCCAGTCCTTGCCCGAGCCCACGTGGTCGATCAGCGAGCGGTAGTTGCCCGGCATGACGACGCCGACGGTCTTAATGCCGGCATTCATCATGTTGGACAGCGGAAAGTCGATCAGGCGGTAGCGGCCCAAAAACGGAACGGACGCGATGGGGCGGTCCTTGAGCAGCACGCTGCCGTAGGTCGAAGAGTAGTTAGCGGTGATATAACCGATGGCCTTGCGATTGATCATCGGATCATTCCCCCTTCCCGATAACGACGTCATTTCCAACGACGGCCGTATCCTTGGTGGTATCGACAGAGCCGAGCTTCACGCCCTCTTCGACCGTGGAGTTCTCGCCCAAAATAGCGCGGCAGATGTGCGCGCCGCTCTTAACGTGCGCACCCGGCAGCAGCACGGAGTCCTCTACCACGGCGCGCTCCTCGATGATGACGTCGGTCGAAAGGATCGAGTGGCGAGCGGTGCCGTAGATCTTGCAGCCGTTGGAGACCAGGCAGTCGTCCAGACGGCCGTCCGGTCCAATGTAGTGCGGCGGACGCGTGGTGATGTTGGACATGATGGGGAAGTGCTTGTCGAACAGATCGAACTCGGGGTTGTTGCCCAGCAGGTCCATCGAGGTCTCGTGGAAGCTGGCGATGGTGCCGACATCCTTCCAAAAGCCGTGGAACTCGTAGCTGTACAGGCGCTTGCCCTCGCCGAGCAGCTTGGGGATGATGTCCTTGCCAAAGTCGTGGCTCGAGCGCTGGTCCAGAGCGTCCTCCTCGAGCGCCTCGATCAGCACGTCGGCCGAGAAGATGTAGATGCCCATGGACGCGAGGTTCGAATCGGGCTTATCGGGCTTCTCGGTGAACTTGGTGATGCGGCCGCCCTCGGGGTCGGTGGTCAGGATGCCAAAGCGGCTGGCCTCCTCCCACGGCACGGGCATAACGCTCACCGTGAGGTCGGCGTTGTTCTCAATGTGCGTCTTGAGCATCTTGCGGTAGTCCATGCGATACAGGTGATCGCCCGAAAGAATCAGGACGTACTTGGGGTCGTTGGCCTTGATGTAGTCCAGGTTCTGCGTAATGGCGTCGGCCGTGCCCGCATACCAGGCGCCGCCGGTCTGCGTCTCGTACGGCGGCAGGATTGACACGCCGCCGTCGCGGCTGTCCAGATCCCACGCCTCGCCGGAGCCCACATAGGCATGCAGCAGGTAGGGGCGATACTGCGTCAGAACGCCCACCGTGTCGATGCCCGAGTTGGAGCAGTTGGAGAGCGAGAAGTCGATAATGCGGAACTTGCCACCAAAGCTAACCGCCGGCTTAGCGATCTTTTGGGTGAGTGCCCCCAATCGGCTGCCCTGTCCTCCTGCGAGGAGCATCGCGATGCATTCTTTCTTACTCATCGATTTCTCCTTCTGTCATCGATGTTCCTAAACCCATTAGCGACGGACGCGACGCTCGGTCGCGCCCGTCGAGTAATGCCGTGCTGGCATAGGGGAGCTCGCGGCCTTTAAGCGTGCCAGATCTCGTCGCGGTACTCGCGAATGGTGCGGTCGCTCGAGAACCAGCCGCTCGAGGCGGTGTTCAGCAGCGCCTTGCGGTTCCAGGTCTCCTGGTCGCCGTAGCTGCCGGTGAGCTTTTCCCATGCATCCACGTAGCTGCGAAAGTCGGCCATGACCAGGTCGGGGTCGTTGTTGTTCATGAGCTCGTTGTAGATGCTCTCGAAGTTGCCCGAAAGACCCGCAAACGTGTTGTCCTTGAGCTCGTCCATCACGCGACCCAGACGCTCGCGATCGTTGTTGAGCGTATCCCATGCGAAGTAGCTGTTGGATGCCCAGAGCTGCTCGACCTCGGGGGCGGTCAGGCCAAAGATGGCCTCGTTCTCGCGGCCGGCCAGGTCGGCGATCTCGATGTTGGCGCCGTCGAGGGTGCCCAGCGTAATGGCGCCGTTCATCATGAGCTTCATGTTGGACGTGCCCGAGGCCTCCTTGCCGGCCGTGGAAATCTGCTCCGAGATCTCGGCGGCGGGGTAGATGAGCTGGGCGTTGCTCACGCGGAAGTTGGGGATAAAGCAAACCTTCATGACCTCGTTGACGCGCGGATCGTTGTTGATGACGTCGGCCACGGAGTTAATGAGGCGGATGGTCTCCTTGGCAAAGGTGTAGCTGGAGGCAGCCTTGCCGCTAAAGATGAAGGTCGTCGGCGTCACGTGGAAGTTGGGATCGGCGATGCGACGGTTGTAGATGTCCATCACCTTCATGATGTTCATGAGCTGGCGCTTGTAGGCATGGAAGCGCTTTACCTGAACATCGAAGACGGTGTTGGGGTCAATGACCAGACCGGTTTCGGACTTGACGTAGGCGGCCAGGCGCTCCTTGTTGGCGCGCTTGGAGGCACCCACGGCCTTCAGGAACTCGGTGTCGTCCTTAAACTCCTTGAGCTTCTCCAGCTCAAAGGCGTCCTTCAGCCAGCCGTCGCCAATGGCCTCGGTCACGAGCTTGGCATAGGTGGGGTTGGCCTCGGCAAAGAAGCGACGGTGCGAGATGCCGTTGGTCTTGTTGTTGAACTTCTCGGGCGTCAGGGCGTAGAAGTCCTTGAGCACGATGTTCTTGATGATGTCGGAGTGGATCTTGGCCACGCCGTTGACGCTGTGGCTGCAGATCACGGACAGGTTGGCCATGCGAATCTCGCCGTCCCACAGGATGGCGGTCTGGCGCAGACGCTCCTGCCAGCCCTCCTGCGTGGTGTCGAACGACTCGTGCCAACGACGGCTGATCTCGTCGATGATCTGGTACACGCGGGGGAGGAGCTTGGAGAACATGCCGATGGGCCACTTTTCCAGGGCCTCGGGCAGGATGGTGTGGTTGGTGTAGCTCACGACCTGCGTCACGATGCTCCAAGCGTCATCCCACTCGAGCTTTTTCTCGTCGATGAGAATGCGCATGAGCTCGGGTCCGCACATGGCGGGGTGCGTGTCGTTGGTGTGGATGGCCACAAACTGCGGCAGCAGCTCCCAGTTCTCGCCGTGCTCCTTCTCAAAGGTGTCGAGCAGGCTGTAGATGCCGGCCGAAACAAACAGGTACTCCTGCTTCAGACGCAGCAGACGGCCGTGCTCGCCGGCGTCGTTGGGGTAGAGGATGGCGCTGATGGCCTCGGCCTCGGCGCGCTCAGCATCGGCCAGGGCATAGTCGCCGCGGTTGAAGGCCTCAAGGTCAAAGTGCTCCTCGACCGGCTCGGCGGCCCAGACGCGCAGCTTGTTGACGGTCTCGCCGGCATAGCCCACAACGGGGATGTCATAAGGGACGGCAAGGATGTCCTGCGTGTCCACCGTGCGGTAGAACGTGCGGCCGTTCTCCTCAAAGCCTTCGACGTAGCCACCAAACTTAATGGTCACGGCCTTGTCCTGACGGCGAACCTCCCAGGGATAGCCATGGGTGAGCCACTCGTCGGTGGCCTCGACCTGGCTGCCGTTGACGATTTCCTGCTTAAACAGGCCGTAGCGGTAGCGCATGCCGTTGCCGTAGCCGGCGATGCCCTCGGCTGCCATGGAATCCAGGAAGCACGCGGCCAGACGGCCCAGGCCACCGTTGCCCAGCGCCGGATCGGGCTCCTGGTTCTCGATGACGGACAGGTCAAAACCCATGTCGTCGAGCGCTTCGGCGACCATGTCGCGCACGCCAAAGTTGAGCAGGTAGTTGTCGAGCAGGCGGCCGATCAAAAACTCGATCGAGAAGTAGTACACGCGCTTCTTGCCCTCGGCGGTGACGCGGGCGTCGCTCTTGGTGGCAACGGTGCGTGCCTTCTCGGCCACGAGCTTGGCCAGGGCGTTAAAGCGGTCCAGGTCGCTGGCAGCCTCGACACTCTTGCCGCTGATGCTCATGACGGCATCGCGATAGAGCTCGGTAAACTCCTGCTTGTTGTCGAAGATCTTATTCATACGTTCCTTTCCCCCGGGGATGTTTCTCCCGGAACGGTTATGTCTTGTATCCTACGCCCTCGTGAGGCGGGTGATTACAGCTGTAACGGCTTTGTTACGCTTTCTTGGCAGGAGCCTTAGCAGCGGCTGCCTTGGCCTTGGGAGCAGCCTTTTTAGTGGCTGCCTTTTTGGCCGTGGTGGACTTGGCCGAAGCCTTGGCAGCGGGCTTGGCAGCCTTCGCCTTGGCCGGAGCCTTCTTAGCAGCTGCAGTCTTGGGCTTCACCGAGGACGTACGCTTGCGCGTCGCCTTCTTGGGCTTCTCGACCACGGGCGGCTTATAGCTGCTGGGGCCGCGGCGCTTAAGCACCACGCCTGCCAGGCCGGGCACCTTCATCTCGATGGAGTCCATCTGCCCGTTCCAGGGATAGGGCTCGCTCGAGCAGGTGTAGGGCTCCTCACCGGCATAGCCACTGCCGCCAAACTCGGGACGGTCGGAATCGAAGATGACCTCCCAGTCGCCCTCGCGCGGCACTCCCACGCGGAAGCTCTCGTAGCTCGCCGGATCAAAGTTGATCAGGATCACCAAGTCGTCATCGACGTCCTCGCCCTGGCGCACAAAGCTCACGATGGACTGCTTGGAGTTGTCCGCGTCGATCCAGGTAAAGCCGTCGTCGGTGTAGCCGCGCTCGTACAGAGCGGGCTCGGCGGTGTACAGGTGGTTAAGCGCCTTGATAAACGCCTGATGATGACGGTGAGTCTCGTACTCCTCGGTCAGGAACCACTGGATGGACTCGTAGTAGCGCCATTCAATAAACTGACCGATCTCGTTGCCCATAAAGTTGAGCTTGGCACCGGGGTGTGTCATCTGGTAGAAGGCCAGCGTGCGCAGGCCGGCAAACTGGCGCCACCAGTCGCCCGGCATACGGCCGATGAGCGAGCACTTGCCGTGCACGACCTCGTCGTGGCTCAGCGGGCAGATGAAGTTCTCGGTAAAGGCGTACATGATGGAGAACGTGAGTAGGCCGTGGTTGCCGGGGCGCCACGGAAAATCGGTCTGCATGTAGTGCAGGGTGTCGTTCATCCAGCCCATGTCCCACTTGTAGTGGAAGCCCAGGCCGCCGTCCTGCGGCGGATAGGTCACGAGCGGCCACGCGGTAGACTCCTCGGCCATCATCATCACGTCAGGGAAGTGGGCCTCCACGGCGCAGTTGACCTGGCGGATAAACGCGCTGGCGTCCAGGTCCTCCTCGGTACCGTACTTGTTGAACTTCTTTTGGCCCGGATCGTCGATGCCAAAGTTGAGGTACAGCATGCTGGACACGCCGTCCATGCGAATGCCGTCAACGTGGAAGTTCTCGAGCCAGTACAGCACGTTGGAGACCAGGAAGGAGCGGACCTCGCCGCGGGCGAAGTCAAACTTGTGCGTGCCCCAGTTGGGGTGAATCTCGTGCTCAAACAGCATGTGGCCGTTAAAGGTGGCAAGGCCGTGGGAGTCGGCGCAAAAACCGCCGGGCACCCAGTCCATGATCACGCCGATGCCAGCCTCGTGGCACGCATCGATAAAGTGCATGAGCTGCTGCGGGTTGCCGTAGCGCGACGTGGCGGCGTAGTAGCCGGTCGTCTGGTAGCCCCAGGAGCCATCGAAGGGATGCTCCATAAGCGGCATGACCTCGATATGCGTATAGC
The DNA here is from genome assembly GCA_965146285.1 of uncultured Collinsella sp. Taxonomy (GTDB): domain Bacteria; phylum Actinomycetota; class Coriobacteriia; order Coriobacteriales; family Coriobacteriaceae; genus Collinsella. Next base: position 94,521 of record CBCTFW010000009.1, read on the forward strand.
CCATGTCGCGCACGTAGTCCACGAGCTCCACCGACAGGTCGTCGTAGGTGTAGAACTCGCCACGCTGCGCGGGGAAGGGATCCATGGGGCCGGGATAGTTGCCGTACTCGTCGGGCTCGCCCTGCGGCGCGTCGCCGTGGCGCTTCCACGAGCCAATATGCACCTCGTAGATGTTAAGGGGCTGCGACATGTGGTTATGGCTGGCGCGTCGCTTGAGCCAAGCCGCGTCGTTCCACTTGTAGCCATCGAGGGTCCACAGCACGCTCGCCGTTCCCGGAGGGCACTCGGCCTTAAAGGCGTACGGATCGGCCTTGTAGAGCTTTTCGCCCTCGTTGGTCTCGATGAGATACTTATAGAGCTGACCCTGCTCGGCGCCAGGAATAAAGCCTTCCCAAATAGCGCTCGTATGCACGGGCACCAGCGGGTTGGCTTGCTCATCCCAGTCGTTAAATTCACCAATGACATGGACGCTTTTTACGTCGGGCGCCCAAACGCAAAAACGCCAGCCGCGCGTACGATTCTGCGTGTCGGGATGCGCGCCCATCTTTTCCCAGCTGCGCTCCCACGTGCCGATGCCAAACAGATAGACATCGTCTTTGGTGAGCTCCGGCGCATGCGGGGCGGCTTTACGAGTAACAGGCTTTTTGGTTGCTGGCTTTAGCTTTGTATCGCTCACGTTTGATCCCATCATGACGCGGCAGCGTGTTGCCTTGGTGACTAGATGCGAAAGGTCCAAGGCTGCACGAATCGAAGGGACGGCGAAGTTTCAGTGATTCGTTCCACCTCGCGTGCTCGGTGGAACTTTCGGCAGAAACTACGATAACACCTGTGCGTTAGTTTTATGGACGAAAGCGGATTTGCGTGGGCGTTTAATCGGTAAGCGACATGTTTATACCACTGGCAGAATTGCCGTGGTAAAACTCTTGACAGTTTTACCAAATTGGGTTTCAAAATTGTTTGGCTGACGTTTGGTAAAACGCTTTTAGCAGGATGTTTACCATTTGATATCGAAAGGTTCGTTTATGTCCCATACCGCCGCTCCCAAGGTTGCTTTTATTTTCGATTGCGACGGCACGCTGGTTAATAGCACCCCCGTCTGGGGCTATGCTCAGCCCGAGTTATTGCACCGCCACGGGATTGACGTGACAGTCGACGATTTTGCACAGTTTGAGCATTTGTCCCTCGAGGACGAGTGCCAGGCCTACCACGACACCTGGGGCATTGGCGCAAATGGTGAGGAGCTGTATCGCGAGCTGGGCGAGATTTTGATCGATGGCTACTCCAAGGTGCCGCCGCGCGAGGGGCTCCTGGCATTTTTGGAGCAGGCGAAGGCGGCGGGTATTGCCATGTGCGTGGCTACGTCCACGCCGGCCGAGCTGGTGCAGTCCGCGCTCGCTGGTGCCGGGCTCGACGCTTACATGGAGTTTGTTACCACGACTGGTGAGGCAGGACGCTCCAAGCAGTTCCCCGATGTGTACGAGCTGGGGCTGCGGCGCCTGGAAGAGCGCCATGGGCACAAGTTTGAGTCCGCATGGGTGTTTGAGGACGCCGTCTTTGGCCTAAAGAGCTCTGGCACCGCAGGCTTTAAGCGCGTGGGCATCTATGACCCGCACGGCCGCATGAAGCGCGACGACGTGCGCGCCAACTGCGATATCTTTATCGATAGCTACGAGGAGCTTGACCTGGCCCGCATGCTTTCGTTTGAGGGATAGGCGAGGGCTGTGGCTTGCAAAGTACTAGTAGTCTGCGGCTCGCCCGTGGTGACGAGCGCGGATCTGTTGCGTAGGCTAGCGGGGGAGTGCGATCACGTTGTGGCCGTGGACCGCGGACTCGACGCGCTGCTGGGCGCCGGCCTGGGCTGTGACGTTTATGTGGGGGATGTCGACACGGTGAGTGATGCGGGTCGTGCGTTGGTCGATGCCGCCACCGACTTTGAAGTTGAGCGCCACAATCCCTACAAGGACTATACCGATCTTGCGCTAGCGCTCGATTCCGTCCGCCGTCGCTGGCCGGGTGCCGAAGTGGTTGCGACCTGCGCCACCGGCGGCCGTCCGGATATGGCGCTTACCGTGCTGGGGCTGCTTGCAGGCTACGAGGATGCCCCTATCTGGATTGCCGAGGACAAGGTGGTCGCCCGCATCCTTCGCGCAGGCGAATCGTGGACCATCGAAGGCGCCGAAGGCAAGACGTTCTCCATCATCGCCATAGCCCCTGGGACGGTAGTAAGCGAACACGGTCTAGAGTGGGAACTAAACCATTCCCCGCTAGGACTCTTGGCGGATACAGGCATCAGTAACGTCGTCAGGTCAACCGCAAAGATTACCGTCCACCAAGGAACTGCAATAGCGTATTTGTTACATGAGGGTTTTATCGGGACGGTGGGTTAATTGACTGATTTTGCCGAAGTCAAAATCAGTCAATTCAGCCCCGTCCCAGGAAAACCCGTAAGGCGGACAATCAATCCAAAATTCCCCCTTGCATCCCCGCAAACATTCCCCTATAGTATCTCCTCGTCACGGGGGCGTAGCTCAGCTGGGAGAGCGCTTGACTGGCAGTCAAGAGGTCAGGGGTTCGATCCCCCTCGTCTCCACCATCGTGAATGCAAAGCCCTTCGGAATTCCGAAGGGCTTTTTCATGACAAAACACCACACGCCACAAACCCCTCCTACGCTAACAAAAAGTTGCACAATTTATTTCCCATGTCTGTACATAGTTTGTTAGACAAACGCAATTACCAGTGCAGCTCGCCGTTCCATTTGTGCTTCAGGATCATCCTTAATCACCGCTCGCACCCCAATAACCTGCATCAATGTGAACAACATCCCAAAACAACCCCCTTAAGCACGTCAAATGAACGATATGTTGTCCAACGCAGCCCAAATCAGTTTCGCTACCAGCTTGTGCTAGGATACCTATCGTTACATGAGTTCAACTGTGCTCACGGCTCCAGCAAGTCGCAAAGCGCAGGGTCGATCAGCATCCGGCCGTAACGGCGGTGCCAGAAACACCACGAGCTCCAATAAAGATGTCATGCATTAACTTGTTTGTTAGTTTGTCATGACTAAAAGTAGCAGTCCTACAGCTGTTTGCGTGCGGTCCAGTTTTGTACCCGCTTGACTGGTTCGCACGCAGCCAGCTGGGGATGCGGTCATTTTGCGATACACGTCCGTGTCTCTAGCAACTGCATATGTACATACCGTTCACGGTGGGGCAGAGCCACGTGCTTGTCTGACTGGGCTCAGGGTTTGAATATGGAGCGCCTTCGCGCACAAGCGCCCTGGCGAAGCCATACCCAAACCCTGTGAGCCACACGTAAGACAGCAAGGGGGTGGTGCTCGTGTGGTATGTGATCCAGGTCATTAACGGTCGCGAAGACGTAATGCGCGAGCGCATCGAGCATGTGGTGCCGTCTGGCGCCATGCAGGAGCTCTTTTATCCCCAATTTCAAACCGAGATTAAAGTTCACGGCGAATGGGTCAATACGACCAAGCCGCTCTTTCCCGGTTATCTTATCTGCGACACGACAGATCCCCGTACCGTGCAACAGTATCTGCTACGCATGGACGACTTTGCCCGGGTGCTTTCCCAGGACGGTCAGTTTGTGCCGCTGGCAAAAGAAGAGGTTCAGCTTATTGGCGGATTTACGCATAGGGGAGACCGCGTAGTACCCATGAGCGAGGCCATAAAAGACGGCGACCAGGTCGTTGTTACGGCTGGTCCGCTGCTGGGACACGAAGGCCTTATCAAAACCATTAACAGACGCAAGAGCACTGCTTATTTGGAGCTCAACCTGTGCGGCCGACGCGTAACTACGCGCGTTGGCCTTGCCGTGCTTTCAGCCGAGCAGCGCGTAATGCGGAACCTTAAAAAGGCAATCGCCTAGCTGTTGGCGGCCGTTAAGCGGAGCAGGGAGGGTCCTCGGGGGTTGGGGACGTAGTATTGGAAGAGAACGTGTCAGATAAAACTAAATTTGCAACAGATGCGCCCGCGGGGGCGGCGTTGATTGCCCAGGCCATGGACCGGCGTGAGGGCGACGGCCGCTACAAGGGCATGCAATCCATTATGGACTGGGACCGCTCACGCCTGGCCTACAGGGCCGTCAAGCGCACGTTCGACATCGTGTTTAGCGGTGCCGTGCTCGCAGTAATCGCGATTCCCAGCTTGGCGTTGGCGGCGCTCATCCGCCTGGAGAGCGAGGGCAGCCCGTTCTATAGCCAGATTCGCGTGGGCCGTACCCGTCCCGACGGTAGTTTAACCACTTTTCGTATGTGGAAGTTTCGCTCCATGTACAAGGACGCCGACGAGCGCCTCGCCGAGCTCAAGGAGCAGAACGAGATCGCAGGCGCCATGTTCAAGATGAAGAACGATCCGCGCGTTACCAAGATCGGGAAGTTCATCCGCAAGCACTCTATCGACGAGTTCCCGCAGTTCCTCAACGTGTTCCTGGGCCAGATGTCCGTCGTCGGCCCGCGCCCACCGTTGCCGAATGAGGTGGCGCAGTACACCGAGTACGACCTGCAGCGCCTGGCAGTGAAGCCAGGTATTACCGGCTGGTGGCAGGTGACTGACCGCAACGACACGGACTTCGGCGGCATGGTTCGTCGCGATCTTGAATATATCGCCAACAGAGGCGTGTTGTTCGATTTGAAAATTGTCGTCTTGACTGTCTTTGAGGTGTTCTCGGGGGAGGGTGCCTCATGATTGATTGTGTCGTACCGCACTTTGATTACTTACAAATTCGTGCTGCTTTCCATTTGATGGGAAGGTGTTAGGCACATGTCAATTTCTCTCGTGATTCCAACTCTTGATGCTCAGGCTGAAATCGGTGAGTTGTTGAATAGAATTCTTTCGCAAACCTGTTGTCCTGACGAAATTATTGTCGTTGATTCAGCGTCATCTGATTCCACCGTGGAAATCGCTTCGAGTTTCGATGGTGTTCGGGTTATCGAGATCGATCGCTCCGATTTTAACCATGGGCTTACACGCGATATGGCATTTAAGGAGTCCTCTGGCGACATAGTTTGCTTTATGACTCAAGATGCCGTTCCGGCTGACAATCGATATATCGAGAACCTTGTTAATCCGCTTCTCGCTGATAACCGCGTAGCTATTTCATCGGGTCGCCAGCTGCCAAAAAAGGATGCTCGGAAATTCGAGCGTCTGGTTAGGGAATTTAACTACGGTCCTACGTCAAACGTCCGATCTAAAGACGATGTATCTGTGATGGGAATCAAGGCTTATTTTGCGACGGATGTCTGCTCTGCATACCGAAGGAGCTCCTATTTCGAGCTTGGAGGTTTCGGCAGAACTGATATGAGCGAGGACATGCTTATGGCTGCAAAGGCTGTAGGCGCGGGTTATTTGGTTGCGTATGCTGCCGATGCGTGTGTGTACCACTCGCATAACCTCACTCCGGTTGAACAATTCCGCCGCAATTACGCCATTGGTCACTTTCTCGAATCCAATCGTGAGCTCATAGCTTGTTCGTCTGAAATCGGCGAGGGAGGGCGTCTGGTAAAACGGGTCGCTAAACAACTGATTGAGGATCGATCGTTTGTCGAGCTCGGGGCATTTTGCATTGATTGTTTTGCTCGATTTATTGGAAATCGCTCTGGCCGTAGGGCCGCAAGAAAAGAAAGGTTATAGCCAATGAAAGGCATCATCCTCGCCGGCGGGTCCGGCACCCGCCTGTACCCGCTCACGCTCGTGACCTCCAAGCAGCTGCTGCCGGTCTACGACAAGCCCATGATCTACTACCCGCTCAGCACCCTCATGCTGGCGGGCATCCGGGACATCCTGGTCATCTCCACGCCGACCGACCTGCCCAACTTCGAGCGCCTGCTCGGGGACGGCTCGCGCTACGGCGTCAACCTGTCCTACGCCGAGCAGCCGAGCCCCGACGGCCTGGCCCAGGCCTTCACCATCGGCGAGGAGTTCATCGCCGGCGAGCCGTGCGCGCTGGTGCTCGGCGACAACATCTTCTACGGAAACGGGCTGTCCCGCCACCTGACGCGCGCCGTCCAGAACGCCGAGTCGGGCCGCGCCACGGTCTTCGGCTACCACGTGGACGACCCCGAGCGCTTCGGTGTCGTGGAGTTCGACGGGGAGGGCAGGGCCGTCTCCATCGAGGAGAAGCCCGAGCGCCCCAAGAGCTCCTACGCCGTCACCGGCCTCTACTTCTACCCGGGCGACGTCGCCGCCAAGGCGCATAGGGTCGAGCCCTCCGCGCGCGGCGAGCTGGAGATCACCACGCTCAACCAGATGTACCTGGAGGAGGGGACGCTGTCCGTGGTCACCCTCGGCCGCGGCTACGCGTGGCTCGACACCGGCACCATGGAGAGCCTCCACGAGGCCGCCGAGTTCGTCCGCGCCGTGGAGCACTCCCAGGACCTCCCCGTGTCCGTCCCCGAGGAGATCGCCTGGGAGAACGGCTGGATCGACACGGCGCGGCTGGAGGAGGCGGCCGCGGCCTACGGCAAGTCGGTCTACGGCCAGCACCTCAAGAAGGTCGCCGCCGGCGAGATCGTCAACAGCCCGCGCGAGTACTAAACGGATGACTGGAGATAGAGACATGACTGAAGAGCTCTTCGAGCCCAGGAACATCATCGTCACGGGCGGCTGCGGCTTCATCGGCAGCAACTTCGTGCACTACGTCGTGAACAACCACCCGGGCGTCCACGTCACCGTCCTGGACAAGCTGACCTACGCCGGCAACCCCGAGAACATC
>CBCTFW010000010.1:0-99743 GCA_965146285.1 uncultured Collinsella sp.
GGCGGTGTAGCTCAGTTGGTTAGAGCACACGGTTCATACCCGTGGCGTCACTGGTTCGAATCCAGTCACCGCTACCATAGGTAACACGGTGGCTTCTCAATAGTATGTTGAGAGGCCACTATGGTATAAAGGCAAAGTCCCGTCCGGGGACGACCTGTTAAGAGGAGGGCTTTATGGCCAAAGAGAAGTTTGAGCGCACTAAGCCGCATGTTAACATCGGCACCATTGGTCACGTCGACCACGGCAAGACCACGCTGACCGCTGCCATCACCAAGGTTCTCTCCGAGACCGAGGGCTGCAAGGCTGACTTCACTGCGTTCGAGAACATCGACAAGGCTCCCGAGGAGCGCGAGCGCGGCATTACGATTTCCGTCTCCCACGTTGAGTACGAGACCGCTGCCCGTCACTACGCTCACGTTGACTGCCCGGGCCACGCTGACTACGTCAAGAACATGATCTCCGGTGCTGCTCAGATGGACGGCGCTATCCTGGTCATCGCCGCTACCGACGGCCCCATGGCTCAGACCCGCGAGCACATCCTGCTCGCCCGTCAGGTCGGCGTTCCCTACATCGTCGTCTTCCTGAACAAGTGCGACATGGTCGACGATGACGAGCTCATCGACCTCGTCGAGATGGAGACCCGTGAGCTCCTCTCCGAGTACGATTTCCCCGGTGACGACATCCCCGTCATCCGTGGTTCCGCTCTGGGCGCTCTCGAGGGCGACGCCAAGTGGATGGACGCTATCCGCGAGCTCATGAAGGCCGTCGACGAGTACATCCCGACGCCTGCTCGTAACAACGACCTCCCGTTCCTGATGGCCGTTGAGGACGTTATGACCATCTCCGGCCGTGGTACCGTTGCTACCGGCCGTGTCGAGCGCGGTGAGCTCAAGCTCAACGAGCCCGTCGAGATCGTCGGCATCAAGGATACCCAGAACACCGTCGTTACCGGTATCGAGATGTTCCGTAAGTCCATGGACTTCTGCGAGGCTGGCGACAACGTCGGTCTGCTGCTCCGCGGCATCAAGCGCGAGGACATCGAGCGCGGCCAGGTTCTCTGCAAGCCCGGTTCGGTTACCCCGCACACCAAGTTCACCGGCGAGATCTACGTTCTGACCAAGGAGGAGGGCGGCCGTCACACCCCGTTCTTCGATGGTTATCGTCCTCAGTTCTACTTCCGTACCACCGACGTTACCGGTACGGTCAAGCTCCCCGAGGGCACCGAGATGGCTATGCCTGGTGACCACATCACCATCGAGGGCGACCTCATCCACCCGATCGCCATGGAGGAGGGCCTGCGCTTCGCTATCCGCGAGGGTGGCCACACCGTCGGTTCGGGCATCGTCTCCACGATCATTGAGTAAATTAGCTCTTTGATATAGCTGACTTAGAGAACCCGGCACTTATATGGGTGCCGGGTTCTTTTCTGCAATGGATATTGAGCCGTTGCTGGTGTCGAGAGGATCGATAATGGTCCTGGATGCACCGTCGATTAGCTCTCGATGGCTTCATTGATGTGTTCCAAATATGAATGGATCCACCGAGAACCAATTGACTCGAGGTTTTCATTGACAGCACTTACGTGGAGCTGATAAAGTAACAACTCGTGCCCGTACGGGGCGGAAATGAAAGGTTCAGGATACATGCGTACTCTAGTTACTCTTGCGTGCACTGAGTGCAAGCGCCGCAACTATACGACCACCAAGAACAAGTCGACCATGCCTGATCGTATGGAGATCAAGAAGTATTGCCCCTGGTGCCGTCACCACACGCTGCACAAAGAGACTCGCTAGTCTCTAGTCACATACGCCAGTAGTTCAATTGGTAGAGCATCGGTCTCCAAAACCGAGTGTTGAGGGTTCGAGTCCTTCCTGGCGTGCCAGTCATTATTCCGTAAGCTCCCACTTGGGGGCTTACGGTTTACTCATGTATAAGCGCATTGCGCGGAGGTAACCCAAATGGCCAACAAGAAGAACAAGAAGAAGGCTCAGCAGCCGGCACCTGCCAACAAAGCTGCCGCCAACTCCAAGGTTGAGGCCAAGAAGGCCGTTGCCAAGAAGAACGAGAAGGCTGCGAAGTCCAAGAAGAACGAGAAGCCTGGTTTCTTCGCCCGCACCAAGAAGTATTTCGCTTCGGTCAAGTCCGAGATGAAGCGTGTCACGTGGCCCGATAAGAAGGAGCTCGTGAACTACTCGGTTGTTGTTTGCGCTTCTCTGATCGTCGTCGGCGTCGTCATCGCTCTGCTCGATGCTGGCTTTGGCGAGGCTCTTGCTCTGTTCTCTGGATTGAGGGGCTAAACCATGTCTAAGCGTTGGTACGTCGTTCACACTTACTCTGGATACGAGAACCGCGTTAAGTCCGATCTCGAGCATCGCATCGAGACTATGGGCATGCAGGACCGTATCTTTGATATCGAGATTCCTATGGAGCGCGTCACCGAGATTAAAGAGGGTGGCAAGCGTGAGACCAAGGATTCCAAGATCTTCCCGGGTTATGTCCTGGTCCGCATGGAGATGGATGACGATGCTTGGACGTGTGTTCGTAACACGCCTGGCGTCACCGGTTTCCTAGGCGGCAACGGCAAGCCCGCTCCGCTTTCCCGCGACGAGTACAACAAGATGACTCGTCGTCCCGGTAAGGGCGATTCGCCCAAGCGCACCTCGGTTGATATTGAGGTCGGTACGTCCGTCCGCGTCACCGATGGCCCGCTTACCGACTTTGATGGCAAGGTCTCCGAGGTTAACACCGAGGCTGGCAAGCTCAAGGTCACGCTGATGATCTTTGGCCGCGAGACGCCGGTCGAGCTCGACTTTAACCAGGTCGCTGTCATCGCTTAAGTTTTCGTCCGTTCGCGCGAGCGTGCTTCTTCTGTGACTGCTCATCTCAGGAGTGCTTCTAACACGTGCGTGCTTACGATATAGCAAGTACTTCACACTCGTGATTCGAAAGGAATGACCATGGCTGAGAAGAAGGTTGCCAACGTCATTAAGCTCCAGATTCCTGCTGGTGCAGCAAACCCCGCTCCTCCCGTCGGCCCCGCCCTGGGCGCTGCTGGCGTGAACATCATGCAGTTCTGCCAGGCCTTTAACGCCGAGACGCAGGACAAGAAGGGTGACATCATCCCCGTTGAGATCTCTGTCTACGAGGACAAGTCCTTCTCCTTCATCACCAAGACCCCGCCGGCGGCTCACCTTATCAAGAAGGAGCTGAACCTCAAGTCTGGTTCCGCTAAGCCCCAGGCTGACAAGGTTGGTCAGCTCTCCCAGGAGCAGCTCACCAAGATCGCCGAGATCAAGATGCCGGACCTCAATGCCAACGACATTGACGCCGCCAAGAAGATCATCGCCGGTACCGCCCGTTCCATGGGCGTCACCATCGCTGAGTAGCGATTTCTTATGGTAACGGCGGGTGCTCCGACCGGGGCGCCCGTTAAATGTGTGCAATAGGGCACACGATACGATGTGGGAGGGCTCACGCCCGTTTAACCACAGGAGGTAATGCACATGGCTAAGCATGGTAAGAGCTATAACGCCGCTGCCGAGAAGATCGACCGCGCCACGCTCTACACCCCCCTTCAGGCTGCCAAGCTCATCAAGGAGCTCGACACCGCCAAGTTCGACGAGACCGTCGAGGCTCACTTCCGTCTGGGCATCGATACTCGTAAGGCTGACCAGAACATCCGTGGTTCCATCTCCCTGCCCCACGGCACCGGCAAGACCGTTCGTGTTGCCGTCTTCGCCGAGGGCGAGAAGGCCCGTGAGGCTGAGGCTGCCGGCGCCGACATCATCGGTTCCGACGAGCTCGTCGCCCAGATTCAGAAGGGCGAGATCAACTTCGACGCCGCTATCGCTACGCCGAACATGATGGCCAAGGTTGGCCGCATCGGTAAGATCCTTGGTCCCCGTGGCCTCATGCCGAACCCCAAGCTCGGCACCGTGACCATGGACGTCGCCAAGATGGTCTCCGAGCTCAAGGCTGGCCGCGTTGAGTACCGCGCCGACCGCTACGGCATCTGCCACGTGCCCCTGGGCAAGAAGTCCTTCTCTGAGCAGCAGCTCGTCGAGAACTACGCTGCCCTGTACACCGAGATTCTGCGCGTCAAGCCCTCTTCTGCTAAGGGCAAGTACGTCAAGTCCATCTCCGTGTCTTCCACCATGGGCCCTGGCGTCAAGGTCGATCCCGCTGTCCAGCGTGACTTCCTGGCTGAGTAACTGCTAGTTACTGCCTGAGCAAAGCAAGCATTGCTAAAGAAACCCGGTTCTGTCTCGTGCAGGACCGGGTTTCTTGCTATCGCGTCAAAAGCACCACAAAGGGGACAGTGTCCTCTTTGTGGTGGTTACCAGGGTGTTCTGGCCGTTGAGGGCTCGATGGCTTCGTGGCGTTTGAGCTCGCGGCGCATGGTTTGCGAGTTGAGCCAGGCTGCCTGCCAGCCACGGATGGGGTAGCGCGCTTCGTCGAGCTCAAACTGCGTATAGCCGCAGGCGTTGATAATCGTCGTCCCGCACGCGTGTTGCCGCTCGCGCTGAAAATCGGGACCGTAGCTCTGGTGCACATGCCCGTGCACCATGTAGTCGGGTCTCCAAGACTCAAGCGCTGTGTTAAAGCATTCGAATCCTCGATGTGGCAGATCATCCAGATCGCCCATGCCGGCGGCGGGCGCATGGGTCAGCAGGATGTCGCAGCCGCCGACCATCTTCACTTTGTGTGACAGCTTGCGCACGCGCTTGGCCATCTCGCGCTCGGTGTACATGTTGGCGCCATCTCGGTAGCGCATGGAGCCGCCAAGCCCCGCAATGCGGACGCCTCGATACACGTACACGGTGTCTTCGACGCAGATACAGCCGCCCGGTGCATGACGTGCGTAGCGGTCATCGTGATTGCCGCGCACGTAGATGAGCGGTTTGTTGATGACCGTGACCAAAAACTCAAGATAATCCGGGTCCAGATCGCCAGCGGACAAAATCAGGTCGACACCTTCAAAACGCTCCTTGCGAAAGCACTCCCATAGGCATCGTTCTTCGGTATCGGCTATGGCAAGGATTTTCATAGGGCGTGGACTTTCGGCTCATCGTCGAGTTGCGGAATGGTGCCTACCACGTTGTCCGCCAGCCAATTCATCTCGACAATCTGCGTGCTCGGCAGCGGAGGGAAGCCTTCGATCTGTACCACGCCGTTCTGGCTGTGGAGCTCGCCGCCAAAGGGGTTGATGGATCCCTCAACAATGCCGTTGCGGAGCAACTGCACGAGTTTGCGCGTTTGGTAGGGTAGGCCCGGAGCGTAACGGATGTCGATAACGCCGGAGCTCATGCCATACCAGTAGTTGACAGCGCGCACTTGGTTGTCGTCGCTGGTCTCGTCCCACGTGCCGTGAAGAAGGCTTTTCACGATAAGCTCGTAGTAGCGCCCCCAGTTCCAGACGGGCATGGCGATGCCGGTAACCTTGCCATCGACCAAGCGGTGAAGCCCGTAGGCGGTGGGATCTTCCAGCGACTTTGACATATCGGCGCCGGTCATGACGCTCACGCCTTCGCGGCACATGGCCTCGGCAAGGCCTCCGGCGGGCACATCGCCCCAAGTCAGGATAATTTGCGCACGGGGGTCGAGCAGCGAGGCGCCAATCGCAAAGGCGTTGATCTCGCTGAGCGCGCCCGAGGCGAAGACCGACGCGTGGTAGCCGATGCGGTGGTTGTCCGCCATGCTGGCGGCAAGGGCGCCCAGGAGGAACTTGGCCTCGTACATCTTGCCAAAGTACGAACGGACGCTTTGATGGGGAAGGCCGATAGAGCAGTTGAGGAACCGAACCTGGGGATACTCAACGGCAGCCCTGAGCGTGTATTCCATCAGGCGGTGCGAGGTCGAGAAGATGACGTTTGCCCCATGTTTGACAGCCGTTTCCACGGCGGCGTAGAACACGTCCGGATCGTGACAGTCCTCGAACGCCTCGGTGTGCACGATACCGTCAAAGTGCTCATCGAGATACTGACGCCCTTGGTCGTGCAGGCTGTCCCAGCTCGACGTCGCACAGGGGAACTCATGGATAAAGGCGATGCGCAGGGGGTTGGCCGCCGAATAGACGGTCTTGCCCATAAAGAAGTTGAGCACGCCGGAGGTGGACTTGGCGGGCGACTCTTCCTCATCGACGCTCGGTGCTTCGACAAGATCAACCTTGTCCTCGTCATTTTTGCCGGCGATGACCAGCTCGCGCCAAATCTTGCACAGGCGGTTTACGACGATATCCGTTGGCGTATCCAGCAGGCGGTCCTGGTTGTACACATTGAGGTACACGAGCATGGCGTCGGCAGGCGTAATGTCCAGGTGGTCGCCGCCTGCGCGAAGGTAGGCGCGCTTAAAGAGCAGGAAGGTGTGGCGCAGGTAGTCGACCTTTTTCTGCGGCCATTTTTCGATAAGGTTCTGACCGAGCATCTTGGCGAGCGTTTCGTAGCTTCCCTCACGCGAGAACTCGATCTCGTATAGGGGGCAGACGCGCCAAAACGCGCAGAATTCACCGTACAGGCGGCTTTCGACGGAATCCCATGTGCCGGGGTAGAGACGGGTGACCTTGGCCGAAACCGTCGGGGCGTCTAGGAATTTGAGGACACTGACGCGTTTGTTGCCTTCCTGGACATAGAACCGATGCATGAACTCGGTGACGATGACGGGGTCGCGATAGCCCTCGGTCACCTGGATGTCGTAGAGGTTGGACCACTTGCGGGCGAACTCGGTGCTAAACGGAAGCAGGGGCATAAAGTTACACGAAAAGGCGGACTGGCGGCCTTTGGTGACCGTGCCGACGACCATTTCGAGCGGAATATCCCTTAGGCCGACATTCTCTCGCTGACCTAAGGGGAGCTGGGCAACGAGGCTGTCGAGGTCCGTAAGGTACGGGTGCTCGCTTTGGCTAATGGCGCGACGGCGTCCCTGCTCGCCGCGCTTGCGTGCTTGACGATAGGCCTCTTCCATGATGTTGCTCCCTTAGTCGTTTAAACAACTATATGAACCATGGTACCACGAATGAAAACCGCTACAACGATGCCTGTCCCCTTTGTGGTGATTTAGACAATGATGGGGGCGATGGCACGAATGCAGGCGTCGGCTGCCGTAAAAGTGGTGCTGTCGTCGCTGACGATAAAGATGATCTTGCCCTTGATGCCAAAGTCGCCGATTTCGCTAAAGAGCACGTAGGGCTCCTTGTCAAAGCCCGAGATTGGCGAAACGGCCGTTTTGGTGGCGCTGACGAGCTCGTCTGCTAGCGCATCGAGAGACGCCCATTTGGAGGGGTCTTTCACCGCGACGGGGACGGCCACGCGCCCAAAGGGCATCAAATGCACGAGTGTGTTCTTGGAAATATTGGAGTTGGGGACGATGATGGTCTGCCCACAGGCATCCTCAATCGTTGTATGGCGCCAAGTGATGTCTTGGACCACGCCGGATACGCCGCCGACCTCGATATTGTCGCCGGGTTTGATGATGCCCATAAAGGTCACCTGCATGCCGCCGATAAGGTTTGACAGCGTGTCCTGAAAGCCGAGCGAGATGGCGATGCCGCCGACGCCAAGAGCGGCGACGAGCGCGTTTGCGTTAATGCCAAAGCAGTTGTCGAGGATAAAGCTGCCGCCAATCATCCAGATGACGGCGCGTGCGATGTTGATGAAGATACTCGATGCCGGAAGCGGGTTATCGTCTCGGTTAAGCAGATGGTTCAGGGTCTTGGATACGACCTTGGCGGCGACGGCGGTGCCTATCGCCAAGATGACGGCCCAGATGATGTTGTGGACCCACCGTTGCTCAAAGAAATGAAGAATCGGCTCAAACAATTCCATGTAGGGAAAACCTCCTTATGATCGTCCAACCATGATACCCACCAAGAAGCCCGTCCGATCAAATTCGGACGGGCTTCTGTGCTCGATATAAGGTTTACGCGGCGGGGCTGTAAGGCCCGGCGGTGTAGCTTAGCGTCGACGCTTCCGGATAATGCCGAGCATGATGACGATGATGCCGCCGATAAGGCACGCGCCAACTATTGCCAACGTGCGGTCTCCAGTTGCGGCGAGCTTACCGGTCGTCTTCTTGGTGATGACCTTCGTGGTCGTCGTGTCCGTTTTAGGCGAGGGCTTAGGCGTCGGGGCCGGTGTGGGCGTGGGGTCCACGGCTGCGGAGCCGAAGCTGATGGTGCCGGCGAGCCCGGCCATCTTGCTCTCCCAGCTGTCTTGCCCGATCAGCGCCCTCAGCGCCGCCTCGCACGTGCCCCACTCGGTGTACTTGGTGGCGTGTGCAAAGGTGGGAAAGTCGGTCGTGTTGGTAATGATGTAGTTGTTGGTGGCGACGGTATAGGTCTTGGCGGGGTCGAGCGTGCTGCCGTCCTTGGTGAGTGTGGCACTCACAATGCGCTTGCCTTCGGGCTGCGTCCAATCAATCGTCACGTTGATACCGCCAAAGGAGAGAACGCTGCCAGAGTCATCGCGCCACTTGTACTTGTCTTGCGCCTCCTGCTCGGTGTGACCGGCCGCCACATAAGCCTGCTGAAGCTCGTAGCTGTCGTTGCAATCGTCGCTAATTTGTAGCGAGTGCTCGAGCGCTGCGAGGAAGTCCGCGCCGGTCATGGTCCAGGTCTCCACGGTGTTGCCGTAGGGCGAGATGGCGATGACGTTGCCGGCGGTCACGTTGCCCGCCGCGATGCCGCCGCGGATGCCGCCAGCGTTCTCGATGGCAAGGTCCGCGCTCGTCAGGGCAAGATAGGAGCCGCAAATCACATGGCCGATGGTCTGGGCCTTGGTGGTATCGCCCTCCTTGCTGGGGCGGAAATCGGTGGTGCGCACCATTTCCCAACCATGCGTGCCTGCGGCGTCCTCGCCGTAGAAATAGTTGGTGGTGGATGTGCCGAGCACCTTGTTCGATTCGTTTTCAAAGGCCTCGTCGAGCGGCTTGATCTTGTTGCGGACGGCTTCAAGGCGGTTTTGGTAGTCGGAGCCCTTGTCGGGGTCTGCCAAAAGGTCGTTGACGTTCTTGGCGGTGTAGAGCTTCTCGTCGCTGCCGTCTGCAGGGACCGTGGCCGTGTCATCGTCGGTCGACTCGGTGCCATTGGTGTCGTACTTGTACGGAATGGAAAGCAGCCCCACCTCGGCAAAGGCGCTGCCCGCCTCGACAATGTGGATCGTCTTGCCGTCGGCTCCCGTCACCTTCTCGTTAAGGTTGATGTGCTCGTGGCCTGCGATAAGGGCATCGACGCCACGGAGCCGCGTGGCAAAGGTCTTTGCGTCGAGCGTGTGCGCGATACACACAACAACACGCAGCCCTCCTTGCGCAGCTGCTCTGCCTCGGCATTGATGGCGTTCGCGGCACTCGAGAACGACGTACCCGCGACCAGGTCCGCGCGCAGCGAGGAACCTAGCGACTCATCCATGGCTCCGACGACGCCGACCTTGATTTTGTAGTCGAATGTGGAGTGATCTTCGCTATCCTCCCAGGTGCGATCGAGCGTCTTCGTGAAGCTCGAGCTCCATACGCCGCTCGTAGACTTCGCGTTCGCGCAGAGCATGGCGAAGGGCGTGTCGGTGGTGCTGTAGCCGGTCATGGTGCGGAGTTTGTCCGCGCCGTAGCTCCAGTCGTGGTTGCCTGGCGTGGTCGCATCGTAGCCGTCGGCGTAGAAGGTGTCCATGAGCTCGGCGATGCTCTTGCCCTCGCTCATGGTGGCGAAGGACTGTCCGTGGAAGGTGTCGCCCGCATCGAGCAAAAGATCGGGGGCGCTGCTTTGGGCGCTATAGAGAACCGCCAGTCCGTCAAAGCCCACAGTGCCGGTGCCCTTGCTTTCGTTGTAGCTGTACTTGTAGCTGCCGTGGATGTCGTTGGTGTGCATGACGGTCACAGAGCCGTCAATAGCGGCGGGCAGGTTTCCCGCGAAAGCGAGGCTTGGGATGCCTGCGAGCGCGCCGACAAACAACGCGGCGGTTAACGCAAGGCGGGGGAGTCTTTTCATGGCAGCTTCCTTAGTCCTTAGCCAGAATGTCTGGTTGAATATCGGATTATCGACATAATATGCGAAAACCGCCGCAAGGGCGTCTGTCCCTTAGCGGCGGTTTTGACGTTTGCGCAGATAAAACCTACCAAAATAAACCTGTCCCTTTTTGGCAGGTTTTAGCTTAGCAGCATGCGGTCGTTGGCGAGCTCGCCTCCCGAGACCTCCTCGAACTTCTGCAGCAGGTCGGCCACGGTGAGCGACTTCTTCTCGTCACCGGCCACGTCGTAGATCACATGGCCTTCGTGCATCATGATCAGACGGTTGCCCAGACGGATGGCGTCGTTCATGTTGTGCGTGACCATGAGCGTGGTCAGGTGGTTCTCGTCGACGATCTCCTCGGTCAGGTTGAGCACCTTAGAGGCCGTCTTGGGGTCGAGGGCCGCGGTGTGCTCGTCGAGCAGTAGCAGGCGCGGCCTGGTGAGCGTGGCCATCAGCAGGGTGAGTGCCTGGCGCTGCCCGCCCGAGAGCAGACCGACCTTGGCGTTGAGACGCGTGTCCAGACCAAGGTCCAGGCGCTTGAGCAGCTCAACGTACTCATCTTTCTCGGCCTTGGTGACGCCCCACGAAAGGCCGCGACGCTGGCCGCGACGCTTGGCGAGGGCCAGGTTCTCGGCGATCTGCATGTCGGCAGCGGTACCGCGCATGGGGTCCTGAAACACGCGGCCCAGGTACTTGGCGCGCTGCGACTCGCTCAGGCGCGAGATGTCGGTGCCATCGAGCTCAATAACGCCCGAATCGAGCGGGTACACGCCGGCGATCATGTTGAGCAGCGTGGACTTGCCGGCGCCGTTGCCGCCGATCACGGTTACAAAATCGCCGTCATTCAGGGTGAGGTCGACGCCGGTGAGCGCGCGCTTCTCGGTGACGGTGCCCTTGTTAAAGGTCTTCTTGACGTGCGAGAGCTTAAGCATCTGCCTCATCCCCCTTCGTGTAGGAGCTGCGGAGCTTATAGCGCTCCCAAACCACGGGCACGCACAGGGCCACGGCGACGATCACGGCGGAGAGCAGCTTCATGTCGTTGGCGTCCATGCCCAACTGCAGCACGATGGCGCGGATAAGGAAGTACACCACGGAGCCAAAGACGGCGGAGGCAAGACGGACGCTAAACTGCGTGAGACCGCCGGGCAGCAGGCGGCCGAGCACCTCACCGATAACAATGGCGGCAAGACCGATAACGATGGCACCGGTGCCCATACCAATGTCGGCGTACTTTTGGCTCTGGCAGATGAGCGCGCCCGAAAGCCCGATGAGGGCGTTGGAGAGCACGAGGGCGATCATCTTGGTGGAGTTGGTGTTAACGCCCAGAGCGCGGATCATGTACTCGTTGTTGCCGGTGGCGCGCAGCGCCGAGCCGATCTCGGTGCCAAAGAACCAATACAGGATGGCAACGATAGCCACGGCGAGCAGGATGCCCAAGATGATGGCAACGGTGGACTGCGGCAGACCGGTCATATTGCTGACGGCCGAGAACACGGTGCCCTTGGCAAGAATGGGCGTATTGGACTTGCCCATGATGCGCAGGTTGATGGACCACAGACTGATCTGGGTGAGGATTCCGGCGAGGATCGCGGGTATCTCAAAGACGGTGGTCAGAATGCCCGTGACAGCGCCCGCGATGGCGCCGGCGCACATGCCGGCCAGCACGGCGAGCAGCGGGTCGACGTTGTTATTGACGATGAGCACGGCGCAGACGCAGCCGCCGAGGGCAAAGCTGCCGTCGCAGGTCATATCGGGAATGTCGAGCAGGCGGAACGTGATAAACACGCCAAGCACCATAATGCCCCAGAGGACGCCCTGCGAAACGGCGCCCTGCAATGCAATGAGCATGCTTCATACCTCCTAGGATAGGGTGGACACGTGAGTCACCATGATAGCGGTAACAATGCATAAAAGAGCTGCGGCCGGATGTTTTGACTCATCCGAAACAAGCAGGGCGAACGCCGGTCTTTGGCGTTCGCCCCTGTGGCTCAGATATTGAATAACACGTCAACGGCGCGAGTGCGTGCCCTAGACGCGCTACCGCGCATGGCGCTACTCGTCCAGAGCGGAAAGATCGATGCCCAGAGCCTCGGCCATCTCGTCGTTCTTGACGACGACCAGGTCTTTGCTTGAGAGGTGCTTGATCGCCATGTCCTCGGGCTTGGCTTCGCCCTTCAGGATCTTGACGGCCATCTCGCCTGCGGCGTAGCCCAGATCCTCGTAGTTGATGGAGAGGGTGAACAGGCCGCCGGCCTTGCACATGCCCTCCTCGCCGGTCACGAAGGGAAGCTTGTTCTCCTTGCAGATCTGACCGACCTGCGAGGCGCCCGCGGCGATGGTGTTGTCGGTGGGGGAGTAGAGCGCGTCGACCTTGCCCACGGCAGACTCGACGACGGACTGGATCTCGTTAGAGCTCGAGACGGTAAAGTCAGTGTACTCGATGCCCAGCTTGTCGAGTTCCTTCTTGGCGGCCTTGATCTGGACGTCGGAGTTGGATTCGGCGGTGCAGTAGAGCAGGCCGACCTTCTTAACGTCGGGCAGAACCTTCTGCATCATCTCGAGCTGCTCGGCGACCGGGGTGAGGTCGGAGGCACCGGTGACGTTGGTGCCGGGCTTGTCGTTGTCCTGGACCAGGCCGGAGGCGGCGTAGTCGGTGATGGCACAGCCCACGATGGGGATATCGGCCGTGGCGCCGGCGGCAGCCTGTGCGGCGGGCGTGGCGATGGCGTAGATCAGGTCGACGCCATCGCCCACGAACTTGTCGGCGATGGACTTACACGTGGACTGGTCGTTCTGGGCGTTCTTCTGGTCGATCTTGACCTTAAGGCCGCTCTCCTTGATGGCCTTGACAAAGCCGTCGTTGGCGGCATCGAGTGCGGAGTGCTCGGTGAGCTGCAGAACGCCGATGGTGTAGTCGGAACCGGCGGCAGCAGAGCCGGAACCAGAGTTGCCGCCGCATCCGGCGAGCGGGGCGAGCGCGAGCAGGCCGGCGGAGACCAGAAGGCTCCTGCGGCTGATGGTGATGTCCTTCATATCATTACCCCCAGTATAAAAATGGCTGGAAACACTGCACTGGGACAAAGTGCAAGTGGAACTATAGTAGCGCTGATGTCCATTTTTACAACAGCCTGGCGGGTTTTTTAATACAGAATCGGATGGGCGGTACGGGTAGTCGAATGGGCGGCGGAGGGTCTTATGCGGCGGAGGAGGCGTCGTCCTCGTCCAGGGCGGCGAAGAGCTTCTTGCCGTCGAGCAGGCGCGTGCTGACGTTTCTCATACGGGCGATCTCGACGGTGCGCAGCGTATCGTCGGTGCCTCGGGCGTCGTAGACCGTTCCCAGCAGATACGCGATGCCATCGCGCTGCCTGATGGCAAAGGGACGGAGTGTCATCCGTGCTGCTTCGGTTTCGCCGCGTGTCGTGACGCTCGAAATATCAAAACTCACCGTGGTCCCGTGGTCGATGGCCTGCTCGACGAGCTCGCACGTGTCGATGCGCTTGATGGGCGTGCGTGTTGCCTTGGTAGCCTTGCTGCCTGCGCTTGGAGCGGGTTCGGGTGTATCGAGGTAGCCGCGAACGTCGGCGCTCGCCATGGCAACTAAGTGCTGCGCCATGCTCTTGCGGATAGCGATGGGCGTGGAGCGGTTGCGCATGACCATACCGTGGAGCCGGATGATCTCTTCATCGGTGAGCGGGCGGGTAAGAAGTTTGTAGCCCACGCCGCGTTTGTACTCAATTTCGTATCCGGCATGGCGAAGCGCGGAGATGGCGGTGTAGATGCTGCGCCGCGCCGCCGAGATGGGCATGCGAGCGGGGTCGTCGGGATGGGCGAGGCGCCGGATCAACTCATCGGAAAGCATGGCCTTGTCCTCGCCGGTGTTTTCGCTTAATAGTTGCAGGATGCGAACGGCGCGATAGGCTGCCATCGAGGCGGCGCCCCTCGTCGTGGTGTCGTAGGTTTCAACAGCGGCTTCGGTCATCGTGCCCACGTCCTTTCCGTTTTGGGTGGCGACGGTATGGAGCCTAGGACGTGGGGCTTTCCCAGGGGCGCAGGGCGCTCTGGGCGGTCGGTAGTCGTCGGCAAACGGCGGGTCGAGTTTTCAACAGCCCTGCTCAACTGACCAAAAACTTGCCAAAAGCTTGACGGATGCTGTTGAAAAAAGCGTCTCTCGCCCGATGTCGAGAGACGCTTATGCGATGAGCGTTGGCGTGTGGCGACGCGAGCTAGCGTCCGACGATTAGAAGTCGGCGTTGCCCACGGTGCGCGGGTGCGGCAGGACGTCGCGGATGTTGCCCACGCCGGTCAGATACATGACCAAGCGCTCGAAGCCCAGACCGTAGCCGGCGTGCTTGCAGGAACCGTAGCGGCGCAGGTCAAGGTAGTACTTGTACTGCTCGGGATTCATGCCCAGGTCCTTGATGCGGGCCTCGAGCAGATCCAGGCGCTCCTCGCGCTGGGAGCCGCCGATAATCTCGCCGATACCGGGAACCAGGCAGTCGGCGGCGGCGACGGTCTTGCCGTCCTCGTTCATGCGCATGTAGAACGCCTTGATCTCGGCCGGGTAGTCGGTCACGAAGGTCGGGCGCTTAAAGTGCTCCTCGGTCAGGAAGCGCTCGTGCTCGGTCTGCAGGTCGATGCCCCAGCTGACGGGGTAATCAAACTGGTGGCCAGCAGCGACTGCCTGCTCCAGGATTTCGACGGCCTCGGTGTAGGTAACGCGGGCGAAGTCGGAGTTGGCGACATGGTCCAGGCGCTCGAGCAGACCCTTGTCCACAAACTTGTTGAGCATATTGAGCTCGTCGGGGCAGGTGGCCATGACGTCCTTAAGGACGTACTTGAGCATGGCCTCGGCGTTATCCATGTAGTCGTTAAGGTCGGCAAAGGCCATCTCGGGCTCGATCATCCAAAACTCGGCGGCGTGGCGCGTGGTGTTGGAGTTCTCGGCACGGAAGGTGGGGCCAAAGGTGTACACGTCGCCAAAGGCCATGGCAAAGTTCTCGGCATTGAGCTGGCCGGACACGGTGAGGCTTGCATGCTTGCCGAAGAAGTCCTGGCTCCAGTCGACCTCGCCGGACTCGGTGAGGGGCGGATTTTTGGGGTCGAGCGTGGTCACGCGGAACATCTCGCCGGCGCCCTCGCAGTCACTCGTGGTGATGATGGGGGTGTTGACGTAGACAAAGCCCTGCTCCTGGAAGAAGCGGTGGATGGCGGCAGCCGCGACAGAGCGGATGCGGAACACGGCGCGGAACAGGTTGGTGCGCGGGCGCAGGTGCTGCTGGGTGCGCAGGAACTCGACGGTTGCGCGCTTCTTCTGCAGCGGGTAATCCGGGGCGCTGACGCCCTCGACCTCGATGGAGGTGGCAGAAAGCTCGAAAGGCTGGGGCGCATCGGGGGTCAGCTTGACGGTGCCGGTGCAAATGAGTGCGGCCGAGACGTTTTGATGGGCGATCTCGTCGTAGTTGTCGAGTGCCTCGCGGTTCATGACGACCTGCAGGTCGCGGAAGCAGCTGCCGTCGTTGAGCGTAACGAAGCCAAAGTTCTTCATGTCGCGGACGGACTTGACCCAGCCGGCGACGGTGACGGTCTGGCCGCCGAGCGGCTCGGCATCGGCATAGAGCTGCGCGATTTTGGTGCGGTTCACGTATCCTCCCATAACGGTTGAATGATAGTTATCCATACAGTTCGATATTCTAGCAGCTCGGCTCATTTGGGCTATACAGATAAGGCATTGGCGGGATGGTTTTTCAAACGAAAAGCGCCCGCGGCCAAATGGTCGTGGGCGCTTGACGAGGTGCCTTTTGGCTGTGTGGCGTGGGGCCTGGCTACTTGGTCTTGGCAACCAGCAGCGGGTCGCCAAGCTTGACGAGCGGGTTGCCGCCGATAAGCGTTCCAGACTCGCCGACATGGTCGATGCTCTTAAGACGATCGAGCTCGGAGACGATGACGGTCACGATGTCCTCGTGACCAGCGGCCTTAATGGCCTCGCGGTCGAAGCTGATGAGCGGCTGGCCTGCCTTGACCACATCGCCCATCTCGACAAAGCGGGCAAAACCCTTGCCGTTCATTTCCACGGTGCCCAGGCCAACATGGATGAACACGCGCAGACCGTCCTCGGTGATCATGCCGATGGAGTGGTTGGTGACAGTGGTGGCACCGATGCGGCCGTTGGCGGGCGCATAGATGGTGCCGGTAATGGGCTCGATGCCATAGCCCTGGCCAAGCATGCCCGAGGCGATCGTCTCGTCGGGAACCTCGTTCAGGTTGACGAGCACGCCGTTGACGGGGGCATAGATGACGCCTTCGCGGGTAGCGAAGCTTGCTGCGGGCGGAACGGACGCCTCGCCGGTCGAGGTGAAGGTGGACTTAAGCGAATCGAGCAGACCCATAGTTGCCTCCAACTTAAATAGGCGCATATCGCGCGTTTGGTTTGCCGGAAACGTTTCACATGTGTTTCGCGGCTTGGTCAACGCCCCTATTCTACGCTGCTCAACGATACCTCTGAACTGGGATTATGTGATATATCAGTTGAAGGGAAACTTATTGCCGGAGTGTTTCTGCGCCACGGGTTCAAGTGGGGTACGCTTGAAGGCGAAAAATAAGGGCGCATAATTTGCGCGAAGGGAGCACATATGATTGTCGAGAACCATGCGCTGTGGGGCGAGGAGCCGACCGAGGATTATCCGGCGACGTTTACGTATTTGGGTGCCGAGCCGTTGCCCGATAAACCGAATGGCCGCCGCCCCGCGGTGATTATCTGTGGCGGAGGTGCGTTTACGCATATCGCTCCGCATGAGCAGGATCCTGTGGCGTTTGCGTTTTTGGATCACGGTTACCAGGCCTTTGTGCTCAACTATGTCACGAGTTCTACGGGTGACGTGAGCTTTCCGCATCCCCAGGCAGATCTTGCCAAGATGGTCGCCACGGTGCGCGCCAACGCCGACGAGTGGCATGTCGATCCTAAGCGCGTGTGCGTCGTGGGCTTTTCTGCTGGCGGCATGATTTGCGCCTCGCTGGCAACACAGTGGAAGACCGGCCCCTTTGCGGCACTTGCCGGGGCGCGTCCGGACGACATTCGTCCCGATGCCGTGGTGCTGGGCTATCCATTGCTCGACTTTGCCTATGTGCGCGACATGCAGACGCGCGATCCGCGCATTGACTTGCGTGTGCCCAAGACGGGCGGCAAGACGGGGCGCGATCTGCTCAACGACTACCTGTCGATGGTGACGGGCGGCGAGGCAACTGACGAGCATCTGGCCGACATCTGCCCCACCACGCATGTTTCGCGTCAGATGCCACCGACCTTTGTGTGGGGCGTGTCCGACGACAAGACGGCGCCGATCGCGCAGGTCTACCCGTTTGCGCAGCGCATGGCCGAGGAGGGCGTTGCATGCGAGATGCACGTCTTCGACCAGGGTGGTCATGGCCTTTCGCTCGGCAACGCCAACACCGCGGTCGACAACGAGGACAAGCAGGTTTCCGTCCGTCCCTGGATCCGCCTGGCCTTCCGCTTCCTCGAGCGCCATCTGTAAGAGTCCCGGCATCCAAGCTCTTCAATAACTTGCGGTGAAATAGTTCCTATCTGGGGCATCAACCAGCCCATCCAGGAACTATTCCACCGCAACTTCGTTTTTGATGCCCCGTCCGGAAACTGCGCCCCAGTTTTGCCTTTCAAGGTGGGACGCAGTTTCCCATAGGGCCTCGACTGGGAAAGCGCGTCCCGTTTCGAGCGGGGATTCCGGGATGCATTTTCCGTAAGAGGCCTGTTTGGGAAACCATATCCCGTTTCGAGCCGGAATTCTGGGATGTAGTTTCCCCGAGAGGCCTCATCGGGAAACTATGGCCCTGAACTCTCCTGCCTGTCCCCATTGCGCCAATTTGCTGATTGAACATCGTTGTGTGTTCGCGCTATCATGCATGGTTAAATTGGTTAGCCGTGGCAAACGGTTAGCCAAGGTGAACATAAATGCAACGCCCTGTGGGCGCCGGGGGAGGAACACGGACGTGAAGCTCGATACGCTCGAGATTGGAAAGGACGCCGTTGTCGCATCGGTGGCATCGGACGACCAGGCACTCCGACAGCATATTTTGGACATGGGCCTAACGCCGGGCACCGAAGTCACCATGATGAAGTACGCCCCCATGGGCGACCCGCTCGAGATTCGCCTGCGTGGCTACGAGTTGACGCTGCGCAAGGATGATGCCGCACGCATTGAGCTCGTGGATGTGCACGACACCGATACCGGTCCGCGCGCCAACGCCGCAATCGGAACGACGGAGCATCCGGCACTCGGCGAGGGGATGTATTCGCCCCGTGCGGCAAAAACGGCCGTGCCCGAGGGCGCACCGCTGCATTTTGCCCTCGCCGGCAACCAAAACTGCGGTAAGACCACGCTGTTCAACCAGCTTACGGGCTCCAACCAGCACGTCGGTAACTTTCCTGGCGTGACGGTCGACCGCAAGGACGGCACCATCCGTAACCATCCCGAGGCAAGCGTTACCGATCTGCCCGGCATTTACTCCCTGTCGCCGTACACGGGCGAAGAGATCGTCAGCCGCCAATTCATCTTGGACGAAAACCCCGACGCCATCATCGACATCATCGACGCCACCAACATCGAACGTAACCTGTACCTGACGCTGCAGCTTATGGAGCTCGACCGCCCCATGGTCATCGCGCTCAACATGATGGACGAGGTGACGGCCAACGGCGGCGCCGTGGACGTCAATCTGCTCGAGAGCCTGTTGGGCGTGCCTGTTGTTCCCATTAGCGCTGCCCGCAACGAGGGTATCGGCGAGCTGGTGGATCATGCCTTGCACGTGGCGCGGTTCCGCGAGCGCCCCGGTCGCCTGGACTTCTGTGCGCCCGATGGATCGGACGGCGGCGCACTGCATCGCTGCATCCACGGCATTGCCAACCTGATCGAGGACCATGCCGTGACGGCGCACATCCCGGTGCGCTTTGCGGCGACCAAGCTGGTTGAGGGCGACGAGCTGGTGACCGAGGCGCTTCACCTGGATCGCAACGAGCTCGACGCTATCGAGCACATCATTACCCAGATGGAGGGCGAGGCCGGCACCGACCGCCTGTCCGCGCTGGCCGATATGCGCTTTAGCTTTATCGGCGACGTGTGCGGGCGCTGCGTCGTCAAACCGCACGAAAGCCGCGAGCACGTGCGCTCCGTCAAGATCGACCGCATCCTGACGGGTCGCTACACGGCCATTCCGGCGTTCCTGGTGATCATGGGCCTCGTCTTTTGGCTGACGTTTGGCGTGATCGGCGCGGCGTTGCAGGGACTCATGGAGGACGGTATCGCTGCTATCATCGCCTCGGCCGATGCGGGCCTCAAGGCGTTCGGCACCAACGACGTGGTGCGCTCGCTGGCTGTCGACGGCGTGCTTACGGGCGTGGGCAGTGTGCTGACCTTCCTGCCGATTATCGTCGTGCTCTTCTTGTTCCTCTCCATTCTGGAAGACTCGGGCTACATGGCGCGCGTCGCCTTTGTCATGGATAAGGTGCTGCGTCGTTTTGGCCTGTCGGGCCGCAGCTTTGTACCCATGCTCGTCGGGTTTGGCTGCACCGTGCCGGCTATCATGTCGACCCGTACGCTCCCATCCGAGCACGACCGCAAGATGACGGTCATGCTCACGCCGTTCATGAGCTGCTCGGCCAAGTTGCCGGTCTATGGTCTGCTGTGCGGGGCGTTTTTCCCACAGGCGACGGTTCCCGCCATGGTCTCGCTCTATCTGATCGGCATTGCGGTTGGCTGTATCGCGGCTTTGGTACTCAACCGCACGGCATTTAAGGGCGACCCGGTGCCGTTTATCATGGAGCTGCCCAATTACCGCCTGCCGAGCGTCAAGACGACGGTGATGCTGGCATGGGATAAGGCCAAAGACTTTATTACCAAGGCCTTTACCATTATCTTTGCCGCTACCGTGGTCATCTGGTTCCTTCAGACGTTCGACATCCGCTTTAATGTGGTCGCCGATCAGTCGCAGAGTCTGCTTGCGGGTCTCGGCAGCATCATTGCGCCGGCGCTGACGCCGCTTGGGTTTGGCGACTGGCGTGCATCCACGGCGCTCGTCACCGGACTTATCGCCAAGGAGAGTGTCATCTCGACCCTCACGGTGCTTTTGGGCGCGACCTCGCCCGCGGCACTGTCGACCATGTTTTCGCCGTTCACTGCCTATGTGTTCCTGGTCTTTACGCTGCTGTACCCGCCCTGTGTGGCAGCCATCGGCGCCGTCAAGAGCGAGCTGGGCGCGCGCTACGCCGTTGCCGTGTTCGCGTTTCAAGTGACGGTCGCCTGGATCGTGGCGTTTGTCGTGCATTCGGCGGGCATATTGCTGGGGCTGGCTTAGGGGCGCGTTGATGCTCCGCGCTTTTGGGCGAGCAACAATTAAACAAATATGAGCCAAAATACCGGTAATTGTCGGCCTGCGGGGACTGTCCTACGCTGCAGGTTGCCGTTCGCTGCCTATTTGCTGCCGTTTGCGGATTCGTAAATACTTGCAATCGTCGGTCGATTTAACCGCATTACGCGATGCCGATGCACATTTTTTGTGCCCCTTTCTACAATCACTTTGTGTCTATTGCCGAGCATGTCTTCCGTTTCGCCTGTGTGGGGACGTGGGGTGCAATAGTCGTTTGTAGAGGCTCATTGAGGAGGGAATTGATGAAAGAAAAATTCCAATCGTTCGGAAAGGCAATGCTCGTTCCGATTACGCTCATTGCCATTTCCGGTCTCTTTTTGGGTATCGGTAGCGTTTTTACGACCGAACTGACCCTTGTGTCCCTTGGCGTTAATTGGGACTGGTATGCCGCTTCGCCGCTCTTTACGTTCTTCTCGGTATTTAAGGGTCTCGGCGAGGTAATCATTGGAAACCTCGGTGTTTTGTTTGCTGTCGGCTGCGCCTTCTCCTTGTCTCGCAAAGAGAAGGGCTGGGCTGCCTTTTCTGCCCTTGTCTGCTATCTCACCATGCTCAAGACGGTTGAGATTCTGCTTGGAGCAGCTGGCTTGGCTGCCGACAATACAACGGTGGAAGCTCTTCAGAAGGTCGGCCTTACGTCCATTCAGGCGAGTGAGCAGTCCGCACTCTACACTACCTCGCTCGGCTTTTTTGGCTACAGCTCTGGTGTCTTTGGCGGCATTATCGTGGGCTGCCTGGTCGCCTGGATCACCGGCCGCTTTTACAAGACCAAGCTTCCAACGGCGCTGGCGTTTTTTGCGGGCAGTCGAACGGTCCCCATTGTATCGCTGGTCGCCGGTGGCATCCTGGGCGGCATTATGTACTTCGTCTGGCCCGTCATCGGTGGATGCTTCTCGGGTATTGCGACGTTCGTGAAAGGCTCCGGTCTGGTCGGTACGTTTGTCTATCGCTGGGTGCTCGAGAGCCTTGTGCCGTTTGGCTTGCATCCGTTGCTCGAGACGCCCATGTATTGGACTGAGCTTGGCGGCTCCATGGTCGTCGATGGAACGCGCGTGGTGGGCAATAGCGCCATTCAGCTTGCACAGCTCGCTTCTCCCAGCAGTGACAAGCTCTTGGTTAGGGCCTTCATGGCTGGCTATGGCATTAACGATTACGCGTTGTTCCCGGGCATCGCCCTTGCTATGTGGTCTTGTGCCAAGCCCCAGAACCGCAAGAAGGTTGCTGGTCTTTTAATCCCCACAGTGATTTCGACTGTTTTCTTTGGCGTTACGGAGCCTATTCTCTTTACGTTCCTGTTTGCCGCCCCCTGGCTCTACTTTGGCGTTTACGCTCCGCTTTCCGGACTGGGCGAAGTTCTCTCGGAGGCAATGGGCGTTTCGGTGTACCAGGGAAATATCAAGGACCTGATCCCATTCTTATTCCGCCCCGAGAAGCTTAATCTGCTTCCATACCTTATCCTGCTCCCCGCCTTTTTCCTGGCAGCTTTCTTCCTCTTCCGGTTCTTTATTACTAAGTTCGATATCAAGACGCCCGGTCGAGACGATGGTGACGATATTGAGTTGATCAACAGCAGAGCCGAGTTCGAGGCAAAGGCCGCTGAGGCAAAGGGCGAGTCTGATAGCACTCCCGAGAAGGCAGTCCAGGGCCGTGCGGCCAAGGACAGCGCGCTTGCTGTTGGCATTGTCGAAGCGCTTGGTGGAGCCGACAACATTGATGATCTTGACAACTGCATCTCACGTCTTCGCGTGATTGTCAAGGATGGTTCTAAGGTTGCAGACGACGAGGTGTTCACCAAGAATCTTGAAGCTATGGGCGTTATCCGCCTGAGCGACAAGGCAATCCAGGTCATTTACGGTCCTCGTGTCGGCGAAGTCGCTTCTGAGGTGCACGAAGTTCTCGGTGACGAGTAAAACGCGCAAGTGGCTTTCAATTGCATAGCGCAATTCCAGGGCTTGGCTTCCTATCGCATGATTTAGGGGGCCAGGCCTTCTTGTTTTAGATTGTCAAGGCAGATACTCAATAGTTCTTCGAATGCGAGAATACAACTTCCGGTAAAGCAGTTAGGCTTAACGTTCTTAAGATCCATTGGGTGATCGTCATGTATCGTAAAGATCGCGTCTGCCGTCTTGGCGAGCTCGCTGTCTTCGTTGCCGGTAAACGCGAGGGTCGTAATGCCCGCGTCGTGGCATGCCCTTGCGGTTTCCAGGATGGCTTCTGTCTGGCCCGATTTGGATATGAGCATCATGCAGCTGAGCGTATTTCGGTTGGATTCGACAAACTGATCGGTTTCTAGGAAGTCCTGTATGACGGCCAAAAAGCCAAGTCCAACGAGCTTAGTCGCCATGTACTGCGCAACGATGCGTGAGAAGCCCTCTCCGTTTACTCCGATCATTCTGTTGCGATGCAGTGCGGCGATGAATACGTCTACATCTCCGGTGTGACATACGAAGTGGACGCTACTGTCTTTGAGTGATTGATTCATTTCGCGGGAGACATGCTGAAGGTGCTTGAGATCGTACATCATTTCGCGGTAGCCACGGTAGCCGAGCTTTTTCGAAAGCCTGATGACTGTCGTCATGCTGGTAAAGCATGCCATGGCGACGGGTTTTATGCCAATATCATCGAGGGTGTCGATATTGTTGAGTAGGTATTCGAGTACGCTTTGCTCGGTTTCGGATAGCTTTGCGGCTGAGTAGAGCTTGGAAATCTGCTTTTTATCAACCATCGGTGCTTCCTTCCCGCCGGACGTGTGTGGCCGCTTCCGTTGCGTAAATAATAACTCCTTGGGGAATTCCTTTCCCGCCTTGCAACCGGGGCGGGAAGCGGCCCTCCATGCTGGATACAATATCCAAACACAGGCGAACCATGCAATATTGAATGTGCTAATTGGGGGTTTCGATATGAAACTTACGGTCATAGGTGGCGGTGGCGTCCGCTCCATGTTTTTGGCAAAGAGCATAGCCCAGCAGGCGTCATCGCTTGGAATCGACGAACTTGTGTTTATGGACAATGATCCCGAGAAGCTGCGCATCTACGGTGGCCTTGCCGCCCATGTCTCGGGCATGCTTTGCCCCACGCTTAATTTTTCACTGACGGGCGATGCAGTCGAGGCCGTTAAGGACGCCGATTACGTGATCACGACGATTCGCGTCGGTGGGGACCATATGCGCGTTCGCGATGAGCGCATTGCTCTTTCGCATGGGGTTCTTGGCCAAGAGACGACTGGCGCAGCCGGCGTGTCTTTTGCCATGCGCTCCGTCCCTGCGCTTGCTTCGTATTGCGAGTTAATCAAGAAGTACGCAAAGCCGGACGTCAAGGTGTTTAACTTTACTAATCCCGCTGGCGTCGTATCTCAGGCCCTACGCGATATGGGCTATGATTTTACTTATGGCATTTGCGATGCTCCCTCGGGCATGTTGCATCAGTTTGCCGAGTATAAAGGCGTTGATCCCGCATCGGTTCAGGGCGAGTGCTATGGACTCAACCACCTCTCGTTCTTCCGCAATGTGACGGTTGACGGCGAGGACATCATGTCCGACTTGATCCACGACGACGGGGCATATGCTCATACAGATCTTAGGTTCTTCGAGAAGGACCTCGTCCTAAATCGCGGATGCGTGCCAAATGAGTACCTATACTATTTCTACTATCGCGAGCGCGCCGTTGCCAACGTTCTCTCTTCGCCCCAGACGCGCGGTGAACTAATCGAAGAAATTAATCGAGAAATGACGAGCGAGCTTGCATCTATCGATATTGAGAACGACTTCGAAAAAGGCCTCGCGTGCTTTGAGAAGTGGTACGGAATGCGCGAAAACAACTACATGGCGGCCGAGACGGGTATTCATCGCGACAAGCCGTGGACGTTTGACGTGTACGGCAAAGATGCTGGCGGATACGCAGGTGTCGCGCTCCGCTTCATGGATATTGCTCGCTCTGGCAAGACGCAGCAGATGATCCTGTGCACCCCCAACAATGGCGCCATCCCCGGCCTTCTCGATACAGATGTCATTGAGTCAACGTGCGATATCTCCACCGATGGCTGCGTGCCGCATCGCGTCGAAGCCGATTCTGTGCCCGCGGGAAACCTCGAATTGATTCGTCGCGTCAAGTACTACGAGCGCACCGTGGCGCGTGGCATCGTTAACCGATCGAAGCGCGACATTGTCGAGAGCCTCGCGATGCACCCGCTCGTTAATTCGTACTCCTTGGCGAAAGATATCGCCGCGCAGTACTTTGAGCTTAACCGCGACTACATCGACGGCTGGACAGACTAGTCTGGACGTTAAAACTAGAAATTATGGATGGGCGGACCGGCGTTTATATTGGCGCCCGTTCGCCCTGCTTAGTAAGAAAACGGGTATAGAGTGAACTTGCGAGAGAACTTCAATGTCTTTCTGGAATCGGGCGATCGGGCGAAGGAATGCCGGAGTGGCTGCACGATGGCGTTATATATCCCCTTGTTTGTTATGAGCGCGCTTCAAATTGGTGTATCAAACGTTGCAACTGAGCTCGCCTATATCAATCCGTCCATTACGCTTATTTGCACTGTGGTCGCGGCCTTTTTAAACCTGCTTCTATCGAATGTGGCTTTTTCATTATTTGCCGTCGACCGGTCCAAAGAGACGGTGCAACCTGCTCGAACCCCTCCGGTTTATCTCTTGGCCTCGACGGTTCCCCTCCAGATTTCTGGGGCGCTGCTAATTTATTTGGTTCACTTGATTTTATCGGCAATTGTAGTCTTTGCCTCGCTTGCGAGCAGTCAGCTCGGGGTGTTGTGCTCGCTTGTGGTGGCAGTAATCGTGACGCTTCTTTCCGCGTCGTTCGTATTCGTGTTAATTGAAGATGCGGACGTGGAGCAGAGGGGACTACGAGGCATTCGGTTTGCACCACGCTACATCATGCGTTCGGTCACGGTGCTTCGTTCCTCCTGGAGAGAAATCGCGCGTCCCGCAACGCTGCTGGTGGCATGGAACCTGGTTGCAAGTTGCGCTATCCAGGTTCTTGTTGGATGGGTAGTTTCGAGTGCGGCGCTGCCGTCGGCACTTTCAGTGACGGCGCTTGTGCATGAGGGACTTTATTATGGGGCGTTTGCTTATATGCTGCTTTTGCTAGTTCATTGTGCGGTTGCGAGTTGGCTCGAAATTGACGTGCTCATGGGGGTGTCCTTGTGCGTATCCGAGCAGGATCGATAGCCCGAAGATGAAGCCGCGTTTTCGACATTGAGTTCCTGCGTACCTTGCTTTCTAAGCAGAATTGGCGCGCCGTTTGTTAACAATCGTTTTCCAAGAATTCTTTTGTTGCTCATTTTATAGACTTCTCATTGCTATAATCGCCCACCGCTCAAGATAATCGGAGAGGTTTTCCTATATGGCTCAAACAAAGCAAGACGGCATCACGCTCAGGCAGTGGCTCCCGCTCATCGGGCTCACCTGCTGCGCGTTCGTGTTCAACACGTCGGAGTTCATGCCCATCGGCCTGCTGACCGACATCGCTGCATCGTTTTCGCTCACCGAGGCCCAAGCTGGCATCATGATCTCGGTCTATGCCTGGGGCGTCATGCTGCTGTCGTTGCCGCTCATGGTGTTTGCCTCGCGCTTCGAGTTCAAGCGGATGCTGCTGGGCGTGCTGGCCGTGTTCTCGCTCGGTCAGTTCCTGTCCGCTGTGGCGCCGACCTATCCCATCCTGGTCTGCGCGCGCCTGGTGGTCGCTTGCGCACATGCCGTGTTCTGGTCAGTCGCCTCGATTATGGCCTCGCGCCTGGTCGACACTCGCCACGGCGCGCTCGCCATCAGCATGATCGCCACGGGCTCGTCCATCGCGCAGATCTTTGGCCTGCCTCTCGGTCGCGCCATTGGCTTGGCCGTGGGCTGGCGCATGACGTTTGCCGTGGTCGGGGGCCTCTCAGCCATCGCGGTCGTCTACCAGGCAGCGGTGTTCCCGGCCATGCCGGCGGGTGAGCGCTTTACCGTCAAACAGCTGCCCGAGCTGCTCAAGAACCCGCTCCTCATCGCGCTCTACGCAGTCACGGTCTTCATGGCGACCGGCTATTACGCAAGCTACAGCTATATCGAGCCCTTCCTAGCGCAGGTCGCGCACGTCGATGCGGGCGCCATCACCATGACGCTGACGGCGTTTGGCTGTTCCGGCTTGGTGGGCAGCTGGCTGTTCAGCCGCCTGTTCGACGGGCACCGTTTTCCGTTCCTTGCTATCACGCTCTCCGGCGTGCCGGTGGCCCTGCTGCTCATGGGGCCGGCCGCATCGTCGCTCGTGACAGTGCTTGCCGTCTGCGCACTGTGGGGCTGCTGCGCCACGGCCTTCAATGTGGCATTCCAGGCCGAGCTCATCAAGCACACGCCGGCAGATTCGTCAGCCGTCGCCATGTCGATCTTCTCGGGCCTGTTTAACCTCGGTATTGGCACGGGCACCGCAATCGGCGGCGCCGTGGTTTCGGGTCCCGGTATCGCTTGGATCGGCTTCGCGGGCGGGGCGATTGCCGTCGTGGGCGTCATCCTCGCCATCACCGTGCTGTTTCCGGCCATCCGCCGCGCCAAGCCCGTCGCCTAATCACGTCCCCTCATCAGTTGCGGTGGAATAGTTCCTGTTTAAGGCTTCTGAAGGCCCAGACAGGAACTATTCCACCGCAACTTATTTTGGGGGAGAGGATACAAGCTGGGCATACAATGGATGTCGTTGTGTTGAGCTTATCGGGAGGTTGCTATGTGGGCATACGAGACGACGTTCTATCAGATCTATCCGCTGGGCTTTTGCGGGGCTCCGCGCGAAAACGCCGCACCCGTTGCCGAGGACGAGCTTGCCCAGGCCGTCAACGTTGCTCCTAACCCCGATGCTCCCATTATGAAAATCGCCAAGTGGGCCGACTACATGCAGGAACTCGGCGTTGGCGCTGTGCTCATCAACCCACCGCTCGAATCTGATAGCCACAGCTACGATACACGCAGCCTGCGCCATATCGACCGTCGCCTGGGTGGGGACGCCGACTTTGCCGCCGTATGCGACACGCTGCATGCCCATGGCATCCGCGTGGTGCTCGATGCCGTCTTCAACCACGTCGGCCGCGGTTTTTGGGCCTTCCGCGATGTGCAGGAGCGCAAGTGGGACTCGCCGTACAAGGACTGGTTCCACATTAGCTTTGACGGCGATTCCTGCTATGGCGATGGCTTTTGGTACGAGGGCTGGGAAGGCCATTTTGAGCTTGTGAAGCTCAACCTGCAAAATCCCGCTGTGGTCGATTACCTGCTCGAGTCCGTGCGCCGCTGGGCCGAGGTCTTTGGCGTCGACGGCCTGCGCCTGGACGTTGCCTATATGCTCGACCGCGACTTTATGCGCCGCCTGCACGCCTTTACCCGTGAGCTCAAGCCCGACTTTGTGCTGATCGGCGAGACGCTCCACGGCGACTACAACCAAATCGTCAACGACGAGATGCTCGACTCCTGCACCAACTACGAGTGCTACAAGGGCCTGTACTCCAGCTTTAACTCGGTCAACATGTTCGAGATCGCCCATTCGCTGCACCGCCAGTTTGGCGGCGATCCGTGGTGCATCTACCGCGGCAAACATCTGCTGTCGTTTGTCGACAACCACGATGTGCCGCGCCTGGCAAGTATCCTCACCGACAAGTCGTGTCTGCGTCCCGCCTACGGCATGCTCTTTGGCATGCCGGGCATCCCGTGCGTCTACTATGGCAGCGAGTGGGGAATTGCCGGCGAAAAGGGTGGCCCCGATGGCGACTGGGCGCTGCGACCTGCGCTCAATGAGCCTGCGCCCAACGAGCTGACGGCGTTCATCACGCAGCTTGCGCACCTTCGCTCGGCCGACGACGCGGCTGCCCGTGCTCTCAACTACGGTGCCTATCGCAACGTGGTGATCCAGAATAAGCAGCTGCTGTTCGAACGCGCTTGTGACGGTGCGACGGTGCTCGTGGCGGTGAACGCCGTGGACGAGCCTTACACCTTTGGCACCGGCGAGCTCAACGGCTCCTTTGTCGATCTGCTTGCCGACGATGCGCCCACGGTCGAGCTGACGGGCACCCTTGAGCTTGCACCCTACGAGGTGCGTTATCTGCTGAGGGCCTAGGCCATGGCAGCGTCTGACGAGGGCTATCAACATATTGAGCATGGGTTTGAGCCTGTGTTCGACCAGCACTCGCGCGTTTTGGTGCTGGGGTCGTTTCCCTCGGTGCTTTCGCGCGCCAATGCCTTTTATTACGGCAACCCTCAGAATCGCTTTTGGCGCGTGATGGCCGCGTGCCTCGGTGTGCCTGTTCCGCCCAACGAGGGCGATCCTTTGGCAAGCGGTGAGCCCGCGATGCTCGATGCCTCCATTGCCGCCAAGCGGGCCATGCTGCTGAACGGCGGCGTGGCCCTGTGGGATGCAATCGAGAGCTGCGACATTAAGGGCTCGAGCGACGCGAGCATCCGCAACGTTGTGCCGGCACATATCGAGCGCATTACCGATGCCGCGTCGATCGAGGTCGTTGTCTGTAACGGCGGTACGGCAGGGCGACTCTACAAACGCTACTTGCAAGATCGGACGGGGTTGCCTGCCGTCGTCCTGCCCTCGACAAGTCCTGCCAATGCCGCCTGGCGCCTGGAGCGGCTTGTTGAGCGGTGGAGCGGCGCCGCTGATTGGCAGGCTTTTTCGATTTAGCAGTTTGAGTGCTCGGCAAGATGCCTCATAACGGCGTGCCAGATCGGTGTGGGCAGTGCAGACGTGGCGCGCACCATGCCGTCGGTGTCGACGCCACCCGTTGCGGCACCACCGAGCTTTTGCGCGTGTTCGACGGAACATCCCATGCGAACGGCGCCCACGAGCTTGTCCATGGCCTCAGAAAACGGTCGCCGCAAGAGTCCCATGCGCGGAGAGCGACGAAGCGCCGCAATGCCGCTGCCGGCGCAGATGGCAACGCCGCCACACCACAATTGGCCATGGCGCTCACATGCCTTGTGCAGGCGAACGGCGGTCCCACGCGCCTGCTCAGTGCCCTCTTGTGCGGCTCGAATCGCGACATAGACGCGCGTTCCCGTACCGCCAAAGCGCTCAAGCGCCTGCTCGATGGCTGTCAACGTCTCATCGTCAGCCACATCTTCAATGGCTAGCACGATGCCATCGGCAACGCTGCCGGCGTCATTTGCCTTCAAGTCGACCGGGCGGGGGAGTGCGGTGCCGGAAAGTTGAGCATAGGCGGCGATGGCATTCTGCAGGTCCCAGAGCAAAAAATCAAGATCGGCGCTATTGGGAATACTGATATACGCAACGGTGTGCAGTGTTTTTGGTACGTCGCCGCGCGCGGTCGTCTCCATGCCATCTCCTTTCCGGCTCGTTTCCGTTTAGGTTACACCGTCTGGTGGCGCCCCGCCGCGCTATCCTAGTGCAACCCTTACGAAAGGAACGCCATGCGTCTGCCCATGAATACCTCGCTTGCCACGCTCAAGCCCTCCGGTATCCGCCGGATCAACGCGCTCGCCGCCCAGCACCCGGGGTGCATCGCGCTTGCGCTTGGCGAGCCCGATTTTCCCACGCCCGATGTGATTAGTGCCGAGGCGACCGCCGCACTGGACCGCGGTGACACGCACTATCCGCCCAACAACGGTCGCCCCGCCCTGCGTGAGGCGTTATCTGCCTACATGGGGGACGCGGGCCTTACGTTTTCGGCCGACGAGGTCATCCTGACCGACGGCGCGACCGAGGCCCTGTCGGCAACATTCATGGCCATGCTCAACCCCGGCGACGAGGTCATTATCCCCACGCCGGCCTTTGGCCTGTACGAGAGCATCGTCGTGGCCAACCACGCCAAAGCGGTCTTTTTGGATACGGAGTCTGCGCAATTTCAGATTGACGAGGATGCGCTTCGTGCTTGCGTGACGCCGGCGACCAAGGCCATCGTCATCTGCTCGCCCAACAACCCCACGGGCTGCATCCTCAACGCAGCATCGCTCGACGCCGTGGCACACGTGGCGGAGCAGACGGGCATCTACGTGATCTGCGACGACGTATACAACCGCCTGGTCTACGTGGACGGCTACGAGCGCTTTGCCCAGCGCCACCCGGAGCTTCGTGAGCAGACGGTAGTCATCGAGAGCTTCTCCAAGCCCTGGGCTATGACCGGCTGGCGCCTGGGCTGGCTCGCAGCGGCAACCCCCGTCATCGCCGAGATCGCAAAGGCCCACCAATACCTAGTATCGAGCGCTGTCTCCTTCGAGATGGACGCCGCAGCCCGAGCCCTGACCGTCGACCCAACCCCCATGCTCAAAGTCTACCGAGCTCGTCGCAAACGTGTACTCGCAGCCTTAAATGCCATGGGCCTCGACGTAGTAGAGCCCGCAGGAGCCTTCTACACTTTCCCGAGCATCAAAAAGTTCGGCCTAACCAGCGAAGACTTCTGCATCAAAGCTATCAAAGAGGCAAACGTAGCCCTAGTCCCGGGCGACTGTTTCGGAACCGAAGGCCACATCCGCCTAAGCTACTGCGCCTCCGACAAAGACCTAGACGAAGGTCTCCACCGCCTATCCACCTTCATTTCAACCTTGTAGCCCTCAGGGATGCAACACATCAGCCCACCGACCCAAGCATTATGAGTGGGGCGCGCCGGCCAACGGAAAACCGGGCTGCCCCATAGTTGACGCAGGCCGCGCCGCCGAAGGCCAGGCGCAAGGTTTTCGTAGATTCCGCACGAGCCGAAGGCCACTTAATGTGGCCTTCGTGCGAGCCCAGGACTTGACCGAGCGAAAACCTTGCGCCTGGCCTTCGGCGGAGCGTGCCGGATGGTGGAACTGTGTGCAGCCCGGTTTTCCGTTGACCGACGCCGGGGTCCCCGCCATAATACTTTCGGTTCACGCACGAATCCGCTGCCAGAGACAGCCGGCGCTAACGGGCTTTGCCCGCGAGCTTAATGGGATATCCCGCCAGCCGAGGTGGTCGAGTAGATATGTCTTCTCGCCCCCGTCGCTCATGCAGCGCGGGGGCTTTCTTTTTGGACATGCCCCCGTCACGTCCTTGTGGCGGACCGTGCCCGGAAAGAATTCGAGGAGGTGTAATTCATGCCCCAGCAGTACAAAATCGACAAGGTTGCAGAGATCGAGTCCCGTATCGCCGAGAACGCCGGTCTGTTCGTCGTCAACTACAACGGTCTGACGGTTAAGCAGGCTCAGGAGCTGCGTCATCAGCTTCGCGAGTGCGGCGCCGAGATGAAGGTCTACAAGAACAACCTGGTCAAGATCGCTCTCAAGAACCAGGAGCAGCCCGAGCTCGACGAGATCCTCGCCGGCCCCGTCGCTTATGTGTTCTACGAGTCCGAGCCGGTCGAGGCCGCTAAGGCCCTTAAGGACTTCTCCGCTCAGTCCAAGGGCGTCCTTGAGATCAAGGGCGGTATCTCCGACGGCAAGGCCGTTTCCGCTGATGATGTTAAGGCTATCGCCGAGCTGCCCACCAAGGATCAGCTTCTCGGCCAGATCGCCGGTCTCATCTCCGGTTTCGCTCGCGACATCGCTGTCTGCGTCAACGGCGTTTCCTCTGGTCTCGCTCGTTCGATCCAGCAGGTCTCCGAGCAGAAGGCAGCCTAGTTGCTGTTTTCACCCGCGGCGGCAACGCCGCACCCCTGGCGCATTCGCGCCGTGTTTTAACTGATCTCCGTGCATCCGCACGGAAACCGAAAGGACTTAGAAATGGCTAAGCTTACCACCGATGAGATCATCGATGCTCTTAAGGAAATGACCCTTCTCGAGGCTTCCGAGCTCGTCAAGGCTATCGAGGACACCTTCGGCGTTTCCGCCGCTGCTCCTGCCGCTGTTGTCGCCGCTCCTGCTGCTGGCGCTGCTGAGGCCGAGGAGAAGACCGAGTTTGACGTCGTGCTCGAGGGCTTCGGCGACAACAAGATCCAGGTCATCAAGGCCGTCCGTGAGCTCACCAACCTTGGCCTGAAGGAGGCCAAGGAGGTCGTCGAGGGCGCTCCCAAGGCTGTTCTCGAGGGTGCCAAGAAGGAGGACGCCGAGGCTGCCAAGGAGAAGCTCGAGGCTGCTGGCGCTGCTGTCACCCTCAAGTAATCAGGCTTTCTCGCCAGATTTCTTTGCAGACGGGGTTCGCATTGCGAGCCCCGTCTTTTTTGTTTTGGCCCTTCATTCCCATTGCTCGGCGCGCAGAACACCGTTGTCTTCGCCGTGCCAATCTCGTTACCGCTGGGGCGTAAAATTGCACCATTCGAGCAATAATTTGCGTTGACCTGCTGAAGAATTGCGTTTGCCTTACGGCGACGTATGTCTCCGGCGGTAAGATACTTCGGTATCGCAATTTGGTCTGCGGCCGCCGTGCCGCACGCACAGGGCGCATTCTGCGCCTGCGAAAGGATCCTTGAATAATATGAAGGCAATCATCCCCGCCGCCGGTCTTGGCACGCGTTTTCTGCCTGGCACTAAGTGCACGCCCAAAGAGATGCTGCCGGTACTCGACAAGCCGGTCATCCAGTATGTCGTTGAGGAGGCGCTCGACCCCGAGGAGGTCGACGACGCCATCATCGTTACCTCTCCCGGTAAGCCCGAGCTGCTGAGCTACTTCCAGCCCGACCGTTCGCTCGAGAACCTGCTGCGCGAGCGCGGTAAGGATGCTTACGCCGATGCCGTCGCCCACGCTGGCGGTATGCCGGTCGATTTCCGCTATCAGTACGAGCCCAAGGGCCTCGGTCACGCCATTCGCTCTGCCGCCGATGCTGTGGCAGGGGAGAACTTCCTGGTTCTTCTGGGCGACTACGTTGTGCCCAACCGTGACATCTGCGACAAGATGCTTGCTGTCTCCAAGGAGCACGGTGGCGCTTCGGTTATCGCCGTCGCTGCTTGCTCGCCCGAGGAAGTCAGCCGCTACGGCGTTATCGCCGGCGAGCGCGTCGGTTCGCTCGAGGGCGCCGAGGGCGTTGCCGATGCCGAGCCGGGCGCTGTCTGGCGCATCGGCGGTCTGGTCGAGAAGCCTGCTCCCGAGGCGGCTCCTTCCAACCTGTACATCGTCGGTCGCTACCTGCTGAGCCCGCTGGTCATGGACCTGCTCGCCGATCAGCAGGCCGGCAAGGGCGGCGAGATTCAGCTCACCGACGCTATGGCCCGCTCGCTCGACCGCGAGGCCATGTACGCTGTCGTTATCGACCCGCTGTCGGGCTACGACACCGGCACCCCGTCTGGCTGGATGGCCACCAACGCCCTCATGGCCGCAAG
Organism: uncultured Collinsella sp.; assembly: GCA_965146285.1. Taxonomy (GTDB): domain Bacteria; phylum Actinomycetota; class Coriobacteriia; order Coriobacteriales; family Coriobacteriaceae; genus Collinsella. Next base: position 33,640 of record CBCTFW010000010.1, read on the forward strand.
CGATCCTCGCTTTGCCAGCGCCTTCTGGGACGCCATCGACGAGCGCGGCGGCTTGATGCGCAAATAAGCCTTCGGGCACCGACATTTACGGGCGCGGACCTCGGTTCGCGCCCGTTTTTTATAAGAGCTGCGATTGCCGGCTCTCTGTTCACAGAAAATATATGAACAGATGTTCGGTATACCACTATCTACCTGCGTGTTTTCTGTCGAAAAACTTTGCTACTCCAAAAACTCAATCGCGTCAAGGCTTTTCTTGCCCAACGGTCGGTACCTGATAAACTATTAGGTTGCGATAACTGGCGAAGCTATGCCTCGCCAACCCACCGAGCATTTCCGTGAAGGAGGAAAAACCTGGTGACCTACGCATACACTGCCACTGAGCGCAAGCGCGTCAGCTTCGGGAAAATCCCGGAGGCCATGGAGCTCCCCAACCTTATCTCTGTTCAAAGGGAATCCTTTGAGCGTTTTAAGGACGAGGGTCTTCGTGAGGCGTTCAAGGAATCCAGCCCCATCCAGAGCCAGAACCATGTTCTCGAGGTTACCTTCGGCGAGCATCAGTTCGGCGACCCCGCGCACACCGTCGAGGAGTGCCGCGAGAAGGATATGACCTATCAGGCTCCGCTTCTGACCGACGTCCGTCTCACCAACAAGGAGACCGGCGAGATCAAGGAGCAGCTCGTCTTCATGGGCGACTTCCCCATGATGACCGATCAGGGCACCTTCATCATCAACGGTACCGAGCGTATCGTCGTCTCGCAGCTCGTCCGCTCTCCGGGCGTGTACTACAGCTCCGAGATGGATTCGGGCAAGCAGATCTACAAGGCCCAGATCATCCCGTCCCGTGGTGCCTGGCTCGAGTTTGAGGTCGACAAGCGCGACCAGCTCATGGTCTCCATCGACCGTAAGCGCAAGCAGAGCGCCACGATGTTCCTGCGCGCCCTTGGCATCGCCGTCACCAACGACGACATCATTGAGCTGCTCGGCAACTCCGATGTGATCAAGCGCACCCTGGAGCGCGATACCGCCCTTACCCGCGAGGACGCCCTCATCGAGATTTACCGTCGCCTGCGCCCGGGCGAGCCTCCCACCGTGGATGCCTCCCGCAGCCTGCTCGAGGGCCTGCTCTTTAACCCGCAGCGCTACGATCTGGCCCGCGTCGGTCGTTACAAGGTCAACAAGAAGCTCAACCTCACCACCGAGGAAGAGGTCACGGTGCTCACCGACGAGGATATCGTCGCTACGCTGCGCTACCTGCTGTCCCTCGCTGCCGGCGAGCAGGGCTTCAAGGTCGATGACATCGATCACTTTGGCAACCGCCGTATCCGCACCGTCGGCGAGCTCGTCGCCAACCAGTTCCGTATCGGCATGAGCCGTATGGAGCGCGTCGTCCGTGAGCGCATGAGCTCCCAGGACATCGACGAGATCACCCCGCAGTCGCTCATCAACATCCGTCCGATCGTGGCCTCCATCAAGGAGTTCTTCGGTTCCTCGCAGCTCTCGCAGTTCATGGACCAGGCGAACCCCCTGACCGGTCTGACCCACAAGCGCCGTCTGTCCGCACTCGGCCCTGGCGGTCTTGCCGGCCACAAGTCGGGTTCCAGCCGCCGTACCAACGTGCCGACGGCCGTCCGCGACGTTCACAATTCGCACTACAGCCGCATGTGCCCGATTGAGACCCCCGAAGGCCCCAACATCGGCCTGATCGGCTCGCTCGCCCTCTACGCCCGCGTCAACGAGTACGGCTTCATCGAGGCTCCGTTCCGCCGCGTCGAGAACGGCGTTGCCACCGACCAGATCGACTGGATGACCGCTGACGAGGAAGAGAAGCACGTCATCGCGCCGGCCAACACGCCGCTCGATCCCAAGACCAACGAGTTCATCACGACCGATGCCGAAGGCAAGATCGTCCGTCCGCATACCGTGATCGCCCGTACCCGCGACTTCGACGGCTCCTTCGGCGCTCCCGCCGACGTGCCCGTCGAGGACGTCGACTACATGGACGTCTCGCCGCGCCAGATGCTCTCCGTCGCAGCCACGCTGATCCCGTTCCTCGAGCACGACGACGCTAAGCGTACGCTGATGGGCGCCAACATGCAGCGTCAGGCCGTGCCGCTGGTTCACCCTGCCGCTCCCTATGTCGGTACCGGCATGGAGCGTCGCGCCGCCCTGGACTCCGGCGAGGTCACCCTGGCCAAGAACGCCGGTGAGGTCATCTTTGCCGACGCCTCCAAGATTATCGTCAAGCATGCCGGTGGCATGGACGAGTATCACCTGGCCAAGTACCAGCGCTCCAACCAGTCCACTTGCATCAACCACCGTCCGCTCGTGCGCGTCGGTGACACCGTTGAGCAGGGCGAGCCTCTGGCCGACGGTCCCTCGACCGATCATGGCGAGCTCGCACTGGGCCAGAATCTCACCGTGGCATACATGCCGTGGGAAGGCTTCAACTACGAGGACGGTATCGTCGTGTCCGAGCGCCTGGTGGCCGAGGACCTGCTGACGACCATCAATATCACCCGTCACGAGATCGACGCCCGCGACACCAAGCTCGGCCCCGAGGAGATCACTCGCGAGATCCCGAACCTCTCCGAGGACATGCTTGCCAACCTCGACGAGGACGGCATCATCCGCATCGGCGCCGAGGTCGGCCCTGGCGACATCCTGGTCGGCAAGGTCACGCCTAAGGGCGAGAGCGCTCTGACCGCCGAGGAGCGCCTGCTGCGCGCCATCTTCGGTGCCAAGGCTCACGACGTTCGCGACACTTCCCTTAAGATGCCTCACGGCGCTTACGGCCGCGTCATCGACGTCGTCCGCTTTAGCCGCGAGAACGGCGACGACCTGGCCCCCGGCGTCAACGAGCAGGTGCGCGTCTACGTCGCCCAGCGCCGTAAGATCCAGCAGGGCGATAAGATCGCCGGCCGCCACGGCAACAAGGGTGTTATCTGTAACGTTCTGCCGGTCGAGGACATGCCCTACATGGCTGACGGTACCCCGATCGACGTTATCCTCAACCCGCTGGGCGTTCCTTCGCGTATGAACGTCGGCCAGCTGCTCGAGTGCCACCTTGGCTGGGCTGCTGCCTGCGGTTGGGATACCGAGAATGCAGATTCCGACAAGTATGTTCCCGGTCCGTTCTTCACCGCGACGCCCGTCTTCGACGGCGCCAAGGAGGACGAGATCGCCGAGGTCATCCGTCGCGCCAACAAGAACATGCTCAACAAGGCCACCGCTGCCTTTGGCGATCACATGCGCCCCGAGTTTGTCACCCAGCTTGACGAGCGCGGTAAGACCCGTCTGTTCGACGGCCGCACCGGCGAGGAGTTCCGCGAGCCCATTACCGTGGGTACGTCCTACATCCTCAAGCTCGGCCACATGGTCGACGACAAGATCCACGCCCGTTCGACTGGCCCTTACAGCCTGGTTACCCAGCAGCCGCTGGGCGGCAAGGCACAGTTCGGCGGCCAGCGCTTCGGCGAGATGGAAGTTTGGGCACTGTACGCATACGGTGCTTCCAACGTCCTGCAGGAGATCCTGACCGTCAAGTCCGACGATACCGTGGGCCGCGTCAAGACCTACGAGTCCATCGTCAAGGGCGAGAACGTTCCTGTCCCGGGTATCCCCGAGTCCTTCAAGGTTCTCGTCAAGGAGATTCGCTCCCTCGCGCTGGACATCGAGCCCATGCACGATGCCGACGAGGACGCCTCCGCCCCTGTGACCGCCGAGGAGACCTCTGCCCTCGATGACCTGGCTGCGCTCGCCGGCGTTGACGCCGACGTCGAGGCCCAGGATGCCGAGACCGCCGAGGCGCCCGAGGCTGTCGCCGCCACGACCACTGATAAGGAGTAGTTGACTGTGGCAGATTTCGAAGCTACTGATTTTGACTCGGTAAAAATCTCCCTTGCCTCCGCCGACCAGATCCGTTCCTGGTCGCACGGTGAGGTCAAGAAGCCGGAGACCATCAATTACCGTACCCTCAAGCCCGAGAAGGACGGCCTGTTCTGCGAGAAGATCTTCGGTCCCGCCAAGGACTGGGAGTGCTCCTGCGGCAAGTACAAGGGCATCCGCTTTAAGGGCATCGTCTGCGAGCGCTGCGGCGTCGAGGTCACCTCGGCCAAGGTGCGTCGCGACCGCATGGGCCACATCGAGCTCGCCGCTCCCGTGTCCCACATCTGGTACTTCAAGAGCCCCACGAGCTTCCCGATGAGCCGTATGCTCGACATCAAGTCCAAGGACCTCGAGAAGGTTCTGTACTTTGCCAGCTACATCATTACCGAGGTCAACTACGAGGCTCGCGAGGCCGACGCTGACGACCTGCGCGAGGAGCTCGCCGCCGACCTGGAAGAGATCGATGCCGAGTGCGCCCGCCAGATCGAGTCCCTCAAGGAGCAGGGCAACCCCGAGAACTTCGACGAGTTCTCCGACGAGGAGCCGCTGACCCCCGAGGAGATCGCCTCTGGCATCGTCGACATCGAGGAAGAGTGCAAGGACGAGAAGCAGCTCCGCACGGACGCCTTCAACGCCTTCATGAAGCTCACCGAGCGCGACCTCATCTCTGATGAGCCGCTGTTCCGCGAGATGACCCGTTACTACTCCATGTACTTCAAGGGTGGCATGGGTGCCGAGGCCGTCCGCGACCTGCTCGCTGCCATCGACCTCCCCTCCGAGGCCGAGAAGCTCAAGGCAATCATCGCCGACGAGGACTCCCAGAAGCAGAAGCGCGAGAAGGCCGTCAAGCGCCTCGAGGTCGTTGACGCCTTCCTGAAGGGCGGCAACAGCCCCGCGAACATGATTCTGGATGTCATCCCGGTCATTCCGCCCGATCTGCGCCCGATGGTCCAGCTCGACGGCGGTCGCTTCGCCGCGTCCGACCTCAACGACCTGTATCGTCGCGTGATCAACCGTAACAACCGACTCAAGCGCCTGCTCGACCTGGACGCCCCTGCGATCATCGTGAACAACGAGAAGCGCATGCTCCAGGAGTCCGTGGACGCCCTGTTCGACAACGGCCGTCGTGGTCGCCCGGTCTCTGGCCGTGGCGGTCGCCCGCTCAAGTCGCTCGCCGAGGCCCTCAAGGGCAAGCAGGGTCGTTTCCGTCAGAACCTGCTGGGCAAGCGTGTCGACTACTCTGGCCGTTCGGTAATCGTTACCGACCCCAAGCTGCTGCTGCACCAGTGCGGTCTGCCCAAGACCATGGCGCTGGAGCTCTTCAAGCCCTTCGTCATGAAGCGCCTGGTCGAGCTTGGCAAGGTCGAGAACATCAAGGGCGCCAAGCGCGCTATCGACCGCGGTGCCACCTTTGTGTGGGATATCCTTGAAGAGGTCATCGACGGCCGTGTCGTGCTGCTCAACCGTGCACCGACCCTGCACCGTCTGTCCATCCAGGCCTTTGAGCCGGTGCTGGTCGAGGGCAAGGCTATCCACCTGCACCCGCTGGTCTGCTCGCCCTTCAACGCCGACTTCGACGGCGACCAGATGTCTGTCCACGTGCCGCTGTCCAGCCAGGCTCAGGCCGAGGCTCGCGTGCTCATGCTCTCTGCGAACAACCTGCGCTCGCCGGCATCCGGCAAGCCGGTTAACATCCCTTCGCAGGACATGATCATTGGTGTGTACTACCTCACCCAGGTCCGCGAGGGTCTGCCGGGCGAGAACCACGTGTTCGCCAGCTTCGACGACGCGCTGCACGCCTATGACTGCCGTTCCGAGGTCGACATGCAGGCCAAGATCCAGGTTCGCGTGTCCGCTGCCGATGCCAACGTCATCAACGAGGACGGCACCCGTATCTTCCGCGTCAAGAACGGCAAGAACGAGTTCGTCGACTACGACGTCACCGGCAACAAGACCGCGCGCTTCGAGACCTCTATCGGCCGCATCATCTTCAACCGCCAGTGCCTGCCCGAAGACTATGAGTTCATGAACTACAAGATGGTCAAGGGCGATGTGGCCAAGCTGGTTGCCGACTGCTGCGATCGTTACCCCGAGGCCAAGGTCGGCCCGATCCTCGACGCCATCAAGTACTCCGGCTTCCACTACGCTACCCGCGCCGGCCTCACCATCTCGGTGTGGGACGCTCTCATCCCTGCCGAGAAGCAGGAGCTGCTCGATCGCGCCCAGGCCAACGTCGACCAGATCAACGAGTACTTCGAGGAGGGCTTCATCAACGAGACGGAGCGCCACATCGAAGTCGTTAACGAGTGGACCGCTTGTACCGACAAGGTTGCAGCGCTCATGCTCGACTTGTTCGACGAGGAGAACCCGCTCTATATGATGGCCGACTCCGGCGCCCGTGGTTCTAAGACCCAGCTGCGTCAGCTCGGCGGCATGCGTGGCCTGATGGCAGACATGTCCGGCGAGACGATCGACCTTCCCATTAAGGCGAACTTCCGCGAGGGCCTGTTGCCGCTCGAGTACTTCATTTCGACCTACGGCGCCCGTAAGGGCCTGGTCGATACCGCATCCCACACCTCGGACTCTGGTTACCTGACCCGTCGTCTGGTCGACGTGGCCCAGGACGTCATCGTCCGCGAGGAGGACTGCGGTACGCACGAGGGCGTCACCTACAACCTCATCATCCCCGGCACCACCGACCTCAACACCGACCTCGTCGGCCGTTGCTTCATTGAGGACGTCGTGGCTCCCGATGGCACCGTGCTCTTTGAGCAGGACGGCTACATCGAGAAGGTCGCCGACATCCAGAAGATGGTCGATGCGGGCCTTAAGAAGGTCAAGCTTCGCGCGCTGCTCACCTGCCGCTCCAAGTACGGCGTGTGCCAGAAGTGCTACGGCTGGGATCTTTCCACCCGTCGTCCGGTCGCCATCGGTACCGCGGTCGGCATTATTGCCGCCCAGTCCATCGGCGAGCCCGGTACGCAGCTTACGATGCGTACCATTCACTCCGGCGGCGTCGCTGGCGTCGACGATATTACGCAGGGTCTGCCTACGGTCAGCCGTATGTTCGATATCGTCGGCAACGTCAACGAGAAGATCCTGGGTCGCGAGGCCGAGCTGGCTCCGTACTCCGGTCACCTCTCGATTAAGCCCGAGAAGTCCGAGTACGTGCTGACGCTCACTGACTCCGAGGACCACACCCGTGTCCTCGACGAGCGTCGCGTCCCCGCTTCGGTGCGCTTTATGCCCGAGATCGAGGACGGCTGCGAGGTTCGCGCCGGCGACCAGATCACCAAGGGCTTCGTCAACTTCCGCAACCTGCGCAAGCTGACCGATATCGAGTCGACGATGCACACCTTCGTCGAGAGCGTCAAGGACGTCTACACCAGCCAGGGCGTCGACCTGAACGACAAGCACATCGAGGTGCTCGCACGTCAGATGCTGCGTCGCGTTCAGATCACCAACCCCGGTGACTCCAAGTACCTGCTTGGTCAGTACGTCGACCGCTACGAGTTCGCCGACGAGGTCGAGCGCGTTGCCCGTCTGGGCGGTCAGGCTCCCGTGGCCGAGCCCGTCATCCTGGGTACGCTCAAGGTCGCGTCCAACATCGACTCCTGGCTGTCGAGCGCTTCGTTCATCCGTACCGCCGGCGTCCTTACCGAGGCTGCTATCGAGGGCAAGGTCGACCACCTGCTCGACCTTAAGTCCAACGTCATCGTCGGTAAGAAGATTCCGGCCGGTACCGGCCTCAAGCCGTACGCCAACGCCAAGCTGACGTATCGTACGGCCGACGGCTACGTGGACATCGACGGCCCGGCTTCGCCCAACGCCAAGTCGCTGCCCGAGTGGGCTCCTGTGGAGCTCAAGGACCTGGACGAGCAGCTCCCGCAGCAGCTCGATTGGGCCGGCTACGACGAGTTCGGCGGTGCTGACGGTTCGTTCACCCGCAACGGCCACACCATCTCCGCCGAGAAGGCTCGCCTGTACCTGTTCGACGACCTGGGCGTGTCGCAGCGCTGGACCAACAAGTTCAGCGAGGTCGGCATCGAGACGGTTGGCGACCTGGTTGGCAAGTCCGAGGAGGATCTGCTGCGCATCGATGGCATCGGTGCCAAGGCGATCGAGGAGCTCCGTGACGGCCTCGAGGCCCACGATCTGCTCTACATCCTCGAGAACAACGACGACGTTGCCGACGAGGAAGACCTCTCGCAGCTGCTGCAGATGGTCTTTAGCCCCGACGGTCCGGACGATATCCTGCTGGGTACCTCCGCTCCGACGCATCACGCCGACGCCGACGAGGAGCTCCTGGGCGCCCCGATCGACGACAAGAAGGCTCCCGCCAACGGCGCGATCAACGAGGACATGGCTTCTCTCGATGAGCTGCTCAACCAGCTCGTGGACACCGACGACGCCGAAGAGGCCAAGGACAACGACGAGGAGTAACTTCCTAGTACGTTAACCGCCCTTCCAAAGACCCGTTTCCCAACAGGGGAGCGGGTCTTTTTGTTGAAGAAAACCTGCCAATAAGGGACAGGTTTATTTTGGTAGGTTTTTCCTGCTTGAATTTGAAACATTCTGTTCGGTCAAAGCGTATCTATGGTGAGGGCCTCATCGAGAACCATTAGCATCACCGGGAGGTGATTATGGAAGAACAAGCTTTTAGACAGGCGGTCGAAGATCACCGGGATGTCGTGTTTCGAATCGCACTGACGTACCTGCGCGATCGCGCCGATGCCGACGATGTTGCACAAGACGTCTTTCTTAAGTTGCTCAAATGCGATACGCATTTTGAAAGCTGGGGGCATCTTCGTCGATGGCTTATCCGGGTCACGATCAATGAATGTAAATCGCTCTTTCGAAAGCCGTGGAGACGCGTGGAGGATATTGAAAGCCTGACCGATTCGCTTTCGGCGGCGCAGGATGAGACCAAGGCGGTCTTGTCAGACGTTATGCGACTTCCGGAGCGATTCCGTGTCCCCATCGTGCTCTATTACTATCTGGGCTTTTCGACCTCAGAGATTGCCGAGTTGTTGCATGTACCAGCCGCGACCGTTCGAACGCGTTTAGCTCGCGGCAGATCGAAACTCAAGTTCATCCTAGAGGAGGGCGACCGTGAAATCCAATCAAATCAAGCAGGCCTTCGAGTCCGTCCAAGCCGATAGCGATCTTGCTGACCGTGTTCTTTATGCCGCTGCTGGTGAGCCGCTTCGCCGAAAGGGTCACGCGAAGCCTCTGTATGTTGCCGTGATCGGATGCCTTGCCGGAGTGCTGGCGACCGGAGGGGTCGCCTACGCCGTTGTCAATTCCGGCTATTTTGCCTCAGCCTGGGGAAACCACGGCAATGGGGATTCCATTACCTGGACCAACGGTGGCTCATCAGGGACTAAATACACCTACACCAGAGAGTTTGGTGATGGCATCGCGCCCCAAAGCCTGGAGGGTGCAGTCCAGAAGGTTAATCTGTCCGTCGAGGGTAACGGTTATACGCTCGATATCCATGAGATGGCTATCGATCAAAACGGCTGCGGCGCCGTGACGTTTACGTTGTCCAATCCAAATGGAGTTAACTGCTACAAGCCGGCAGCAGAGATCGGCGAACTTGTTCTTTATGGTGAAGAAGAACAGGGCATCGGCACGCCCGATATGAAGTTCGGCGAGGAATGGGCTGACACACGCTGCACCATTGATAAGGACACATCAAGCGATACTGTCATTAATGGCACGATGTACTTTGCTTCTATGGATCGCGAGCGAGGTTTTCAACATGCGGTCACCTGGAATATCTCGTGGACCGAGGGCGAAGGCGAGGATGCGAAGCCGTTCGAGGCATCGACGCCCGAGTTTAGCGTTGGAGCGTACGTCGATACAAAGGAACTCCGCTCCGATGACTCGACTCTTGAGATTAGCCCGTTTTCCATCCAGACGCACATCGATGATCTGGGCTATGAAGCAGTTGATAATAAGCTGACCGTCAGCTACAAGGATGGATCGGAGCAGACTATCGAAGATGACGACGCAGGGGTGTTCAACTTATATTTTTCTTATGCGCGCAATAGCGGAGAGAACATCTGGGTGCCAACGAAGTTGATTGATGTCGACCAAGTGGTCTCAGTAACGCTTGAGGGCACGAGGTGCACGTCAACAGGAGAGACCGAAACGGAAGAGTCCTTTACTATCGTCTATTCGTAAGGTCTGAGGCCGCTTCCTACTAGGGGAAGCGGCCTCTTTTGCGTTAAATGGAAACGCCGCCGATTTCCCTATGACAGATGAGAGCAGATTACCGCTGGAGCGCGACGTTTCCCCAGATAAAACCGACCAAAATAAACCTGTCCCTTTTTGGCAGGGAACGTTGCCCTGACGAGCGCGTCGGATTCCCGGGCCGGGCGGCACAGGGGTTAAGTTTGTCGCGAGTTCCGCACGAGCCGGAGGCCACTTAATGTGGCCTCCGTGCGAGCCAGGACTGTAGAGCAGCAAACTTAACCCCTGGGGCGCCCGGCCCGCGAATCCGCCCCCGCGCACAGGAGGGGATTCCTTTTGTGTAGGCTTTGCGGAAATGTGCTCATTTTGGGATACGCCCGGCGGCGTGGTCTGTTGACGGCACAGCTAACGGCACGTATCCTATCGAACTGCGTGTTTCGTAGGGGGATGCTGACCCCTCGATTCAAGCCGTTGCACTTTACAGAAAGCTGGAATCATTCGAGAAGGAGTACGCTTTGCCTACTATTAACCAGCTGGTTCGCCAGGGCCGTCGTTCCGTGCCCAAGAAGTCCAAGAACGCTGCTCTGCAGCACAACTCCCAGAAGCGCGGCGTGTGCACCCGCGTCTTCACCACGAGCCCCAAGAAGCCGAACTCGGCTCTTCGTAAGGTTGCCCGTGTTCGCCTCGTCAACGGCATCGAAGTTACCGCTTACATCCCGGGTGAGGGCCACAACCTGCAGGAGCACTCCATCGTGCTCGTCCGCGGCGGTCGTGTCCGTGACCTCCCTGGTGTTCGTTATCACGTCATCCGTGGCGCCTACGACGCTGCTCCGGTCCAGAACCGTATGCAGGCCCGTTCCAAGTACGGTGCTAAGCGCCCCAAGGCCAAATAAGCCAGATAACGTTTTGATACTTTCGCCGTGTGCCGCCTAAGCGCCGCACGGTAGACACTTAAGGAGATTTCACATGCCGCGTCGTGCAGCAGCTAATCGTCGTGAGGTTCAGCCTGACGCCGTTTACAACAACCGCCTGGTGACTCAGCTCATCAACAAGGTCCTTCTTGACGGTAAGAAGGCCACCGCTGAGCGCATCGTTTACACCGCTTTCGAGATCGTTGCCGAGAAGTCCGAGGGTGGCGACGCTCTCGCTACCTTCAAGAAGGCTATGGACAACGTCAAGCCCACGCTCGAGGTTAAGCCCAAGCGTGTCGGTGGCGCTACCTATCAGGTCCCGATGGAGGTCAACTCCCGTCGTTCCACCGCTCTGGGCATCCGCTGGATCGTCAACTTCTCCCGCGCTCGCAAGGAGAAGACCATGGCCGAGCGTCTCGCCAACGAGATCCTCGACGCCTCCAACGGCCTGGGCGCTTCCGTCAAGAAGCGTGAGGACGTCTTCAAGATGGCCGAGGCCAACCGCGCGTTCTCTCACTATCGTTGGTAAGTTTAAGGTAAGGAACTAACATGGCTAAGCCTAAGTACAAGCTTTCCGATACCCGTAACATCGGCATCATGGCTCACATCGATGCCGGTAAGACCACCACGACCGAGCGTATTCTTTACTACACCGGTAAGACCCACAAGATCGGTGAGGTCCATGAGGGCGCTGCCACCATGGACTGGATGGTTCAGGAGCAGGAGCGCGGCGTAACCATTACCTCCGCTGCTACCACGTGCTTCTGGAATAAGGACGGTAAGGACTACCGCATCCAGATCATCGACACCCCGGGCCACGTTGACTTCACCGCCGAGGTCGAGCGCTGCCTGCGCGTCCTCGATGGCGCTGTCGCCGTCTTCGACGCCGTTGCCGGCGTTCAGCCCCAGTCTGAGACCGTTTGGCGTCAGGCTTCCACCTTCAACGTCCCCCGCATCGCCTTCATCAACAAGTATGACCGCGTGGGCGCTGACTTCTTCAACGCTATCGAGACCATGAAGGATCGTCTCGACGCTAACGCCGTGGCCGCTCAGGTCCCGATGGGCGCCGAGGACAACTTCTGGGGCGTCATCGACCTGGTCACCATGACTGCATGGGACTTCAAGGCCGACGAGAAGGGTATGACCTACCCCGAGCCGATGGACGAGATCCCGGCTGAGTTTGCCGACATCGCTGCCACCAAGCGCGAGGAGCTCCTCGACGCTGCTGCCAGCTTTGACGACGAGCTCATGGAGAAGATCCTCATGGAGGAGGACTTCACCGTCGAGGAGCTCAAGGCTGCTCTGCGTAAGGGCGTTCTGGCCAACGAGCTCAACCTCGTCTTCGTGGGCTCCGCCTACAAGAACAAGGGCGTTCAGGAGCTGCTCGACGCTGTCGTCGACTACCTGCCCAGCCCGCTCGACGTTGAGGCCGTCACCGGTACCGATCCGGACACCGGCGAGGAGATCCAGCGTCATCCTTCCTTCGACGAGCCCTTCTCAGGCCTGGTCTTCAAGATCATGACCGACCCGTTCGTCGGTAAGCTCACCTATGTCCGCGTTTACTCCGGCCGCGCCGAGTCCGGCTCCTACGTGGTCAACGCTTCCAACGGTCAGCGCGAGCGCCTCGGCCGCATCCTCGAGATGAACGCCGCCGAGCGTATCGACCGTGACGACGCTGCCGCCGGCGACATCGTCGCTTGCGTCGGCTTCAAGAACTCCACCACCGGTGACACCCTGTGCGCCGAGGGCAAGGAGATCGTCCTCGAGAAGATCGAGTTCGCTAAGCCCGTTATTGACGTTGCCATCGAGCCCAAGACCAAGGCCGAGCAGGACAAGATGTCCCTGGCTCTGACCAAGCTCGCCGAGGAGGACCCGACCTTCCAGGTGTCCACCAACCACGAGACCGGCCAGACCATCATCGCCGGCATGGGCGAGCTGCACCTCGAGATCATCGTCGACCGTCTGCTCCGCGAGTTCAAGGTTGACGCTAACGTTGGTAAGCCCCAGGTTGCTTACCGCGAGACCGCTGGTCACGACGTCGAGAAGGCTGAGGGCAAGTTCGTCCGTCAGTCCGGCGGTCGCGGTCAGTACGGCCACGCCGTCATCAAGCTCGAGAAGATGGAGGAGGGCTTCGGCTACGAGTTCGTCAACGCTATCGTCGGCGGCGTCGTGCCCAAGGAGTACATCCCGTCCATCGACAAGGGCATCCAGGAGGCCCTGAACACCGGTGTTATCGCCGGCTTCCCGGTCCTCGACGTTAAGGTCACCCTGTTCGACGGTTCTTACCACGAGGTCGACTCCTCCGAGGCCGCCTTCAAGATCGCCGGTTCCATGGCTATCAAGGACGCCCTCAAGAAGTCCGATCCGCAGCTGCTCGAGCCGATCATGGCTGTCGAGGTCGAGACCCCCGAGCAGTACATGGGCGACGTTATGGGCAACCTCTCCGGTCGCCGCGGCAAGATCGAGGGCATGGAGGATCGCAAGAACAGCAAGCTCATCCGTGCCAAGGTGCCGCTGGGCGAGATGTTCGGTTACGCTACCGACCTTCGCTCCCAGACCCAGGGCCGTGCATCCTACACGATGCAGTTCGACTCTTATGAGCCCGCGCCCAAGTCCATCGTGGACGAGGTCATGAGCAAGAACGCCTAAGTTCGAGCTCCCTGTTACGTAATCCTGCGAGAACACTTCTCGCACTCTTTGGAGGTTTAAGTTGGCTACCCAGAAGATCCGCATTCGCCTCAAGGGCTATGATCACGAGGTCGTCGATCAGTCCGCGAAGCTCATCGTCGAGACCGCTCAGAAGACCGGCGCTCGCGTTTCCGGTCCTGTCCCCCTGCCCACCGAGCGCAACCTGTACACGGTTATCCGCTCGCCGCACGTGAACAAGGACTCCCGTGAGCAGTTCGAGATGCGCACCCACAAGCGCCTCATCGACATCCTCGACCCCACCTCGGGCACCGTTGATTCGCTCATGCGTCTCGACCTCCCCGCTGGCGTCGACATCGACATCAAGCTCTAAGCGATATCGCTCATAGCTTAAAGAGCCCCGCTGCCATTACGGTAGCGGGGCTCTTTTGTTTTGAATGATGGTTTGGACTACTGGGTAATGCTGCCGAGTAGGTGGCTGCGGTGCCCTATTCGCTCAAGGGACGCAGCGATGCCTCCTCAAAATGGAAGGGACGCAAGCCGTCTTCCGTTTCGATACACGCGCGACCAAAGGCGTCGACGGTTTTAAAGACGCCTCGCGCCAGTTCGTCACCTGCGGGGGAGCGGGCGATAACGTGCTCCCCAATCCAATTGAGGTGAGCGACATATTCGCCGTGGATGGGCGCGAGCGGTCCAGTGTTTTCTTCCATGGCGTTGAGGCGCTCTGCCCACGCATCTACAGCGTTTACGACGGTGTGATAGACCTCCTTGAGTAGCGCGTCGACGACGGGAACGTTCTCGTTGAGGTCGGAGAGACCGATTGCCGGCAGGCCGCCATCGGGAACCTCCGAGGGCACATAGTTCACATTGACGCCAATGCCGCAGACGGCGAAAGGTTTGCCTTCGTTATCGCGTGCGGCTTCGACCAGAATGCCGCCGAGCTTGCGTCCTCGCGCGACCAGGTCATTGGGCCATTTGAGGGCTATTTCGCTTGCAAGGCCCTGCTTTTCGAGCGCTTCGAGCACTGCTAGGCCGCTGACGGCGGCAAGACCAGAGTACTTTGCAGGATTAACGCATGGACGCAGGACAATCGAAAGCAATAGGTTGCCGGCGGTTGAATCCCACTTGTGGCCGCGCCGGCCGCGTCCTGCTGTCTGAGCCCGGGCGGCAAGTCCCGTGCCGTGCGACGCTCCCTGTTTTCCTGCTTCGAGCAGGTCATCGTTGGTCGATCCGGTTACGTCGACCACCGTTAAACGAGAATCCATAACAGCTGCTACCTCCTAAGGTAATAAGGCAATCGCGTAATGGTGTCGAGAGATAGACACAATGTGAAGCCTTTGTCGCATTTGAACAATTTAATGTTAACACGTCAACAACGACTGAAATGCGTTATCCTCTCTTGGTCGATGTAAACACGTCAACAACTCAAAGGAGGTTAGTGATGGGTTTCACGATTCTTGGAACAGGCTCGGCGCTTCCTAAGCGCAGTGTTTCCAATGACGAGCTGTCTAAGTTCCTCGATACCTCGGATGAGTGGATCTTTACCCGCACAGGCATCAAGAGCCGCCACGTCTGCACCACCGAGTCGCTCGACGACCTTGCCGTAGCAGCGAGCGAGCGGGCGCTCCAGGTATCCGGAATCGACGCGAGCCAGCTGGATCTGATCGTCTGCTCGACGACAACGGGTGACCATCTCGTTCCCGCCGAGGCATGCGCCGTTGCCGAGGGTCTGGGCGCGACGTGTCCCGCCTTTGATGTCTCGGCCGCCTGTGCTGGCTTTGTTTTTGCGCTCGATGTCGCCGAGGGCTATATCGCCCGAGGACGAGCCAAGCATGTGCTTGTCGTTGCTGCCGAGCAGATGACGCGCGCACTTGACTGGACCGACCGCGCCACCTGCGTGCTCTTTGGCGATGGGGCAGGCGCCGCAGTGATTGAGGCTGGGGGAGAAAGTCCCCTCGCCGTTGAGCTTTCGACGGCGCCCGACGTCGAGACGTTGCGCGTTCCCGGTCTGGTCGGCACCTCGCCGTTCAAGGCCTCCGCAGATAGCGAGAGCGTGCTGTCCATGAATGGCCGTCGCGTGTTCAAGTTCGGCGTCAACGCCATCTGCGACACGGTCCATAAGCTTGCGAGCGATGCGAGCATCTCGGTCGAAGACATCGATCATTTTGTATTCCATCAGGCTAACGAACGAATCCTGAGTCAGGCGGTCAAGCGCCTCGGCGTGCCAGACGAGCGCGTGGTTCGAACGCTGCGCGAGACCGGCAACATTTCGAGCGCCTGCATTCCGCTTGCTCTCGATCGTCTGGCAAATACCGGCGCGCTGCACGCGGGCGACACCATCGCCCTCGTTGGATTTGGCGCCGGCCTGGATATAGGTGGCTATCTGCTTCGTTGGAAGTAGTCGCACATAGGAAATAAAAACGCCCCTAGGGCACAAACAAAGGAGAACTACCATGGCAGATCAGAAGACCTTCGAGCGCGTTTGCGACGTTATCCGCGAGACCGCTGGCCTTGACGACGTCGAGATGAAGCCCGAGTCCACGCTCGAGGAGATTGGCCTCGACAGCCTGGGCACCGTCGAGATCCTCGTCGCCGTCGAGGACGAGTTTGGCATCCAGCTCGATACCGAGGAGAACCCCAAGACGGTCGGCGAGTTCGCCGATACGGTCGAGGCGGCATTGGAGAAGTAGAGATGCTCAAGACTCCTCTCTGCGAGCTGCTCGGCATCGAAAAGCCTGTGTTCCAGGGCGGCATGGCCTGGATTGCCGATGCCTCGCTGGCATCGGCCGTGTCCGAGGCAGGTGGGTTGGGAATCATTGCGGCCATGAATGCCGACGCCAACTGGCTGCGCGATCAGATTCACGAGCTGCGCGCCAAGACGGACAAGCCCTTTGGCGTGAACGTCATGCTTATGAGCCCGTTTGCCGACGAGGTCGCACGGGTTGTAATCGACGAGCGGGTGCCGGTCGTCGTGACGGGTGCCGGCAATCCCACCAAGTACATGAAGGCTTGGAACGACGCGGGCATCAAGGTCATCCCGGTTGTTGCCTCTGTGGCGCTGGCGCGTCTCGTGGCGCGTCGCGGGGCAACCGCCGTGGTTGCCGAAGGCGCCGAATCGGGTGGGCATATTGGCGAGACGTCGACGATGGCGCTCGTTCCGCAGGTTGTCGACGCGGTCGATATCCCCGTTGTGGCAGCTGGCGGTATCGCCGATGGTCGCGGGGTGGCGGCCGCCTTTATGCTTGGCGCCGCTGGCGTCCAAGTGGGCACGCGTTTTCTCGTTGCGGATGAGTGTACCGTCTCCGAGCAATACAAAGAGCTGGTGCTCAAGGCGGGAGACACCTCGACGCGCGCGACTGGCCGTTCGACGGGACATCCGGTGCGTGCGCTCAAGAGCCCCTTCACCAATGCCTACGCCAAAAGTGAGGCGGCGGGCGCAAGTGCCGAGGAGCTTGGGGGCATGGGCACAGGTGCGCTTCGCAAGGCCGCCAAGGACGGTAATTACGAAGAGGGTTCGTATTTGTGCGGACAGATTGCTGGCATGGTCAACGAACGCCAGAGCGCACGCAAAATCGTCGACGATCTGGTCGAGGGTGCCGAGCGCGTCCTGAAGGGTGCGTGCGCATGGGTAGCGTAGCGTTTTTGTTTGCCGGCCAGGGCGCCCAGCACCCCGCGATGGGCGTTGACCTCATCGAAGCATCACCGGCGGCTGCCGAGGTGTTTGCAATCGCCGACGAGGTGCGTCCGGGAACCAGCGAGCAGTGCCGGAGCGCCTCCAAAGAGGAGCTCTCGCAGACCGAGAACACGCAGCCGTGCGTGTTCGTTCACGACCTGGCAGCGGCTGCCGCCCTGCGCGAGCGCGGCGTGGTGCCTGCCGCCTGTGCGGGATTTTCGCTGGGCGAGGTCGCCGCGCTCACCTTTGCGGGGGCGTTCGATACGCGAGCGGGCTTTGAGCTCGTGTGCGAGCGCGCGGCGCTGATGGCCGCGGCTGCCGAGCGTCACCCCGGCGGCATGCGCGCCGTCATCAAGCTCGATGCGGCGCAAGTCGAGAACCTGGCCGCACAGGCCGGCGAGGACTGCTGGCCGGTCAACTACAACAGCCCGCAGCAGACGGTTGTTGCCGGAGCGCCCGAGGCGCTGCAGGCGCTCGACGACCTAGTAAAAGAGGCTGGCGGCCGCGCTATGAAAGTCGCGGTGTCGGGCGCATTTCATAGCCCCTATATGGCCGAGGCGACTGAGGGGCTGGCGACGTATATCCAAGCCGGCCACGCGCCGTCTCCGCTGCTGATTCCGGTCATGGCAAACATGACGGCGGCGCCCTATCCGGCGGACCCACGAGCGGCATCGGATGTCTTGGCCAACCAGGTGAGTCATGCCGTGCGCTGGGTCGACACGCTGCATACTCTGCAGGATCAGGGCATCGACACGTTTATTGAGGTCGGCCCTGGCAAAACGCTGTCGCGCTTGGTCAAGCGTACGTTGAGCGACGTTCGCGTGTATTCGTGCGAAACGGCCGAACAGGTCGCAGCTATTGCCGACGAGCTCGCATAGCCCACAGGGCTGTAACCCGAAAGGAATGACATGGGCAACTTGAACAACGGCACGCTCGAGCGCAACGGCTCACGTCGCGTGGCACTGGTCACGGGCGGCTCGCGCGGCATCGGTCGCGCTTGTGCCGTGGGCCTGGCGGAGGATGGCTTTGATATCGCCGTCGTCTATGCCGGTAGCGTCGATGCGGCGCGCGAGACGTGCGAAGCCTGCGAGGCCGCTGGTGCCACGGCGCTCGCATATCAATGTGACGTGGCCGACCCCGCCGCCGTCAACACATGCGTGGAGACGGTCCTCAACAGCTTTGGCTCCATTTGGGCGCTCGTCAACAACGCCGGCATCACGCGCGACGGCCTGCTCATGCGTATGGGCGACGATGCCTTCGGCCGCGTGCTCGATGTCAATCTCAAGGGCACGTTCAATACGACGCGCGCGCTCACCAAGACCTTTATGCGCCAGCGCGGCGGCTGCGTCATCAACATGAGCTCGGTCGTGGGCCTGATGGGCAATGCCGGACAGGCCAACTACGCTGCCTCCAAGGCGGGCGTGATCGGCCTGACCAAAGCGGTTGCGCGCGAGCTTGCGCCCCGCGGCGTACGAGTGAACGCGGTCGCCCCCGGGTTTGTCGAGACGGATATGACGGCAAAGCTCTCGGAGAAGGTTCGCGCGGCAACCGAGGAGCAGATTCCCCTTAAACGTATAGCACAGCCCGAGGAGGTGGCCGGTGTGGTGCGCTTTTTAGCGAGCGATGCGGCTGCTTACATTACGGGCGAAGTCATACGCGTCGACGGCGGAATGGCGATGTAGAAAGCAAGCCGGGTAAGCGGCTTGGATGAGGAGACCATGATGGAACAGAGAGTTGCAATCACCGGTATCGGTGCCGTGTCGCCGCTCGGCAACACCGCGCTTGCCACCTGGGCGGCCATGTGCGCCGGGACCTGTGGCATCGGCCCGATCACGCACTTCGATACCGATGCGTTCGCCGTTAAGGTGGCGGCCGAGGTCAAGGGCTTTGACGGCAATGAGTACTTTGGCAAGCATGACGCCAAGCACCTGGACCCCTGTGTTCAGTTTGCGATGGCGGCGTCGGACGAGGCCATGCACGATGCGGGCCTCGATGTTGAGGGCGCGGTCGATCGCGATCGCCTGGGTGTCTATGTGGGCTCGGGCGTGGGCGGCATGCAGACGCTCGTCGACAACGTCCACACGATTGCCGATCGCGGGCCTCGTCGCGCATCGCCCTACATGATCGCGATGATGATTCCCAACATGGCATCGGGCAACATTGCGATTCGCCATAAGGCAAAGGGCCCGACCCTGCCCGTCGTGACAGCCTGCGCGACTTCTGCCCATGCGGTGGGTGAGGCGTTCCGCGCCATCAAGCACGGCTATGCCGATGCGATTCTCGCCGGCGGTGCCGAGGCCGCAATTATCCCCGATGCTGTTGCGGGCTTTACGTCCTGCCGCGCATTGACCACCAACCCCGATCCCGCGACGGCTTGTCGTCCGTTCGATGCAGACCGCGACGGCTTTGTGATGGGCGAAGGCGCCTGCGTGCTCGTGCTCGAGGGTATGGAGCACGCACAGGCCCGCGGTGCGCACATTTACGCCGAGGTCGTGGGCTACGGCAACACCGATGATGCTTATCACATCACGAGCCCCGATCCCGAGGCTGCCGGCATTGCCCGCGCGATATCGCTGGCGGTTGCCGAGGGCGACGTTAAGCCTTCCGAGGGCCTCTACATCAACGCTCACGGCACCTCGACCAAACTCAACGATTCGTCCGAGACAGCGGGCATCAAACGAGCGCTCGGCGAGGACGCGGCGCGCGCCGCACACGTCTCGTCGACCAAGTCGATGACCGGCCACATGATCGGTGCCACGGGCGCCATCGAGGTCATGGCCTGTGCCATGGCGCTCGAGCAGGGTGTGGTGCCGCCGACCATTAACTACCACACGCCCGATCCCGCCTGCGATCTTGACTACACGCCCAATCGCGCGGTTCGCGCCGACCTTACCTGGGCGCTTTCGACCAACCTGGGCTTTGGCGGGCACAACGCCGCCATCGCGCTGCGTAGATATACGAGGAGCTAGAGCATGGATTCCAAAAGACTTGCCGAGATAGCCGATGTGATGGAGGACCGCGGCCTCACGCGCGTACGCGTTGAGGAGCCCGATGGCACCGCGGTCGAACTCGAGCGCGCGAGCGCCGCGCAGCCGGTTGCCGTGCCCATGCCTATGCCGAGTGCCGTGACTGCTCCGGCGGTGGCTCCTGTCGCCGTGCCTGCCGCCGCACCGGAGCCCGCCGCGCAGGCGCCTGCCGCCGCACCGGAGCCTAAGGGCACCGAGGTGACCGCTCCCATGGTCGGCGTTTTCTATGCTGCCCCGGCGCCGGGCGACGAGCCGTTTGTGCACGTGGGCTCCAAGGTCAAGGCCGGCGAGACCCTCTGCATCATCGAGGCCATGAAGGTTCTCAACGAGGTGACGGCCGAGGCAGACGGCGAGGTGCTCGAGATCTGCGTGGCCGACGGCGACCTCGTGGAGTTCGGCAGTTGCCTTATGAGGATCGGATAGGTGATGTCCATGAACAAAGAAGAGCTCAAGAAGCTGTTGCCGCATCGCGAACCGATGCTTTTGCTCGACGAGGCCGAGCTGGTGGGCGACGAGGCCCACGGCAAGATCACGATTACGGGCGACGAGTACTTTTTGCAGGGGCATTTTCCGGGAAACCCGGTGGTCCCCGGCGTGATTCAGTGCGAGATGCTCGCCCAGAACTGTTGCGTGCTGCTGATGGGCGATGAGGAGGCGCGCGGCGCGACGCCGTTCTACACGAGTTTGGACAAGGTGCGCTTTAAGCGTCCGGTGCGACCGGGCGACACGGTGGATCTGGTGTGCTCCATCACGCGTGCGCGCGGGCCGTTCCGCTTTGCGACGGGCACCGCGAGCGTCAACGGTGAGGTGTGTTGCCGCGCCGATATGTCTTTTGCACTCATGCACGAAAGTTAAGGAAGGCTTCATGTTCGACAAAGTGCTCATCGCCAACCGCGGCGAAGTTGCGGTCCGTGTTATCCGCGCGTGCCGCGATATGGGCATCAAGACCGTCGCCGTTTATTCCACGGCCGATGCGGACGCGCTGCACGTGCAGCTTGCCGACGAGGCGTATTGCATCGGCGGCCCGCGTCTTGCCGAGAGCTACCTCAACGACGATGCCGTGCTCACCTGTGCCGTAAAGTCGGGAGCTAAGGCAATTCATCCCGGCTATGGCTTCTTTTCCGAGAAGGCGAGCTTCGTGCGCGACTGCGACAAGTATGGCCTGACGTTTGTCGGTCCTTCGGCCGAGGTGATCGACAGCATGGGCGACAAGGACGCCGCACGTCGAACGGCTGCCGCGGCGGGCGTGCCCATCGTACCGGGCTGCGATCTGCTCAAAAGCCCCGAGGAGGCGACAGCCGAGGCCGAGCGCATTGGCTGCCCCGTGCTCATCAAGGCACGTGCGGGTGGAGGCGGTCGCGGCATTCGCAAGGTCGAGCGCGTGGAAGATGCGGCAAAGGCGTTCATCGAGGCACGTGCCGAGGGCGAGGCCGTCTTTGGCGACGGCGAGTGCTACATGGAGAAGTTCGTCGCGCCGGCGCACCATGTCGAGGTGCAGATTATGGCCGATAAACAGGGCCATGTGTTTTCGCTCGGCGAGCGCGAGTGCTCGGTGCAGCGCCGCAACCAAAAGCTAATCGAGGAGAGCCCCGCACCGTGCCTCGACGGACACGACGACATTCGTGCTCGCATGCACAAGGCAGCGCGTGACCTGGCTCGTGCTGTCGGCTACGAAGGAGCCGGTACCATCGAGTTCCTGTATTCGGACGATGGCAATTTCTACTTTATGGAAATGAACACGCGCTTGCAGGTGGAGCATCCGGTTACGGAGTTTGTGACCGATACCGACTTGGTCAAGTGGCAGCTGCGCGTGGCAGCCGGCCAGCCTCTGCCCTTTGAGCAGGAGGACATGCCGGTCCGCAATCACGCCATGGAGTGCCGCATCAATGCCGAAACGCCGGACTTTTTGCCGTCATGTGGAACGGTCACCGCGTTGCGTGTGCCGGGTGGTCCGCGCGTGCGTTGGGATTCCGCCATGTTTACCGGTGCGAACGTTCCGCCGTACTACGACTCCATGCTCGGCAAGCTCATCGTGTGTGCGCCCACGCGTGACGGCGCTATTCGTAAGATGCGCTCGGCCCTGGGCGAGCTCGTGATTGAGGGCGTGAGCGAAAACAGCGAGCTTCAGCTCGACGTGCTGGCAAACGACGAGTTCTTGTCGGGCATGTATCACACCGATCTGATGGGGCATCTCTATGCTGATGAATAGAAAAGCGAAGACGGTCAACGTCCTCGAGGGGCCGATGACCGAGTCGTGCGCCGAGTTTCCCGCGCGCCACGTGTTTATCAAGTGCCCGGAGTGCCGTCGCGTGATCGATGAGGCGCGCCTGCACGACAACCTCGAGGTCTGCCCTCGTTGCGGCAAACACTTTCGCGTGAGCGGTCGCGCGCGCATGCGCATGACGGTCGACGAGGACACGTTTGAGGAATGGGATGCCAATCTGGCGTCGGAGGACTTCCTCTCGTTTCCCGGCTATGCCGACAAGCTCAAGAGTGTGGGCGAGCGTTCGGGCGAGCGCGATGCCGTTGTGTGCGGCAGGGGCAAAATCTGCGGTTGCGATACGGCGCTCTTCTTTATGGACGCCAACTTTATGATGGGCTCGATGGGCTCCGTGGTGGGCGAGAAGATCTGTCGCACATTTGAGCGTGCGACCGAGCTGGGATTGCCAGTTGTCGGTTTTACCGTTTCGGGCGGTGCACGCATGCAAGAGGGCGTGACATCGCTTATGCAGATGGCCAAGATTTCTGCGGCGGTTAGGCGCCACAGCGAGGCGGGTGGTCTGTATATCACGGTGCTCACCGACCCCACGACCGGAGGCGTAACCGCGAGCTTTGCCATGGAGGGCGACATTATCCTGGCCGAGCCCGATGCCCTGACGGCATTTGCCGGCCCGCGCGTGATCGAGCAGAACATGCACAAGCGCCTGCCCAAGGGATTTCAGCGCTCCGAGTTTTTGCTGGAGCACGGCTTTTGCGATGCCGTTGTTCCGCGTGGCGAGATTGCGCTCACGGTAGGCGAGCTGCTGGCGCTGCACGAAGGGCACGCGCCCGGCCTGGGGGCTCCGCATGAGATCGTGCATACGGGTCGCCGCGGCAAAAAGCTGGGACATCTGTTTAAGCGCTCGACGGCACCAAAAACCGCACTCGAGATTGTCAAGCAGACCCGCTCGGCAGATCGTGCCACGGCGGGCGAGATGATCTCGTTGGGTCTGGATGGATTTGTGGAGCTGCACGGTGACCGTTACTTTGGCGACGATGCTGCCGTGGTGGGCGGCATCGGCTGGAAAGACGGACGTCCCGTAACGGTCATCGCCATCGAGCGCGGCACCACGACCAAAGAGCGTATGCGCCGCAATTTTGGCATGGCGCATCCCGAGGGCTACCGCAAGGCGCGGCGCCTTATGCGCCAGGCCGAAAAGTTTGGTCGACCGGTTCTGTGCCTGGTCGATACTTCGGGCGCGTTTTGCGGCATCGGTGCCGAGGAGCGCGGCCAGGGCGAGGCGATTGCCCAGAATCTCATGGAGATGAGCGGCCTTAAGACACCGATTGTCTCGGTGGTGACAGGCGAGGGCGGCTCTGGTGGCGCGCTGGCGCTGTCCGTGGCCGATCGCATCCTGATGCTCTCGAGCTCTGCCTATTCGGTCGTGAGCCCCGAGGCCTGTGCGTCGATCCTGTGGAAGGATACCGAGCGTGCGAATGAGGCCGCCGAGGCGCTGAAGCTCACGGCCTCCGATCTGCTGGCGCTCGGCATCATCGACGGCATTGTTGACGATAGGGGCCTGTCACATGATGAGATCGCCGGTGCCGTCATGTCCTCGGCATTTGCGGCCTTCGATACGCTTGGGCGGCTCGACGACGCGACCCTCACAAACCTCCGCTACGAAAAGTACCGCGCAATCGGTCGATACCGCATGATGTGACAAAGGGATAGCCCGCATGTCACATTGGGAAAGGCGTTCCATGTCACAAGTTTCTAACACCTCGTTTACAACGACGGTTTCATCAAATGCCATGGCCGTGGTGGACTATCTGTCCAAAAGCATGATGTCGGCGCTGCCCTTTATTGTCTGCGCGGCGTTGTTTCGCACCGTCGCCGTCATTATGGGCGAAGGCATGCTGGGCCTGTGGTCTGCCGATTCCGAAATCTATCGCCTGTTCTACAGTTGGCTCTATAACGCCGGCTACTACTTTTTGCCCATTTATCTTGGTTGGGCGGCCGCCCGCCAGCTCGGTTGCTCGGAGCAGCTGGGCATGATGCTGGGCGGCGTATTGATTGCGCCCGATCTGCTTAAGCTCGTCGATGTCGCATCGACGACGGGGGCATCGACGACTTCCGTGTATGGTCTGGTTCCTGCACCGGTCAACGATTACACGACGACTGTTATTCCGGTTCTCCTCTCGGTGCCCGTGCTATGGCAGGTGGAGCGTTTCTTTCGGCGCGTAATTCCTAAGGCCGTGGCGTTTTCGTTCGTTCCGTTTGCAACCATGCTTGTCATGGTTCCGGTTTCGCTGTGTATTACGGCGCCGGCGGGCAGCTATCTGGGCATGCTGTTGGGGCAGCTTATGTTTATGCTTGGCAATTCCGGTGGCATCGTGTCGCTGCTTACGCTCATGGGGCTTGCCGCGGGCTGGGAGTTTCTTAAGATTGCGGGCGTCAGCAACGTTGTCCTATCGCTTGCGTACGCGCAGTTTATGAGTGTGGGAACGGATTCGTGCATTCTCATTGCCGCGACGATGGCGACGTTCGCCGTTTGGGGCATGCCCTTTGGTGCGTCGCTCCGCGTTGCGGATAAGGACGAGAAAGCGCTCATGCTGGGCTATTCAATCTCGGGTGTTCTTGGCGGCGTAAGCGAGCCGGCGCTGTACGGTTGCGGCTTTAAATATGGCAGGTGCCTGACCTGCATGGCCATTGGCGGCGCCGTCGGAGGCCTTGTTGCAGCTGTGGGCCACGTTACGGCCTATACCATCGGCATGACGAATGTCCTCATGGTCATTGGCTTTGCCACGGGCGGCATCTCGAACCTGCTGTGGTGCTGCGTTGCCGGCGGCGCGGCATTTGCGGTGTCTGCGGCGCTGAGCTACTGCTTTGGCGTGGTGCCGACGAAGGAGCAGACGGCAGAAGACGAAGCCGAATCGCCCGAAACGATGGTGAGCGCTGCTGAAGCAAGCGCATAGACCTGTGCGACAAAAGGACGATTCCATTGTCATGTTCCAAGGCCGCGGCTCGTGTGGGTTGCGGCCTTTTGTATCTGGGGGACAAAGTGGCTACACTACAATCCGTTTGAGCAATAGATATATGGGTAGTGCCGTGGGGGCGGATATAGATGGTCGAGTGGATTGTTCGTCGTGCGCAGGGTGACCGTGCGCGCGTGGGCACGTTGACGGGCGTGGTGTGTATTCTCGCTAATGTTGCACTTTGTGCTGCGAAGGGCGCAATTGGCGTGCTGTCGGGATCGGTTTCGATTGTGGCGGACGCCATGAACAACTTGTCCGATGCCAGCTCGAATATCGTGAGCGTGCTGGGCTTTAAGCTGGCGAGCAAGCCGGCCGACCCCGAGCATCCTTACGGCCACGGTCGCTACGAGTATCTCTCGGGTCTGGTCGTGGCGGCGCTCGTGCTGCTGATTGGCGTTGAGTTGGTGAAGTCCTCGGTTGAACGCGTCATCCACCCCGAGCCTGTCGAGTTTTCGCTTGCCCTGGTGGCAGTTCTAGTGCTTTCGATGGCCGTAAAGCTCTGGATGGCGGCCCTCAACCAAAAGCTCGGTGACCGCATTGAGTCCGAGACGCTGCATGCGACCGCTCAGGATTCCAAGAACGATGTCCTTGCCACAGGCGCTGTGTTGGCGTGCGCGATTGTTTCCCAGGTGACGCATATCAATCTTGATGCCTGGGTTGGACTTGCCGTTGGCGCCTATATTGGCTGGAGCGGCTTTGAGCTTATTCAAGATACGGTGAGCCCGCTTTTGGGCCAGGCGCCCGATCCCAAGTTGGTCAAGCACATCCGAGACAAGATCATGAGCTACCCCGGCGTTTTGGGCGTTCATGACCTAATGGTTCACGACTATGGCCCGGGCAGGAAGTTCGCAAGTGCGCACGCCGAGATGGCGGCCGAGGCCAGCCCGCTGGAAAGTCACGACACGCTCGATAACATCGAGCAGTCGTTTAGGGACGAGGACGGCATGATCGTCACGCTCCATTATGATCCCATCGTGACCGACGATTCAAAGGTGGCGAGCATGCGCCTGCGCATCAACGCCATGGCCCAAGAGATCGATAGCCGCCTTTCGATTCACGATCTGCGTTGCGTGCCGGGCCCCACGCACACCAATGTGATCTTTGACTGCGTGCGACCCTCGGATCTGCAGATGAGTGCCGAAGACGTAAAGCACACGCTGGCACAACGGGTCGAATCGGAATATCCCAAGTCGATCGCCAAGATTACGATCGACGAGGACTATGTCGGCCATACCCACGAGTAGGGCTGTGCCGGCAAGGTAACTGAAGCAGAAGGGGAGAGCATGAAGCGTCTCTATCTACTCCGTCACGGCCAGACGGAATTCAACGTCAAAAAGCTGGTCCAGGGCCGCTGCGATTCACCGTTGACCGACCTGGGCCGTCAACAGGCACAGGCAGCCGCCGCGTGGCTCAAAGCCAACGGCGTCGTCCCCGACAAAGTGGTCTCATCACCCTTAGGCCGCGCCATGGACACGGCAAGTCTCGTCGCATGTGAACTCCTCGGTCCGGACGCCGCTGTCGAGCCCTGCAAAGGCATCATCGAGCGCTGCTACGGCACCTTCGAAGAAGGTCCCCACGATGCCCTTCCCACCGACGTCTGGGATCCGGGCGAGGATTTGGTCCCATTTGGTGGAGAAGGAAGTCATGCCCTGCAGGAGCGAATGGTAGGCACCCTCACCAATCTCATGGGCGCCGAGGGCATCGAAACCCTCCTAGCAGTAAGCCACGGCAGCGCCAGCCGCCAATTCATCAAGGCTGCAGCCCCAGAGGGCTTCGAGTTCCCAACAAAACTCCCCAACTGCGCCATCATGATCTTCGATTTTGACGAAGCAAAGCCACAAGCAGAAGGCGAGCCAATGCAATGCAAGTTCACCCTCCAGCAAATAGTGGACCCTCAACAAAGTCATTAGCCTGAGCGAGCAGAGTTAAGCAGACATCAACGTGGCGTTCCCAGTGTGCGGCGGAGGGGACGGGCCTGAGACATATTAAGTTTGTCGCGAGTTCCGCACGCAAAGGAAAGCACTTAATGTGCTTTCCGTCTTGCGCAGGACTGTAGAGCAGCAAACTTAATATATTTCGCCGCCCCTCTGCCAAGCCCAGGCGACTCCACGCACTTTACCTGCGTAAACAATGTGAGTGAAATATGAATCTCGATGGATACGCCCGCAGCCGTGTATACTAAACAGCTGTGTGTAACCAGGGGAGTATTCTGGCTGGACAAAATGCCTGCTTAATAGGGTTGTCAGGTAGTCCGGACGCAATACAAGGTTGGGGAGCACGTCGTGTAAGTAGTGGTCCTCTAGGGGCGTACGCTCGGTGGTGTACGCATTGTCCCAAGACCACGCGAGAGTTGGGATCATATCTTGATCAGCATGATTCTCGGCCGCAAGATTGGCATGACCCAGGTTTGGGACGAGGACGATAACGTCGTTCCCGTCACGGTCATCCAGGCTGGCCCCTGCGCTGTCTCGCAGGTTAAAACTCAGGCAACCGACGGCTATGATGCCGTCCAGATCGGTTTCGGCGACATCAAGGCCAAGAACGTGAACAAGCCCATGGCTGGTCACTTCGCCAAGGCCGGCGTCGAGCCTGTCCGCTTCCTTCGTGAGGTCCGCGTCGAGAACGGCGAGGAGCACAAGGTCGGCGAGGTCGTCACCGTCGCTGATTTCGCTGATGTCGAGAAGGTCGACGTCATCGGTACCTCCAAGGGTAAGGGCTTCCAGGGTCGCATCAAGCGCTGGGGTCAGCGCCGCGGTCCTATGACGCATGGTTCTCACTTCCAGCGTCACCCCGGTTCTATCGGTCAGTGCGCCTATCCTGCGCGCGTCCTCAAGGGCGTCAAGATGGCCGGTCACATGGGTAACGAGCGCGTTACCGTCAAGAACCTTTCCGTTGTCCGCATCGATGCCGAGCAGAACCTCATCTTGGTCAAGGGCGCTGTCCCGGGTGCCAAGAATGGTCTCGTCGCCATCCGTATGGCCTAAGGGCCCAGCCCATTTAGCCCAGCGTCATACCAAGGAGAACACTTAAATGGCAAAGTTTGAAGTAAAGAACAGCGAGGGCAAGAAGGTCGCCGAGGCCGAGCTCGCCGCTGAGGTGTACGGCATCGAGCCGAACATCCACGTTATGCACCACATCGTCAAGTGCCAGATGGCCTCTTGGCGTCAGGGCACCCAGTCCGCTAAGGGCCGCTCTGAGGTTTCCGGTGGCGGCAAGAAGCCTTGGCGTCAGAAGGGCACCGGCCGTGCCCGCCAGGGTTCCATCCGTGCTGCCCAGTGGCGTCACGGTGGCGTTGTCTTCGCCCCCAAGCCCCGTTCCTACGCTAAGCGTATGAACAACAAGGAGGTCAAGCTGGCTATGCGCTCCGCGCTGTCCGCCAAGCTGGCCGATGGCGAGCTCGTGCTCGTCGACGACTACGGCTTCGAGAAGCCTTCCACCAAGGCTGCCGTCGCCATGCTCAAGGCTCTCGGCCTTGAGGGCAAGCGTCTGACCATCATCGTTCGCGATGAGGACGTCAACGCCTACCTGTCGTTCCGCAACATTCCCAAGACGTTCATCATCACCGCCGACGAGGCCAACACCTACGATCTCGTCAACAACAACGCTGTGCTGATGCCCGCCGACATCGCCGC
Organism: uncultured Collinsella sp.; assembly: GCA_965146285.1. Taxonomy (GTDB): domain Bacteria; phylum Actinomycetota; class Coriobacteriia; order Coriobacteriales; family Coriobacteriaceae; genus Collinsella. The sequence goes on from CBCTFW010000010.1 coordinate 62,846, forward strand.
TCACTTCGGGGAGGTGCTTGCATAAATGACCGCCCACGAGATCATCATCCGTCCGATCGTGTCCGAGCGTTCCTTCTCCGGCATGGAGCAGAACAAGTACACGTTCGAGGTCGCCAAGGATGCTAACAAGTATCAGATCAAGGACGCTGTCGAGGAGATCTTCGGCGTCAAGGTCGTTCGCGTGAACACCCTGACGGTCAAGCCCAAGACCAAGCGCGTGCGCTATGTCGCTGGCAAGACCCGTTCTTGGAAGAAGGCCATCGTCACGCTGGCCGAGGGCGACACCATCGAGGTCTTTGGCAACCAGGCCTAAGACTCGCTGCTGTTGAGTGAGCTCATGCCTCCCAAATAGGGGAGGCGAGAGCTCAAGGTTTTGGGCATATAAAATGGACACGCCCGGAACCGTGTATACGTCCGGTGTCATCGCACCCGAGGCAGAACCTCGAATCCCTGTCTGCGATGGCTAACGGATTCCTATTGAAAGGGATTGTAATGGCTGTAAAGCACCTTAAGCCGACCTCCGCTGGTAGGCGTTGGCAGACGATCTCCGATTTCTCCGAGATCACCTGCACCAAGCCCGAGAAGTCTCTTCTCGAGCCCCTGCCCAAGAAGGCCGGTCGTAACAACAACGGCCGCATCACCACCCGCCACCAGGGCGGCGGCGTGAAGCGTCGTTACCGCGTGATCGACTTCAAGCGCAACAAGGACGGCGTGCCCGCCAAGGTTGCCACGATCGAGTACGATCCGAACCGTTCCGCTCGCATCGCTCTGCTGCACTACGCTGACGGTGAGAAGCGCTACATCCTGGCCCCCAAGGGCCTCGAGGTCGGTCAGACCATCATGTCCGGTTCTGACGCCGACATCAAGCCGGGCAACGCTCTGCCCCTCGCCGACATCCCCGTCGGTACGCTCATCCACGCCGTCGAGTTCCAGCCGGGCAAGGGCGCCGCTATCGCCCGTTCCGCCGGTAACTCCTGCCAGCTGATGGGTAAGGAGGGCAAGTACGCTATCGTCCGTATGCCTTCCTCCGAGATGCGCCGCATCCTCGTTACCTGCCGCGCCACCGTCGGTGAGGTCGGCAACGCCGATCACTCCAACATCGTCATCGGCAAGGCCGGCCGTAAGCGTCACATGAACGTGCGCCCGACCGTCCGCGGTACCGTCATGAACCCTGTCGACCACCCGCACGGCGGTGGCGAGGGCAAGAACCACACCTCTGGTCGTCCCTCCGTTACCCCCTGGGGTAAGCCGACGAAGGGCCTTCGTACGCGCAAGAAGAAGAAGGTCTCGAACCAGCACATCATTCGTCGCCGTAAGAAGTAATTTCGGATACCGAGTTTTAGGAGAAAGCACTTATGAGCAGAAGTCTCAAAAAGGGCCCGTTCGTGGAGACTCGCCTTCTCTCGCGTATCACCGCGATGAACGAGGCTGGCAAGAAGGACGTCGTGAAGACCTGGTCCCGCGCGTCCACCATCTTCCCCGAGATGGTTGGTCACACCATCGCCGTCCACGACGGCCGCAAGCATGTGCCCGTGTATGTTACCGAGTCCATGGTTGGTCACAAGCTCGGCGAGTTCGCGCCGACTCGTACGTTCCGTGGCCACAAGGCCAAATAGGGGGTTAACCGTAAATGGCAACTAAGTCTATTGAAACTGAGGCCACCGAGGTTCGCGCCGTCGCTAAGTACGTGCGTGTTTCCCCCAGCAAGGCCCGCCTGGTGGTCGATCTGATCCGCCGCAAGCCTGTCGCTCAGGCCTTCGACATCCTCCACTTCTGCGACCGCGCCGTCGCCGTGGATGTCGAGAAGGTTCTCCGTTCCGCCGTTGCGAACGCCGAGAACAACAACGGTCTGCGTGCCGACAACCTGGTTGTCGCCGCTGCCTATGTTGACGAGGGTCCGACGCTTAAGCGCATCCGTCCCCGCGCCAAGGGTTCCGCTTCTCGCATTCTGAAGCGTACTTCCCACATCACCGTCGTCGTTGCTCCTCGAAAGGAGGCGTAAAGCTGTATGGGTCAGAAAGTCTACCCCACCGGCTTCCGTCTTGGCATCACCGAGAACTGGCGCTCCCGCTGGTTCGCAGAGAAGGATTACGCTAAGACCCTCGGTAACGATCTCGAGATCCGCAAGTACCTCGAGAAGCGTCTTTCCCGCGCAGCTGTCTCCCGCGTCGAGATCGAGCGCGCTGGCGACAAGGTGAAGGTCATCATCCTCACCGCTCGCCCCGGCGTTGTCATCGGTAAGAAGGGTGCCGAGATCGATACCCTCCGCACCGAGCTCGAGAAGGTCGCTGGCGTCTCCAAGGGCCAGCTCTCCGTCGACGTTGTCGAGATCAAGCGCCCCGAGCTCGACGCCAACCTCGTTGCTCAGTCTATCGCCGAGCAGCTCGAGGGCCGCGTTGCCTTCCGTCGCGCTATGCGCAAGGCTGTCCAGTCCGCCCGCAAGGCCGGCGCTAAGGGCATCCGTATCCAGTGCTCCGGTCGTCTCGGCGGTGCCGAGATGGGCCGTCGTGAGTGGTACCGCGAGGGTCGCGTGCCTCTGCACACCCTCCGTGCCAAGATCGACTACGGCACGGCTGTCGCCAGCACCACCATGGGCGCTTGCGGCGTGAAGGTCTGGATCTACCTGGGCGAGAAGCTCCCGGGCCAGCCTGTTCCCAACCCTGCACTCGAGGGCTCTTCCCGTCCTCGTCGTCGTAACTCCGAGAGGAGGGGTCAGTAGTGCTTGCCCCTAAGCGTATTCTTCACCGCAAGGTGCAGCGTGGCTCCATGAAGGGCCAGGCCAAGGGTAATACCGAGCTGCATTTCGGCGAGTTTGGTATCCAGGCTCTCGAGGCCCATTGGATCACCAACCGTCAGATCGAGGCCGCTCGTATTGCCATGACCCGCTACATGAAGCGTGGCGGTCGTGTCTACATCACGATCTTCCCCGATAAGCCCATCACCAAGAAGCCTGCCGAGACTCGCATGGGTTCTGGTAAGGGTAACCCCGAGGAGTGGGTGGCCGTCGTCAAGCCCGGCCGCATCATGTTCGAGGTCAAGGGCGTGCCCGAGGAGGTCGCTCGCGAGGCTCTGCGTCTTGCACAGCACAAGCTTCCCATCAAGACCAAGATTGTTGCTGCCAAGAACGCTGAGCAGCGCATCGAGAAGGAGATGGCTGAGGAGGCCGCTCTCGAGGCCAAGTGGGCTGCTGAGGACGCCGCCGCCGCCAAGGAGGAGAACTAATGAAGCCCGCAGAGATTCGTGAGCTCTCGGACGCTCAGCTCGTTGAGAAGCTGAAGGAAATGCGCGCCGAGCTCTTTAACCTTCGTTTCCAGATGGCCACCAGCCAGCTGGACAACACCGCTCGCGTCAACACCGTGAAGAAGGACATCGCTCGCGTCCTCACGGAGCAGCGCGCCCGTGAGATCGCAGCGGAGAAGTCCGCTGTCGCCGAGTAGGACCTAAGGAGAGAACATGACTGATTCGCGTAACTCGCGTAAGGTCCGTACGGGTGTCGTTACCTCCGTCTCTGGTGCCAAGACCATCGTTGTCACCATCACCGAGCGCAAGCGTCACCCCAAGTACGGCAAGATGATGACCAGCTCCAAGAAGCTGCACGCTCACGACGAGGAGTGCACGGCTGGCGTGGGCGATACCGTCCGCGTTATGGAGACCCGTCCTATGTCCAAGATGAAGCGTTGGCGCCTCATCGAGGTCGTCGAGCGCGCTAAATAAGCAGTCGCTCTTACGACTTGTACGTTTCCGAAGATGTGCGTATGCCTGGCTTGCATACCACGGGCCGTATAAAGGCTGCGCACCTCTCTTCGGTTCTTAGTTCGGAGGAACATCTACCATGATTCAGATGCAAACCATGCTGAACGTCGCCGACAACTCCGGCGCTCGCAAGATTCGCTGCATCAAGGTGCTTGGCGGTTCCAAGCGTCGTTATGCAGGCATCGGCGATGTGTTCATCGGTGCTGTCCAGGAGGCTACCCCTGGCGCCAACGTCAAGAAGAAGGACGTTGTCCGTTGCGTCGTCGTTCGCACCGTTAAGGAGATCCGCCGCAAGGATGGCTCCTACATTCGCTTTGATGAGAACGCCTGCGTTGTCATCAACAACGATGGTTCGCCCGTCGGCACCCGTATCTTCGGGCCTGTCGCTCGCGAGCTTCGTGACAAGAAGTACATGAAGATCGTCTCGCTCGCTCCCGAGACCCTGTAGTTAGGGGAGATATATGTATATCAAGAAGGGCGATAAGGTCCAGGTTCTCTCTGGTAAGGATCGCGGCAAGCAGGGCGTTATCCTGCGTGCTCTCCCTGCCGAGAACAAGGTCGTTGTCGAGGGCGTTTCGGTCGTCAAGAAGGCCGTCAAGCCCAACGCTGCCAACCAGCAGGGCGGCATCGTTTCGCAGGAGGCTCCCATCGACGCCTCCAACGTCAATCTCGTTTGCCCCGCGTGCGGTAAGGTTACCCGCGTCGGTCATGAGAAGGACGGCAAGAACAAGCTGCGCGTCTGCAAGAAGTGCGGCCACAAGTTCTAAGCTGCCCGCAACATCAAGTTGCTAGCAAAGGCCCGGATGCCACGGCACCCGGGCCTTTTTCTATCCCTACTCATTGGGGACAGACTTAAATGAGTGGAAGTCGCTTGGCATTCATTGGGGACAGACTTAAATGACCAGTCGTTGGGGGACAGTCCCTATGTGCCGGCAGTTTGGGACGGTCCTTTGATGTCTGGTGCCCCCAGAGGGGTGAAGTAATGCAGCTGGCTCTGTCTTTTAGGGCTTTGGTGTTCCGCCTCTTTATGTTTCACAAGAATCGTTGCATGCGCATTTACGCGCATAGCCTTGCGCGATAATGCGCATAGCCGCGCAAATATCTGCCAACTATGGCAAAATAATGACCGATATGCAAATAAACACGCAAACACGAGCAGATACGCGCGCAATTGTGCGAATATAGGGCTGTTAGAAATGAAGGACTTCCGATGACTCAGGAGGCACATCATGGCAGATTTCAAACAGGCTCCGCTCGACGCCGAAGCAGCCGCTAAGGCGGCGTTTGCCTCGGTCCAGGATCAGCCGTTCCCCAACGATATTTTTACTGCCCCCGAGCTCCGCTGGGCAGTGATCGGTTGCGGCGTTATCGCTAACCAAATGGCCCAGTCCCTCGCTCTGGCCGGCCGCAAGCTCACGGGTGTCGCCAACCGTACGCTGTCCAAGGCCCAAGCTTTTGCCGAGAAGTATGGCGTCGAGAAGGTGTACGAGACGGTCGAGGACCTCTACGCCGATCCGGATATCGATGCCGTCTATATCACCACGCCGCACAACACTCACATCACTTACCTGCGTGCCGCGTTGGCCGCCGGCAAGCACGTGCTCTGCGAGAAGGCTATTACCCTCAACTCTGCCGAGCTCGCCGAGGCCCGTGTCATCGCCGACGGGCACAACGTGGTCCTTATGGATGCCACCACGGTGCTCCACATGCCCTTGTATCAGGAGCTGCGCCGCCGCATGGATGCCGGCGAGTTTGGCCGCATGAACCTTGCTCAGCTCAACTTTGGTAGCTACAAGGAGTACGGCGACCTGACCAACCGCTTTTACAATCGCAACCTTGCTGGCGGTGCCATGCTCGATATTGGCGTCTATGCCCTGTCCGTCATGCGCCTCTTTATGGCAAGCCAGCCCGCTGAGGTCGTTTCGCTGGGCAACACCTGCAAGACTGGCGTTGACGTCGCGGGTGGCATCGTCTGCCGAAATGCCGAGCAGCAGCTGGGCGTCGTGAGCCTTACGCTCCACTCCAAGCAGCCCAAGCGCTCGGTCATCAGCTTCGACAAGTGCTATATCGAGGTCAACGATTATCCGCGTGCCGATCACGCGACCATCGTGTGGACTGCGGACGGCCACCGCGAGGAGGTCCACGCCGGCACCGAGGCATACGCTCTGTGCTACGAGATGGCCGACCTGGAGAAGGCCGTTGCCGGCGATGATTCGAAGCGTGAGCTTCTGGGCTATGCTTCTGATGTTATGGAGCTTATGACCAAGCTCCGCGCCGACTGGGGAGTTGTGTACCCCGAGGAGGAGTAAGCGATGCTTGCGGAGGATAGGCTCAACGCGATTGTGTCGATGGTGCAGCGAGCCGGCTCGGTTACCGTGCCGGAGCTTGCTGAGGCCCTGGGCGTGACGGCGTCTACCATTCGGCGCGACCTGCAGACGCTCGACCGAGCGCACCGCATCGCCAAGGTCCACGGTGGGGCGACGAGTCTTGAGCGCGCGCACGTGACGCGCGACCTAACGCTTAATGAGCGCAGCGACCTCCATAACGATGACAAGGAGCGTATATGTGCCCGTGCAGCGGCGCTCGTGGAGCCCGAGAGCTTTGTGTACATCGATTCGGGTTCGACAACGCTCAGACTCATCGAGCATCTTCCGCATCTCGAATCGGTCACCTATGTGACTGATTCCGTGCTCCATGCTCAGCATCTCGCTGTGCGCGGCATGCGCACCGTGGTGCTGGGCGGCGAGCTCAAACCCGAGACCGAGGCGCTCGTTGGCCCCGATGCCCTGGCAACCCTAGACCGTTACAACTTCAACTGTGGCTTTTGGGGTTCTAACGGCATTGCCGCCGAGCAGGGCTTCACGGCGCCCGATATCGAGGAAGCGCAAGTAAAGCGTATCTCGATGCGCCATACGGCCAAGCGCTTCGTAATCTCGGACGCCAGTAAATTTGGCATGGTGGCGCCCGTCAAGTTCGCGGACTTCCGTGACGCAACGATTATTACCGCAGGCGATGTCCCTGCCAAGTACCGGGCAATGGACAACGTCATCACGGTCTAACAGCAGGGGGCTAAGGCCACAACCACCGCAAAGGTGCCTGTCCTCATTGTGGTGGCTAGTAACGAAAACCGAGTAGTTTTCTCAATAGAAAAGCGGCAACGTCCATCACGGGCGTTGCCGCTTTCGTTGTCGGCCGGTTTGTCTAAGTCTGTAACAACTGGACCGTTAAAAGTGGGCTAGGTGTTACAGATTGAGATACTTCTGAACCGCGCCATTCCTTTTTCTCAATCTGTAACATCTGGGACTGATTTTGCAGAGTTACTGTTACAGATTGAGATTTTCCCTTGAGGGGGATTCGAATGTCTCGATCTGTAACAGATAGAGCGGAAAATGGGTTCTAACTGTTACAGATCGAGACGTTTTGGCACTGCGGCTGAGTCATTGCGGCTAAACCACCACAAAGGCGCCTGTCCCTTTTCGGCAGGTTTTAGGGCTCCCAGGGGCAGGGGGCTTCGATGTGGATGTGCTCGCCGGTTACGGGATGCGTGAAGGACACGCTGTGGGCGTGGAGCATCAGGCCGCAGGGGCGCGGCGTTCCGTACAGGTCGTCGCCAACTAGGGGATGACGCTCGCTTGCCAGGTGCACACGGATTTGGTGCTTGCGGCCGGTGAGCAGCTCGACATCGATATACGAGCGCGCGGGCAGGCCACGACGGCTCTTAAGACGTTTGAGCACCTTCACGCGCGTCTGCGACGGCTTGCCGCTGGCACCGACGCGCATCTTACGGCTGTCGTGGCGGTCGCGGGCGATGGGCTTGTCGATGAGCTTCTCGTTCCAGTCGATCTTGCCCTCGGCCAGCGCCAGATAGTGCTTTTCGAAGGCGTGGTCGATCACCATCTGGTCAAAGGCGGGCTGCGTCTGTTTGTCGAGCGAAAACAGCACCACGCCGGTGGTGTTGCGGTCCAAGCGGTTGAGCGGCTGCATGTCAGTCGCGGCAAAGCCGTCGCCCATCGCCAGCAGCAGATCGCTGGCGTAGTCGGTGAGCGTGCGCTCGCCGGTGCCGTCGCCGTGGACGATCATGCCGGCGGGCTTGTCGATGGCCATGAGCCAGGCGTCGCAGTAGAGGACTTGAGGTTCTTCGTTCACGTGTAAGCCTTTCGGTTAGCTGATTCCCACAAACATGCAGCCCGAGGTCGCCCCGCGCAGGCGGGCGGCGGGCTTATGGCCGGCCTGCGCAGCCTCGACGGCGCGACGGACGCGTGCGACGGCACGGCCCACCTCATCCATCTCGAGCAGCGTGCCATCCACCATAAGACGACGCACACCGGCATCGAGCAGCTGTGGCACCTGCGGCGTAAGGTCGATGGGGTAGGCGTCGTACAAGCGAGAGCGGCCATGGATGTCGGTGCGCACGGGCATGACCTTGCCGTCGATATTCTTGAGCGACAGCTTGCGGGCGCGCAGGCGGCAGTTGGCGCAATCGTGGATGCAGCCATTGGCCACCTGCAGGATGCAGTGCTCGCTTGTCATGACGCGCGGGCGGCCAAAGACGGTGATGCCCAGAGCCGCGGGCGCGGCGGCGCCGAGCGAGACAATCTCGTCGAGCGTGATCTCGGGCGAGAGCCAAAACGCACCGGCTCCGCGATCGGCGAGCGCCTCCATGCAGGGCGTGTTGTGCACGGGCAGGCAAGAGCGAATCTCGGCCGTGGCGCCGGCATGCGCGGCTACGGCGAGCTCGGAGATATTGCCGACGGCGACGGTGGCTCCGGCATTGATCCAGGGATCGACGCGTACGTGGTCAAGGGCGCGGCAGACCTCGTCGAGTACGGGTACGATGTCCTGCTCAAATGCATCGGCGGGGGAGACACCGGCGGCCTCGAGCGCATCGGTGGTCATATAGATGCGCGTTGCACCCTCGGCGCGAGCGGCTTCGGCGGCCTCGAGCGAGGTGACGGTGGCGCAGATCTGCGGCTCATCGCGGTAGTGCTCGGGCGCGGGGCGGGAATCACTGGTTACAATCGCCGGCAGCTCGAGCGTTTTCGCGCGCTCCTCGTACGGTGCCAGAATGGCCTCTTCCAGCGCCTTACAAGCGGCGGCGCGCACCTTGTGCACGGCGGAAAAGCCCATACCGCAGCCCTTATCGAGTGCCACATCAAAGCTCGCTGCTTCAAAGGGCGAGGAGCCCATGCGGCCCACATGCTCAACCAGGTCTGCCGCCTCGACGGCGCGGGTCTTGGCGGCCTCGACGGTGAAGCCCGTGGCGGTGGCGGTGAGCGCGGGGTTGTCACAGCAGGTGAGTGTGACAGTAAATGGCTCGCCCAGACGCGCCACAACGGACACGTCTACAGAGCGGCGGCGCAGCACATCGCGTTTGAGCGCAGCGCCGGCAGCGTCAATGGCGCGCTGGCTTCGAATCACGCGCACGCGGCAACCCTCGGGCATGCTGCGAGGCACGCGGCATTCGATGATATCGCCGGCGGCGGCATCATCGGCGGCGATGGTGGTCAGGAATTGGTCGAACTCATCGTCGTGACGAAGTTCCAGCAGGTCGCCCTTGCCCACGGGCTCAAACAGCTCAATGCGGGCGATGGCAGAGCGGCGACGGCGGTCGTCGGGCTTGAGCCCTCGCACGTCGCGGTTGGCCAGACGGCTGCCCAGCACCGTGCCCACAATCTGGCCGCGGTTGTTGGAGCGCTCGTAGCTCATCATCTCGTCGCCCGAGGTGCCATCCTGGTAGGCGTGCGTAAAGTCGCGGTTAAAGCAGCGCTTGAGCTGGCGCTGGCGGGCGGCTTCCTCGTCCTTGGCAACAGTTGCTCCGGATAGCATGTCATCAATCTGATGACGATACACGTCGACGATGGAATACACGTAATCGGGGGCCTTCATGCGGCCCTCAAGCTTGAGCGATGCGGCGCCGGCGTCATACAGACGGCGAACAAGCTGCGACGTGTTGGTGTCGCGCGGGCACAGCGCGCGCTCGCGACCGGCAGGGGAGAGCGAGCGGCCGTTCTCGTCGATCAGCTCGTAAGGCAGGCGACAGGGCTGAGCGCACATGCCGCGGTTGGCCGAGCGGCCTGCCATGGCAAAGCTCGACAGCAGGCACAGGCCCGAGTAGCAAAAGCAGATGGCGCCGTGGCTAAAGACCTCGAGGTCGACATCGGGCGCGGCGTCGTGGATGGCGGCGATCTCGTCGATGGAGAGCTCGCGCGAGAGAGTCACGCGGTCGGCGCCCTGTTCGCGGCACCAAAGCGTTCCGCGGTCGTCATGGATGTTCGCCTGGGTCGAGATATGGGTTTCGATGCCGGGCATGGTGCGCTTGACCTCAAAGAACAGACCCCAGTCCTGGATGATGAAGGCATCGGCGCCCAGCGTGGAGCAGCGGTGGATGAGTTGCAGCGCATCGCCCATCTCGGACTGCTTGATGACGATGTTGACCGTGACGTAGACGCGCGACCCGGCTAGATGCGCGGCGCGGCAGGCCTGCTCAAAGGCCTCGTCGGTAAAGTTGGTGGCCTTGCGGCGGGCGTTGAAGCTGCCCATGCCGCAATAGATGGCGTCTGCCCCCGCGGCGAGTGCGGCGGCAAAGGGCTCGGGCCCTCCGGCGGGCGCTAAAAGCTCGGGTCTGCGGTTGGTGGTTCGACTGGCGGTTGCGGTCATATCCTGCCTTTCAAAATGCTCAGATATCCAAAAGTATAGTGGTGCCGTTGCGGCAGGCGATGCCCGTGCTCCAAGCGGGATAAAGTCTTCAGCAGCTTGGGCTGGCTGACCCCGTGAAGAACCGTTCAGCGGTTCGGGGAAACCGTTGGGCGATAAAATATTCTCGCAAACTGATAATATTCTTGCATCGCACGGAAACCTTGATTACTATCCCAATCAAGCGCGGTGTTCAGACCGAACTGTGCCTCCCGGTGCGAACGCCGCGCTCACGCTTTCTAGTTAACCGTAAGGAGATAAACATGAGCAAGACCGTCGTGTCTTCCGATAACGCACCCGCAGCCATCGGCCCGTATTCCCCCGGTATCCAGACCGGCAACATGGTGTTCCTGTCCGGCCAGCTGGGCATCGACCCTGCAACCGGCAAGATGCCCGAGGGCGTCGAGGCCCAGGCCAAGCAGTCCCTCGCCAACGTCGAGGCCCTGCTGACCGCTGCCGGCGCCACCTTTGCCGATGTCGTCAAGACCACGGTCTACCTGGCCGACATTGCCGACTTCGCTGCCGTGAACGAGATCTACGCCTCCAAGTTCGAGGCTCCGTTCCCCGCGCGCAGCGCTTTCCAGGTTGCCGCCCTTCCAGCTGGCGGTCTGGTCGAGATCGAGGTCGTCGCCGCTCTCTAAGGCGTTGGCAACAACTAAACATGACATGCAAAAAGACCCTGCAGCGCGTGCGAGCTGCAGGGTCTTTTGTCAAGTGACGGGTCGCTTGTGGAGCCGCGCTCCATTTTGCTCGTTAGCCCTCCTTGCGAACTTTTTGCAGGTAGCGGTAGACGCTGGGCTCCGAGATGCCCAGCGCGGTGGCGGCGCAGGCCACGGCACCCTTGAGCATGAACACCCCGTTGCCGTTGAGGTGGCGAATGACGTCCACGCGGTCGCTCTGACCAAGCGACGCCACATCCAGCCCGCGCGCGCTCAGCAACTCGGCAATGCTGCGGTCGATGAGCTCCTGTGTGGACTCCGAAAGGCTTTCGACCTCGATAGGGGCGGGCTCCGTGCGCGTCGGCGCCGCGTCGAAACACGCCATGAGCTGCTGCGCCATGGCGTTGATGGAGCGCACGGTCGAGAGGTCGGTGTTGACGCAGAGCATACCGACGATCTCGTCATTCTCGCGGATAAAGTACGTCGCTGACTCCAACGTCTTGCCTCCGGCGCCGCGGCCCTCGTAGCCCGTAATAAACGGCAGGTCGCGATACTTGGCGTCGTGCATGATCTTGAGTGCCAGATCGGTGGCGGGACCGCCGACCTTGCGGCCGCTCACGATGCCGTTGCGAATATCGACGATGGCGTGGTCGGGATCCGAGAAATCGTGCAGCACGATTTCGCTGTTTTTGCCGAGTATCTGCTCCAGAAAATCGACCATCGGCAAAAAGCGACGTACGGTCTCGTTCACGGGCAACTCCTTTGGGTGAAATCGGAAATGTTCATAACAATTTTTTCTCATGGTAACACGCTGCCCATCATCTCGTATATCCGCAGGTACATTGCGTAATGCAGACGAACGGTAGGAATTTAGCGGTAAACGGTTGACCAAAAGAAAAGTTAGATGTTATTTTGACCAGACACTTTCCTGACCTGCGGAAATACGTTATTTCAGCTGAAGAATAGTCTGATAACAAAAAATTATTATTGAGAATGAGAATCATCTTTAATACGATATGCAATGAAGGCACAACCTCAACCCCGCACTGCGTCACAATAGAGCGTTAGATGCGAAAACAACTACTTCGAGGATTGGTGGTCAAATGACCCAGGAGACGGTTACGAACGGCACTGAAGCCCTGTTCACTCGCGAAGGCATGCCTCCCGTTAAGGAAATGATCCCGTGTGCCCTTCAGCACGTACTGGCATCGTTTGCCGGCATCATTACCCCGGCGGTCATCATGGCCGGCGTCTACGGCTTTAATAGCCAGCAGAGTACCGACATCATCCAGGTCGCGCTCATTCTTTCGGCGATCGACACGGCCCTTCAGGCCTTCGCTCCCTTCCGTCGCATCGGCGGCGGCCTGCCCATCGTCATGGGCGTTTCGTTTGCGTTCCTGCCGGCCCTGCAGGCCATGGGTGCCTCGGGCTTTAGCTTTGGTGCGCTGCTGGGTGGCGAGATCGTCGGCGGCGCCGTCGCGGTCCTCTTTGGTCTGGCCTACAGCAAGATCAAGTGGCTGTTCCCGCCCGTCGTGACCGGTACGGTCATCTTCTCCATCGGCGTTTCGCTGTATCCCACGGCCGTCAAGTATATGGCCGGCGGTATGGGTACGCCGCTGTGGGGCACCCCGCAGGCCTGGTGCGTCGCTCTTATCACCTTCGCCGTGGTCTTTGCGCTCGCCAACTTTGGCAAGGGCACGCTCAAGCTGGGATCCGTGTTCTTTGGCATGATCGTTGGCATGATCGTCTCCATCCCCTTTGGCATGATCGACTTCTCCAGCGTCGCCACCGCTCAGGTCTTCGCCCTTCCCAAGCTCATGCCCTACGCGCTCGAGTTTGATCCCGAGGTCTGCATTACCCTCGCCGTCGTGTTCCCCATGGTTGCCATCCAGGTTATCGGTGACGTCTCCGCCGCCTGCCTGGGCTCCATCGACCGTATGCCCACCGAGCGCGAACTCTCCGGCGCTATCGTGTCCCAGGGCCTCACCTCTATGGTCGGCGGCCTGCTGGGCGGTCTTCCCACCAGCGCCCTTGGCCAGAATGTGGGCATCATCTGCTCCAACAAGGTCGTCAACAAGTGGGTCTTTGTGATCATCGCGGCCGTCTTTGCCATCGCCGGTCTGTTCCCGCAGCTCTCTGCCGTCCTTTCCGCTATCCCGCAGCCCGTCATCGGCGGCGCGACCGTCGGCGTCTTTGGCACCATCACCATGAACGGCGTGCGCATGTTCACCCGCGAGGGCCTCACGCAGCGCACTACCACCATCGTCGGTACCTCCGTCGTCTTTGGCCTGGGTATCTGGATGGCCAGCGGTTGCCTTGCCGGAGAGGGTATGCCCGCCTGGGTGTCCACCGTCATCGGCTCCAATGCCGTAACCCCCACCGCCATCATGGCCATTGTCCTTAACCTGATCCTTCCGCAGACGCCGGTCGTGGCTCAGCACATCGATGCTGCCAAGGACGCTGCCGTGGATCTGGTCTTGCCCGAGAGCAAGAAGTAACCAATTCGGTGCTATTCGTCGGCGGGCGCATCGCCTCGTCCGCCGACGTCATGCGGCGCCAAGCCGCACTTCAAAGGGTTTGTCCCTTTGGTGAAGCGTTGACGGGAGAGGGCCCGTTTCCGGTGTAGGCCGGCGCTTCGCACTCCGCCATGTCAGAGGTGTCAAACCCCGCCCCTGATGTTGAAGGGAGCATCCATGCTTCTGGTCGCTAACGGTTCCGTCTTTACCCGCAACGCTCAGGCCCCGTTCATTCCAAACGGTGCGGTCGCCATTGACGGAGATACGATCGTCGAAGTAGGTCCCGAGTGCGAGCTCAAGGCCAAGTACCCGGATGCCGAGTACGTCGACGCCCAGGGCAACCTCATCATGCCCGGACTCATCAACTGCCACACCCACATCTACTCGGGTCTGGCCCGCGGCCTTGCCATTAAGGGCTGCAATCCCACCAACTTCCTGGAGAATCTTGAGCAGCAGTGGTGGAAGATCGACGACAATCTGACGCTCGACGGCACCAAGGCCAGCGCCTATGCCACGATTCTGGACTCCATTCGCGATGGCGTCACCACGATCTTCGACCACCACGCGAGTTTCTGCGAGATCCCGGGAAGCCTCTTTACCATTAAGGACGCAGCTCGGGAGCTGGGCATGCGTTCGTGCCTGTGCTACGAGGTCTCCGATCGCCGCGGCCAGGAAAAATGCGACCAGGCCATTGCCGAGAACGCCGAATTTGCCCAGTGGGCCGCCAAGGAGCGTCGCGATAACGACAACCACATGATCGCCGCCATGTTTGGCGGACATGCTACCTTTACGCTTTCGGACGAGACTATGGATAAGATGGCCGAGGCCAACAACGGCCTGACCGGCTTCCACATCCATGTGTGCGAGGGCATGAATGACGTGTGGGACTCCCGCCTCAACCGCGGTGGCATCAGCCCCGTCGAGCGCCTGCTGCAGCACAACCTGCTGGGTCCCGACACCATGCTCGGCCACTGCATCCACGTGACGCCTGCCGAGATGGATATCGTCAAGGAGTCCGGCACCTGGCTCGTCAACAACCCCGAGTCCAATATGGGCAACGCCGTGGGCTGCGCCCCCGTGCTCGAGTTCTTCCGCCGCGGCATCCCCGTGTGCATGGGCACCGATGCCTACACCCACGATATGCTCGAGAGCCTTAAGGTCTTCCTGATCATCCAGCGCCACAACGCCGCCATGCCCAACGTGGGCTGGTGCGAGGCCATGACCATGCTGTTCGAGAACAACGCCAAGATGGCGAGCAAGTACTTCGATCGCAAGCTCGGTGTGCTCGAGGCCGGCGCTGCCGCCGACGTTATCGTTATGGACTACAAGCCCTTTACGCCGCTGAGCGAGGAGAACATCGACGGTCACATGCTCTTTGGCATGATGGGCAAAAACTGCCGCACCACCATCATCAACGGCCGCGTCCTGTACAAGGATCGCGAGTTCGTTGGCATTGATGAGGAAAAGATCAACGCGTGGACCATGGCTGAGTCCAAGAAGCTCTGGAGCACGCTCAACGATCGCACCTACTAATTCACAAGTAGATTCGCACGCGTCGGATGTTTCGCCGCATCCGGCGCGCGTATAGGCGGCCTCCGCGGGGCCGCCGGCGCTGTGCTAGCGCTACACCGTATTTGCGCCCGCCGCGCGGTCTCGCCGGGCGTTACAGAGAGGAGCTCACTATGAGCGACATCATGAGGCCGATCCCGTTTTCGCAGCTGATGAACTGGATCATCGAGGAGCACAAGACCCAGGACGCCATCTTTGGCGTGCGTAAGATGGTCACGACCAACCAGGGGGGCGCGCTTCCCATTTTTGACGAGCGCATCGAGACTCCGTTTGGCCCGGCCGCCGGTCCCAATACGCAGCTTGCCCAGAACATCGTGGCATCCTACGTGGCCGGTTCCCGCTTCTTTGAGCTCAAGACCGTCCAGGTTATGGACGGCGAGGAGCTCTCCAAGTGCGTTAACAAGCCCTGCATCGTGGCGCAGGACGAGTGCTACAACTGCGAGTGGTCGACCGAGCTCGAGGTTCCGCAGGCCTTTGCCGAGTACGTGAAGGCATGGTTCGCCTGCCACCTCATCGCTCGCGAGTACGGCCTGGGCAGCCCGGACGGCTTTGTCTTCAACATGTCCGTGGGCTATGACCTCGAGGGTATTAAGAGCCCCAAGGTCGACGCCTACATCGAGGGCATGAAGGACGCCAGCGGCTCCGAGGTTTGGAACGAGTGCCGCACGTGGGCGCTCGCTAACCTGGACAAGTTTGAGCATGTCGATGCCGCGTTTGTCGAGTCCATCCCGGCACGCGTCTCCAACTCCATCACCGAGTCTACCCTGCACGGCTGCCCGCCCGCCGAGATCGAGCGCATCGCGACCTACCTTATCACCGAGAAGGGCCTCAACACCTACATCAAGTGCAACCCCACGCTGCTGGGCTATGAGTTTGCACGTCAGCGCCTCAACGAGCTGGGCTTTGACTACATCGTCTTCGATGACACACACTTCCGCGAGGACCTGCAGTGGGCCGATGCCGTGCCTATGTTCGAGCGCCTGATTGCCCTGTGCGCCGAGCGCGGCCTGGAGTTTGGCGTCAAGCTGACCAACACGTTCCCCGTCGACGTGACGAGAAACGAGCTGCCCTCCACCGAGATGTACATGTCCGGCCGTTCGCTGTTCTCGCTGACCATCGAGGCTGCCCGCCGCATTACCGAGCAGTTTGATGGCAAGCTGCGCATTAGCTACTCCGGCGGCGCCACGGTCTATAACATCCGTGCTCTGTACGATGCCGGCATTTGGCCCGTTACCTTGGCGACCGACGTGCTCAAGCCCGGTGGCTACGAGCGCTTTAGCCAGATGGCAGGCGAGTTTGGCAATCTGGACGGCAAGCCGTTTGAGGGCATTTCGCTCGACGCCGTGACCGCGATCCAGACCGATTCGCTTACCAACCCGCTCTACAAGAAGCCTCTGCGTCCGCTGCCCGACCGCAAGGTCGCCGGCAAGAGCCCGCTTTCCGACTGCTTTACCACGCCGTGCCGCACGAGCTGCCCCATCCAGCAGGATATTCCCGCCTACCTGGCGGCTGTTGACGAGGGCCGCTACGAGGACGCACTCAACATCATCATCGAGCGCAACGCCCTGCCGTTCATCACCGGCACCATCTGCCCGCATCCCTGCGGTCGTGCCTGTGAGCGTGCGTTCTACGAGCCCGAGGGCGCCCAGATCCGCGCCAGCAAGCTCAAGGCCGCCCGCGAGGCCATGACCGCCGTGCTGCCCAAGCTGCGCGCCCAGGCCATCGCAAACGACGGCGAGCGCAACGTTGCCGTTATCGGCGGCGGCCCGGCCAGCCTGGCGACGGCGTTCTTCCTGACGCGTGCCGGCGTGCCCGTCACCATCTTCGAGGCCCGCGATTCGCTCGGCGGCGTGGTCCGTCACGTGATCCCCGAGTTCCGTATCGCGAGCGACGATATCTCCCACGATGCCGAGCTCTGCTTGGCCTTTGGCGCCAAGGTGCAGCTCAACGCTCGCGTGGATTCCATTGACGAGCTCAAGGCCCAGGGCTTTACCGACGTGGTCGTGGCCACCGGTGCCTGGATGCCCGGTTCCGCCGGCCTGGGCGAGGGTGCCGAGCTCGATGTGCTGGAGTTCCTCGAGGCTGCCAAGAAGGGCGAGAAACTCGAGCTGGGCGAGGACGTCGTGGTCATTGGCGCTGGCAACACCGCCATGGACGCGGCTCGCGTGGCCAAGCGCCTGACTGGCGTGAAGAACGTGCGCCTGGTGTATCGCCGCACCAAGAAGCAGATGCCCGCCGACGAGGAAGAGCTCGATCTTGCTCTTGCCGACGGCGTTGAGTTCTGCGAGCTGCTGGCGCCCAAGGCGCTCAACGGCTCCGTGCTGACCTGCGACGTTATGGAGCTCGGCGAGCCGGATGCAAGCGGCCGTCGCAGTCCCGTCGCCACGGGCGAGACCGTCGAGCTTTCCGCCACCACGGTGATCTGCGCCGTGGGCGAGGGCATCGATGCCAGCCTTTACGATGCCGCGGGCGTCGAGCACGACCGTCGCGGCCGTCTTGCCGCCACCTCCACCGGCGTTGAGGGCGTCTGGGCTGCGGGCGACTGCCGTCGCGGTCCTGCCACCGTGGTCGAGGCTATCGCCGACGCCGCGGAGGTCGCCCGTGCCATCGCCGGCGTGGACTTTAACAAGTACGCCGACTGCAACGAGCAGGCCGGCCGCGAGGACACCTGCTACGAGCGCAAGGGGTCGCTGTGCCGCGACAAGCGCAACTGCACCAAGACCCGCTGCCTGGGCTGCGGCTCGGTGTGCGAGGTCTGCTGCGACGTGTGCCCCAACCGCGCCAACGTGGCAATTAAGGTGCCGGGCCTGGCCAAGCATCAGGTCGTCCATGTCGACGGCATGTGCAACGAGTGCGGTAACTGCGCCGTGTTCTGCCCCTACCAGGAGGGTCGTCCCTACAAGGACAAGCTCACCCTGTTCTGGAGCGAGCAGGACATGGAGAACTCCGAGAACGAGGGCTTCCTGGCCGTGGACGAGGACCACTTTAAGGTCCGCGTCGCCGGCACGGTCCGCACCGTCTCGGTCGATGCCGTCAACACCGGTCTTCCCGAGGCCGTCCGCCTGACCATCAGGGCCGTGCGCGACAACTATTCGTACCTTCTTAAGAAATAGGCGAGTCTCTTATGGCCAAATCCATTCAACATAACGTGGCCTACGTTGCCTGCGGAAGTGGTTGCGCTTCCGCAGGCGGCGACGCCCGCTGCAGCGAAGGCTGCATTGGCTGTGGCGCCTGCGTCACGGCCTGCCCCCACGGCGCCATTGCGCTGGTCGATGGCATCGCCTGCGTGGATCGCTCCAAGTGCACGGGCTGTGGCCTGTGCGGTATGGCGTGCCCGCAGCGCGTGATTGCCTTCGTTCCCGGCTACCAGAACATTCTGGTGCGCTGCAACAACACAGATAAGGGCGCCATCGCTCGCAAGATCTGCGACACGAGCTGCATCGGTTGCGGCATGTGCGCTAAAAAGTGCCCTGCCGGCGCTATCCGCATCGAGGACAACTGCGCCCATATCGACGGCGTGGACTGCCTGTCGTGCGGCATGTGCGCCGTCGTCTGCCCGCATGGCGCCATCCACGACCGCACCGGCATCGCCGCCGGCGTGTAGAAGGGAATCACCATGGCACAGGAATTCACTTTTACCGTTAACGGCGTCGAGCGCACGACGACGGAGAATAAACCGCTGCTGCGCTACCTGCGCGACGACCTGCATATCCATTCCGCCAAGGACGGCTGCTCCGAAGGTGCTTGCGGTACCTGCACCATCCATGTGGACGGTGCGGCCGTCAAGGCGTGCGTGCTGACCACCGCTCTTGCCGCCGGTCGTAACATCGTGACCGTCGAGGGCCTGCCCCAGGACGTGCGCGAGGCCTTTGTGTACGCCTTTGGCGCCGTGGGTGCCGTACAGTGCGGCTTTTGCATTCCCGGCATGGTCATGGCGGGTGCAGCGCTCATCGCCGAGGACCCCGAGCCCACCGAGGAGCAGATCAAGTACGCCATTCGCGGTAACGTCTGCCGCTGCACCGGCTACAAAAAGATTATCGAGGGCATCTCGCTGGCCGCTGCGGTGCTCCGCGGCGAAAAGCAGATCGACGAGGACCTGGAGCGCGGCGATGACTACGGCGTGGGCAAGCGCGCTTTCCGTATCGACGTGCGCAAGAAGGTGCTCGGTGAGGGCAAGTACCCCGACGACATCGACGGGCTCGATCAACCGGGCCTGACCTATGCCAGCGCCGTGCGCTCCAAGTATCCGCGCGCCCGTGTGCTCTCCATCGACACCTCCAAGGCCGAGGCCCTGCCCGGCGTGGTGGGCATCCTGCGCGCCGAGGACGTGCCGGTCAACCAGGTCGGCCACCTTATCCAGGACTGGGACGTCATGATTGCGGCGGGCGATATCACCCGCTGTGTGGGTGACGCCATCGTGTTGGTGGTCGCCGAGGACGAAGCGACGCTCGAGAAGGCCAAGAAGCTCGTAAAGATTGACTACGAGCCGCTGGAGCCCGTGCGCAACATTGTCGAGGCCAAGGCTGCCGACGCCCCGCGCCTGCACGACAGCTTCTTTGCCTTTGGCAACACGGTGGAGCTCAAGGACAACGTGTGCCAGAGCCGTCACGTGACGCGCGGCGACGCCGCCAAGGCGCTGGCAGAGAGCGCGTTTACCGTAACGCAGCGCTTTACCACGCCCTTTACCGAGCATGCCTTCTTGGAGCCCGAGTGCGCCGTTGCCTTCCCGTACAAGAACGGCGTCAAGGTGCAGTCGACCGATCAGGGTGCCTACGACACGCGCAAAGAGTGTGCCCACATGTTTGGCTGGGACAACGAGCCCGAGCGCGTGGTCGTCGAGACCATGCTCGTGGGTGGCGGCTTTGGCGGCAAGGAGGACGTGTCCATCCAGCACCTGGCCGCGCTCGCCGCATATAAGTTTCAGCGTCCCGTGAAGTGCAAACTCACGCGCGCCGAGTCGCTCGCGTTCCATCCCAAGCGTCATGCCATGGACGGCACCTTTACGCTGGGCTGCGATGCCGAGGGCAACTTTACCGGTCTGGACTGCGAAATCAACTTTGACACCGGTGCTTACGCGTCGCTGTGCGGCCCGGTGCTCGAGCGCGCCTGCACGCACGCCGTCGGTCCCTACAAGTACCAGAACACCGACATTCGCGGTTTTGGCTACTACACCAACAACCCGCCCGCCGGCGCGTACCGCGGCTTTGGCGTTTGCCAGTCCGAGTTTGCGCTCGAGAGCCTGATCGACTTGCTGGCAGAGAAGGTCGGCCTGGACCCGTGGGAGATTCGTTACCGTAATGCCATCGAGCCGGGCGAGGTTCTGCCCAACGGCCAGATCGCCGACTGCTCCACGGCGCTTAAGGAGACGCTGCTCGAGGTCAAGGATGCCTACTACGCGCATCCCGGACACGCCGGTATCGCCTGCGCCATGAAGAACGCCGGTGTGGGTGTGGGCCTGCCCGATGCCGGCCGCTGCAAGATTCGCATCGAGGACGGCGTGGCTGTGGTCTATGCCGCCACGTCCGACATCGGCCAGGGTTGCAACACCGTTTTTTTGCAGGACGTTGCCGAGGCATGCGGTCTGCCGCTTCGCTGCATCGCCAACGGCGAGTGCTCCACCGAGAACGCTCCCGACTCCGGCACCACGTCTGGTTCGCGTCAGACGGTCGTGACCGGCGAGGCCGTGCGCGGCGCCGCCTTCCTGCTGCGCGATGCCATGCTTGACATCGAGGCCGGCAAGCCCGCGCCCGATGCTCCCGTGAGCGCGCATGGCGACGGCGTCAAGATCGAGTACGACGACGGTCACGCCTATCAGCTGCACACGCAGGAGCTCGTCGCCGGCCAGGGTATGCATCCCCAGGATCCCGCGGCCGCCATCAAGGCACTCGAGGGATGCGAGTTTGGCTACGTGTACTTGGAGCCGACCGACAAGCTGGGTGCGGATGTTCCCAACCCCAAGAGCCACATCTGCTACGGCTTTGCCACGCATGTGGTCATTTTGGACGATGACGGCCGCGTGAGCGAGGTCTATGCTGCGCACGATTCCGGCAAGGTGGTCAACCCCATCTCCATCCAGGGTCAGATCGAAGGCGGCGTGCTCATGGGTATGGGCTATGCGCTTACCGAGGACTGGCCGCTCAAGGACTGCGTACCCCAGGCAAGGTACGGCACGCTCGGGCTGTTCCGTGCGCCCGAGATTCCGGATATCCACGCCATTTACGTGGAGAAGGACGAGCTACTGCCTGTGGCATACGGCGGCAAGGGCATCGGCGAGATCGCAACGATTCCCACGGCGCCCGCCGTACAGAACGCCTACCGCGCGTTTGACGGCAAGCTGCGTCCAAATCTGCCCATGGTGGATACCCCGTACAGCCGCGCCCGTCGCCGCGGGTAGGGTAGAGCGTGGACAGTCATTGCTGATGGGCTGTTCGCGCTCAACACCAACTGCATATGCTGCGCCTTTGGCCCCAGCTCCATCGCGAGCCGGGGCCTTTTGTTTGGAGCGCCTCCGCATGCGGAAACTGTGTCCCGGATTTGGCGCTCAGAATGGGATACGCTTTCCCTTTGGAGCCCTCGGCGGAAATTGCATCCCAGAATTGGCACTCAGAACGGGATGTGCTTTCCTTTTTGGGCCCTCGGCGGAAACTACGTCCCGGAATCCAGTCCCGGAGTGGGATGCGCTTTCCGGATCGGCCCTCAACCGGAAGCTGTGTCCCGGAATCATGCCTCAGAATGGGATGCGTTTTCCGCTGGCCGGTCGTTTGGAAAGCGCATCCCAGTTTGAGTGTTTATTCCGGGATGCGGCTTCCGCTGAAGGACTCAACCGGAAAGCCTGTCCAGCTCTGAGACGGGATTCCGGGACACGCTTTCCGCCAGGCCCGCCATCCGGAAAGTGCATCCCGTTTTGAGCGTCCAGGCTAGGACGCGCTTTCCGTTGGCGTGGTCGTTGGGAAAACGCGGCCCAGATAGGGGGATGCGATCTGGCGATGCGTGGCCTAGCAGCTCCTACAGGTCCACCTCGTTGAGCCATGTCGGCAGCGCGGTCTGCCGGATGCCTGCCGTCTGCAGCTTTTTGGCGAGCATTCCTGCCGAGCGGACCTCGTTCATGGTAAAGTGCAGCAGAGGGTGACCGTAGAGCGATAGATGCGCCTCGCGCTGTCGTTCGGCAACGAGCGCCTCGGCGGTGGTGCGTCCGGCCAGCATAGTCTGGTCGGTATATTTGATGAGCCCGTCGAGCTCGCCCAGCGTGAGTTCCCGCGCCTGGCGCTCCCAGGCAAAGTCCGTTCGTATGGGCTTGGCCGAATCGAAGGGGTCCGTCAGCTCGTATTGAAGCCAGTCGGGCGCAAAGCCCGTCTCGATCATGATGGCTCGGGCGACCGATTCCCCGCCGCTCTCGGCGCGGGCGTCGGCATATCGAAGCGTTGTGAGGGCGGTGCGAATCGCGCGACCATTGCGGGCAGTCGCTCGTTGCTCAACGGCCTCCATCAACTGTTCCGGCGCAAGGCTGAGCTTTGAGATCGCCGAATCGGCAATGGGCATGCCGTCGGCAAAACCAGTTTGCAGCAGGCAATCTGTGGCCGTTTGGATGGGCGGCGTTACCGATATGCCGGCTCTGCGTATTGCTCCGGCCGGCTCAATCTGGTGTCGCTGAATATGTGCGCCCGGACGAGCCGACGGCTTTGTCGAGCTGCAAACATGCACGACGTTCAGGTGTCGCCACGAGACCTCGAGCCCCAGCAGACAGGCGGCCGAAAACGAGCAGAACGTCCAATCGGGATGGATGATCGCAAGGGCGCGGATAATCTCGCAATGGCGTTGCGCTCGGTTGAGTTCATCCCAGCGCGTTTTTCGCGCAAACAACCCCGGCATGGGCGAGACAACCGTGCCGCTGGCGCGCCGAAGGAGCGCTTTTCGGATCGCCGTGCTCGGGGGAATCAGGCAGCGCCCCTCTTGTTCGGCTTGAGTGAGCAGTTGGTCGATGAGCTGGTCATTGCAATGGGTCATGAGCTACCGCCTCCTTTTGGGTAGCAAAAACGTATCAGCTGGAACTTGCCGCTCAGCTGACCAAAAGCTGACCAAAATCTAACCATGCAGGTAGATGGCCTGTTTTCGGCGACATTTTTACATCCGAATCGGTGGGCGGTAATCGGCGACCTTGAACGGTAGCTAGATATGAAGTCTTGGTAAGTTTCGGGACGTGTACTTTTTTGAAAAAGAGCAATCTGTCTGCTGTTTTGTGTTTCTGGATTGCATGTTTGAAGGCATGTGTTATGGGCTGCGGATCGTCGTCTTGTATCTGCGGAAGCTGTGACCCGGAATTGCCACTCAGAACGGGAAGCGCTTTCTGGATCAGCCCTCAACCGGAAACTGTGTCCCAGATTTCGGCCCCAGAGTGGGATACCGTTTCCGGATCGGGACTCAAGCGGAAATTGCATCCCGGAATGAGCGCTCAGAACGGGATACATTTTCCGGAACGGTCCACGTGCGGTGGGGTACCGCCCCTTTTGCGTGCGCCGCTTGTCGATTTACGTTATAGCTAGCTATATTATAGAAAGGTATAATATAGCTAGCTATAACGTAAAGGAAGGATGGCCCTATGTTTGTCGGAAGAACAGCGGAAATGTCCGAGCTCAATCGACTGTATGGCACGGACTCCTTTGAGATGCCTGTGATTTACGGCCGCCGTCGTGTGGGTAAAACGCGCCTTATCACAGAGTTCATCCAAGGCAAGAAGGCTATTTACTTTCAAGCTCGTCGTACCAATGCAGAGGCAAACCTGCATGGCTTTAGCCAGGCGATACTTGCGGGTTCGGTTGGTACTGCAGGCGTGTCGTTTCGTAGTTTTGACGAGGCGTTCGATGCATTGGTCACCATGGCTCGAACGGAGCGTTTGATTGTCGTGATTGACGAGTATCCCTATCTCGCCCAATCGAATCCCGAGATCAGCTCGTTGCTGCAAGACAAGATCGATCACCTGTACAAAGAGACCATGCTCATGCTGATTCTATGCGGCTCGTCTCTTTCGTTTATGGAGGAACAGGTGTTGGGCTACGAGAGTCCACTATACGGTAGGCGTACGGCCCAGTTTAAGATCATGCCGCTCGATTTTACGACGACCCTCGGGTTGTGGCAGAGCATGGGTCGCGAAGACGCTGCAGTTTGCTATGGCATGACGGGCGGCATTCCTGCATATATCGAGAAAGTCGATCCTGCCGCACCGCTCAAGGACAACATCAAACGTCTTTTTCTTACTCCTACGGGCTATCTCTTTGAGGAGCCGAGTAACCTGCTATTGCAAGAGTGCCGCAATCCCGAGCAATATGATGCGATCGTGCAGGCAATTGCCCAGGGGCGCTCGAGGATCTCGGAGATTGCGAGCTCTACGGGAATCCCTGCGAGCAACGTAAAGAGCTATGTGGATAAGCTGGCGTCGCTTGGGATTGTCGAGCGCGAGCTGCCCCTAAACGAGACGAGCAATAAGCGAGCCGTGTATCTGCTGAGCGACCAGATGTTTAGGTTCTGGTACAAGTTTGTTCCGCAGAACATCGGGCTGATTCAAAACGATATGGCCGAGATGGCGTATAAGCGCATTGAGCCGCACGTATCGGATTACATGGGTACGGTCTTTGAGCTTATATGCAGACAATACGTGTACGAACTCGCGCGCGCAGGCCGGCTCGATGTGGTTCCGGCGAGCGTCGGGCGCTGGTGGGGGACGGATAATCGCACGCATACGCAGGAAGAAATCGACTTGATTGTTGACGATGGCGAGGGCGCTGCGCTGTTTGCGGAGTGCAAATGGCGCAATGAACCGGTAGGCGAGGATGTTCTGGAAAAGCTCGTGTACCGAAGCGAGCTCTTTAGGCGGCAGTATAAAAGCTACGTGATCTTCTCGAAGCGTGGCTTTACGCAAGGATGTCAGGAAGCTGCGGCGAACAGGGGAGACGTCAAGCTGATCTCGTTTGCCGAGATGTGCGAGCGGAGATAACCAAGCGCGCTCTGATGTGATGCTCGGAATGGGACGCGCTAAGTATGCCAAGCGTAAAACCTTCAATGAAATTAGCGTAAAAACTGCATCTATCATGGCGTAAAAACTACATTGAAAGTAGCGTAAAATCAGCATTGAGAATGGCGTAATTTCGCATATCGCGTGATAGAGAGGGACGGCCGTCTATGGATGCACCAAAGAGATTGACCCAAAAGGGATATAGGCCCCGGCTCATAGAGGAGCGCCTCGACACCCTTATGCGGGCGTTTGGCTGTGTGGAGATCAACGGTCCCAAATGGTGCGGCAAGACCTGGACGGCGCTCTCTCGCTCGGCGAGCGTCTCCAGGCTCGATGAGCCTGCGCAGCGCGCGGCGGCAGAGGTCGACCCAAGCCTGGCGCTCATCGGCGATGCGCCACACTTGGTCGATGAATGGCAGGAGGTACCCGAGGTTTGGGATGCCGCCCGGCGTTTCGTGGACGCGAGCGGCAACGAACGCGGGACACTTTTGCTCACGGGCTCGACCGCGCTCAAAAGCGATGAGCGCAGCCATGTTCGTCATTCCGGCACGGGTAGGATCGCCCGTCTGTCAATGCGCCCCATGGCCCTGTGTGAGTCGGGCGACGGCGAGCCGCTCGTGTCACTGGCAAGCCTCTTTAAGGGCGAGAGTTTTGCCCCTCAGCGTCGCGAGAGCACGGTGGATGACGTCGCCCGCTGGTGCTGCAGGGGCGGTTGGCCTGCAAACCTTGGGCTTTCGGAAGAGCTTGCGCGAGAGACGGCAAGCCAGTACGTGCACTCGGTGCTCGACGTCAACGTGCTGGATGAGGGCATGTCGCCCGAGCTTGCACACGGCCTTTTGCGAGCTCTTGCCATGAACGAGAGCCAGGTTGTCACGTACAAGACGCTCATAAAGGACGCCTCGTACGGTGAGGCGGGCCCCGACGAGAGGACCATCGCTGCGCACCTGGATCTCTTCAACAGGCTCAAGCTGACCGAGGACCTGTGCGGTTGGGAGCCGCCCATGCGCTCGAAGGCCCGCGTTCGCGTGCGCCCCAAGCGCTACTTCTGCGACCCGTCACTTGCGGCGGCGTTGCTGGGGGCTACCCCTGAGCGGCTGCTTGGCGATATGCAAACGCTGGGGATGCTCTTTGAGAACCTCGTTCTGCGCGACGTGCGCGTGTTCCTTTCCACCTACGGCGGTGTCGACAACAGTGTCCATTATTTCCGAGATGAGAAGGGCCTTGAGGTCGATCTGATCGTTGAGCACGACGGGCGCTGGGGAGCCATCGAGGTCAAGCTGAGTGATGCGAAAGCAGACGATGGAGCGAGAAATCTCAAGGCGCTGGAGAGGAAAGTGCTCTCCAATCCTGCCGCCCAGAATGCCGCGCCGGCGTTTTTGGCGGTCGTGGTTGGAAAGGGGAGCATTGCCTACACACGCGACGACGGCGTGGCGGTGATCCCCATGGCGGCACTTGGGGCGTAGTGGTTTTGCGGGCGTGCCGTGCTTCCTTTACCGAAAATCCATTTGGTAAACCAGATGCTCGCGGATAGAATAAAGTTGACGGCAGCCCAAGTTGTGGTTAGTTGGGCAGCGCCGTTGCTTGGTCAAGAGGTCAGTGCCTTAATGGCAGCGACTTGTTATGCTTCGAATGCTGCTTGAGTGCCTCGGAAAGTTCGATAAGCGCCGTGAAGAGCGAGACCAAAGCAACCAAGGGCTCTACGAGCTCTGATGGGCCCGGGATGACCTCTGATTCAAGTCACCGGGCCTCAATCTTTTTCATGCATTTGAATAGAGTGGGCGACTCTCTTGGGGCCGTCTGCATGGCGTGTGCTTGACGCATAGTATTGCGCCCCGCTTTCATGTCCGCGCGGGCGCCTATCCTTACGGCAATGTAGCCGCCTATGTAGCTATGTGGCAGGCGGCAGGCAACGGAGAAAGGCCCTAACCGTGTCAGCTGAAAAGACGCCGTGTATCTCGGCTATCGATACGACGAACTTTGCGCGCCAGATTGTGTTGGACTTTGAGTTTGCGCCGGTGCCAAAGCAGCGCCAGCGCCGTGGACTGCGCAATGAGATTATCGAGGTCGGCGCCGTCAAGCTCGATTACCGCGGCAACGTTATGGGCGAGTTCTCGCAGTTTGTGCAGACGGAATTTACCGAAGGCGTTGCGTTCCCCGTCCGCGAGCTCACAGGGATATCGGCCGTGGACACCGCGATGGCCGATCCGCTCTACATGGTGATCAAAAGGCTCAGCGATTGGATCGGTCGCTACTCCGCCCAGGTGGTTTGCTGGAGCGGAGCGGATCGTCGACAGCTTTTGACCGAGTGCCAGGCAAAGCACATCGACCTTTCCGCATTTCCTACGGACTGGGCCGACCTGCAGGCGTTTTACACCTCGATCATGGACGTGGGCAGCCACGGGTGCGTCTCTTTGAGTGACGCGGCAACGTGGTCCGGCATCGAGTTCGACGAGTCGACGGGTCACGCCCACAGCGCCCTGGCCGATGCGCGCGTGACCGCCAAGCTGCTCAAGCAGATGATGGACGGGGACTACCACGTGAGTCCGCGTGTCCAGGAGATCCGCCAGCGGTGGGGGATGGGCGAGCGAGCTCAGATGCGCCTTTCCAAGAAGTGCCCCGAGCTGGGCGACCTGCTGCTGAAGCTGAAGGCGGAGGGGAGGTAGGCGGGTGCCCATTGGGCGCAAGCAGAAGGAATGGTTGCGGGAAGGATTCCAGAATCAGCATCAGAGGGCTGTGCTTGAGATGCTATTCAAGGACACGCTGACGCCCGCCGAGACCAGGCAGGTCAAGAGTATGGACACCGAGATGGCATCCATTGTCGAAGAACGGCTTGCTAACATGATTCGCTGGATGGGCAGGCATAGACCCGTGACGCTGTGCGCGTTATCGTTCACAATGAGGCGTACAGGCTGCCAGAGGCGAACAGTTCCGACGAGGTTCTGAGCAACTGCATCATCGAGATTATCGAGTAGTTCTACGAGAGGGATTTGGCGGCGTAGAGCAATCTAGTTTTACGCGTTTGCAGGAGGAAGCCGGTATGGCAGACGAACTTGTTTTTAGTGGCGGCGAGATAGTTTACACCATGCCTCAACTGCCCAAAGTTGCATCTGTGCCGCTGAACGGTAGCGCCGTGCTGGTTGGTTTTAAGGACGCTCCCGATGGGGAGGAGGTCCTCTTTGATTTTGACCCTCGGGCTGAAAAGGCTACGAAGCTCGACTATGAACTTGCAGCCGTTAGCGGGCTCCTCACGGGCGCGTTGAATATCCTGTGGCAGAAAGACTTCAACCTAGAGGGTGCCAAAGAGTGGGGCGACGAGAAGGTTGGCAAATTCGTTCTTACGATTGCCAAGTCTGCGGGTATGACAAAGGCGGATGCAACTCTAGAAGACGCTATTCGCTTTCTAGAGAAAGGGTTTCCTCTTGCCGCGGACAAGCTGACTGCCGAGTTTGGCGGCGGGCTCCAACATCATCTGCGGGACTTCTCGCACCACCCGAGCTTGGTTGGCCTTGCGTGTTCGATCCTCTCGCAATTCACGTGCAAAGGCTATGGTACCGATACGGCCGGCTGGTTTGTCACCTTTGACCTGCCTGCCGCCGCCTTCGATCCCGACTGCCCTCTTATAGGCAGGAACGTTCCAGAGAAGATCGCGTTTGGCACTCTGTTCTGGGCAATGCATCTCGTGAGCGACATGGCGGGGTCTAGTTCAAACCCCGGTAAGGGGACGGGTATTCCCGGCGTTGTGCTGTCCCTGCTAAAGGAGCTCTCCTCCCTGCCTGTTTTTCAAGACATGCAGATTGCCTATAAGGGCAAGGATATTCGCATTCAGCAATGGATCTCAAAGCTGTTTAACGGAACGGCGTTCAAAACCGAGGACGGCAAGCCCATTCGCTTCGACCTTCGGACGGAAGTCGGTCTTTTCGATCAAGCTTTAAGTCAGGTGCCAGCAGTCGTGGCCAACGAGGTTATCGTTCGTTGTCTCTACATGCTTTCAAGGCTCAAGGCCGAGCTAGAACGTTGCGAAGTGAGTGATGTCTCCGGCTTGCGCAAGCTCAAGGCTTCGCATTTCATGCCCTACAACAGCAGGGCCCTCACTCGCATGGTCACGGTTTCGAGTACTTCGTTCGTTCTGGCGAATCTGGCGACGGCGGTGGTCAGGGCGGGTATCGAATACGAGGGGAACAAGGTCGTGTTCGCCCAGAAGTTCTTCTTGCGAATAAACTACGTTGGAGTTG
This sequence comes from uncultured Collinsella sp., assembly GCA_965146285.1. Taxonomy (GTDB): domain Bacteria; phylum Actinomycetota; class Coriobacteriia; order Coriobacteriales; family Coriobacteriaceae; genus Collinsella. The sequence goes on from CBCTFW010000010.1 coordinate 92,274, forward strand.
GACGCCTTGCGTTTGCCCTCCATGCCGACTGGGGCTATATGGCGGAGGAAATGTCCGAGGCTTGGACTGAGCGTGCCAGGCGCCGCCAGGATATTTTCGATGGATTCCACTTTTATAGCCTAGATAGAGAAACGACGAGGATTGCCTTCTCGCTGAAGCTTGCCGCCATCAACTACGACTGCGGGAACGAGAAGAACGAAGTGCGCAAAGGGCAAAAGAGGAGCTGGGCCCGCGCGTGGCAGGATTCGGTCACGGATGGCCTAGGCATTGATGCAGACGGCTATTTTTTGAGCGAGGAAGATGCGTGCGGAGCCCTTGAGGCTATTTCGCGGCAGCGAGGCGGCAAGGTGCGCGCTTTGCTGATCGCTCAGGAGCTGGTTGAGTTTCGCCCCTATTTCCAGATAGGAGATGAAGAGAAGAAGGAATACAAAGGTTTGAAGGGGAGCGGGGCTTGGGTTAAAGATGAATTTCCCAGGAGACAAGACGCGGTTGATTTGGACGCCATACGTTCCCTCGAGAAACGTTGCGGGACACGCTTCCGCGAGCTTTCAGGTACATTGCCAAAGCTTTTGGTGGGTGGCGTCATTGTCGTGGCGGCGGCCGTAGGCACAGGAGGAGTGGCCGCGGCATTGGCTCCGGATATTGCTGTCGGTATCTTTGGAGGCTCGTTTGTCGGCCTTCACGGGGCTGCGCTTGTCAATGCGAGCCTTGCTGCAGCTGGCGGTGGGGCCTTAGCCGCCGGCGGCATGGGCATGGCCGGTGGCACTGCTTTGATTACGGGCGGCGGCGCCGCGCTTGGTCTATTGGGTTCCGGCGGCGTTGCCTTGGCGGCATCGATGGGGGAGAACTACGCGCAGTTCGTACTCGTCGAATGTTCGAGGCTCCTTGCTTTTCTTGATGTAGCAACTGACCGCTGCCCGCATGAAGGGGCCATTTTGGTTCGGAAAGCGGCCGAGGCCGTGCAACGCAGCATCGCTGGTGTTGAGGAAGATGTCGAGAAGGAGAATGGAAAGGGGGACCGCAGGGATAGCAGGTTGCTTAAGCAGTTGAAGAGGGGTCTTGGGTATTTGACTTCGACCCTTAAGCAGATCGAGAAGATGCAGAGGCGCCTTGGCACCGCCGGTGAGGGTGAGCCGCTCAATAGCTTGCCGGCAACAAGTGATGAATAGGTTCGGGCAGTCTGGCTGCAATTCTATACCATCAGCGCCCTCGCTCAAGCTGGCGTCATGCTTACCCATTTCTTTGTGGAACGTGATAAGTGCGTTAGCGGCTTGCTCGGTGTCTTTTGAGTTGCCGACTAGTTCTCATCGAGCTCCTTCAGGCGGGAGAGACGACGGTTCAGAATGTTATTCCCCCTTCTTATTGGCGTTTAATTACTTGTCTATCCATCTGTGCTAGACGGTAATTAGTTTTCAGTCCTTTGCTAGAATCATAGGCACATTTGTATTGCATCATGCAATCGCGGGGGTTGCCAATGAAATACGCCGAGCTTGTCGACGGAGAGGCCAAGACAAGCGAGCTCAAGAGCTTTCTTGTGGATGGCGAGAACGTTGCCGTGACCATCCGCATACCTAAAAACATGCGTGATGCGGCGAAGGACGCCGCTGCGCTTTCTGGCATCAGCTTTACCTCGCTGGTAAAGATGAGCCTCATCGAATATCTGACCAAGAAGGAGAAATAGCAGTGGCGGATAGCGACGATCTTATCAAGGCCGTTGGCGCCAATATTCAAGAGAAGGCATCTCTCATTTGGAGTGCCGCCGATACCCTGCGTGGCCCCTACAAGCCTCATGAGTACGGCCTGGTCATCCTTCCTATGACCGTTATCAAACGCTTCCACGACTGCCTTGAGCCCACGCACGATGCCGTTCTCGCCGCAGCTGAGAAATACAAAGCCTTTTCCGTGAAGGACGGCTTTTTGCGCGATGCCTCCGGCTACCCCTTCTACAACACCTCTAAGTTCACCTTCGAGACGCTCAAGGCCGACCCGGAGAACATCGAGGACAACTTCAAGGACTACATCAACGGGTTCTCGGACAACGTGCAGGACATCTTGGCGCGCATGAAGTTCGCCGACCAGATCGAACGCCTCTCCGACCCAGACGCCCCGCTGCTCTACCAGGTCGTCTGCGACTTCTGCAAGCCGCAGGCCGACATGTCGCCCGACAAGATCAAAGCTGTGGACATGGGCTACATCTTCGAGAACCTCATTCAGCGCTTCTCCGAGTCCTACGACGAGGACGCCGGCGCTCACTTCACGAGCCGCGACATCGTGTATCTCATGACCGACCTGCTCATTCAGGCGGACCCGCACGTCTTCGACGGCGACCGCATCACGAAGACCGTCTACGACCAGACCATGGGAACCTCGCAGATGCTCGGCTGCACCGAGGAGCGCCTGCGCCAGCTCGACGCCGAGGCCCGTGTAACCTGCTACGGCCAGGAGTTCAATCCCTTCACTTTCGGCATCGCGAAGGCGAGTGCGCTAATTCGTGGCGAGGACGACGCCAACATGCGCTTCGGAGATACCCTCTCCGCCGATAAGTTCGATGGCTTCAAGTTCGACTACTGCATTTCCAATCCACCCTTCGGTGACCCGTGGAATCCTCAGGCCCCCTCGGTGGAGAAGGAATTCAAGACTGCCGGCGGTGGACGCTTCCCCGTTGAGAAGCTTCCCGCCAAGGGCGATGGTCAGATGCTCTTCGTGCTCAACGGCCTGTCTAAGCTCAAGGACGACGGCGTGATGGCGATTGTCCAGGACGCGAGTCCGCTCTACAAGGGCAAGCCCGGCAGCGGCGAGGACAGCATCCGCCGATACGTGTTGGAGAACGACTGGCTCGACGCGATCGTGCAGCTGCCCTGCGACTCGTTCTACAACACCGGCATCGCCACCTACGTTTGGCTCTTCAGCAAGGCGAAGGCACCGGAGCATCGCGACCACGTGCTGCTCATCGACGCCTCCCGGTGCTTCGAGAAGCGCCGCAAGGGCATTGGCGACAAGAAGAACGACATCACCAAGTCCTGCCGCGACCTTATCGTCCAGGCGTACTCCGAGTATCGCGACGGCACTTGGACGGGCGCCGGGTCCAACGGACTAGAGGTCTCCGTCGAGGCGCGCCTGATGGAGACGGTCGAGTTTGGCTTCAACCGCGTTGCCGTGGAGAGCCCCGTCGTCGATGAGGACGGAGAACCCGTCCTTAACAAACGCGGGAAAATGCAGGCGGACAAGGCCAAGGAGGACACCGAGGACATCCCGCTCACTCAGGACATTGACGCCTATATCGAGCGCGAGGTACGCCCGTACAACAAGTACGCCTGGGCGGACAAGAAGAAGACCAAGGTGGGCTACACCGTCCCGTTCACGCGCGTGTTCTACAAGTACGCCGAGCTCGAGCCGGCCGACGAAATCGCCAAGCGCATCCTAGAGCACGAGAAGACGCTCGAGAAGAGCCTCGAGGCGCTCTTCGGAGAGGTGCGCTAGCGATGCGGGAGATGAAGGACAGCGGATGCAATTACCTTGGGATGATTCCATCTTCTTGGTCGACAAGTCGCCTGAAAGGCTATTTCAAAGCATCGAGAACAACGGGCAGGCCTGACGCGACGGTCCTGTCGCTGTACCGCGATTACGGAATAGTGCCAAAGGACAGCCGGAGCGATAACCATAATGTGACGTCGCTCGATACGAGCAAATACAAATTCGTTGAGGTTGGAGACTTTGTCATCAACAAGATGAAAGGTTGGCAAGGCTCTATGGCCTTGTCTGCCTACGAAGGCATAGTCAGCCCTGCTTACCATGTGTTTAAGTTCACCAGCCCTCTGTTGCTGCCGAAGTACGCGCACTATCTGCTGCGCTGTCGTTCTTACGCTGACGAGTGGCACAAACTGTCAACTGGTCTCAGGGTGGGCCAGTGGGACCTTCATGTTGAGGATTTTCTCAATACGCGTATTCCGGTTCCTTCCCTCGACGAGCAGCGCCGCATCGCGGACTATCTGGACGAGAAGTGCGCCGAGATCGACCGCGCCGTCTCCGCCGCCGAGCGGTCTATCGAGGAACTGAACCTATATCGCTCTGCGCGTTTGGAAGAAGTGATTACCAGAGTTTCGCACGAAGCGCCACGAGAGAAACTCAAATACGTGCTGAAGGAGTCCAAGGATAAATCTCCTGACGGAATCGGAGAACCGCTGTCAATTACGATCGCTCGTGGAGTGCTTCGTTCTGCTGAGCTGTCTATACCGAATCCGACATCAAGCCTCGTTGGTGCCAAAATTGTTCATGCGGGCGACCTGGTCTTCAATAAGCTAAAAGCGTATTACGGCGTGATGTACGTGTCGCCTTACAACGGCTTGATTAGCCCAGAATATGCCGTTTATCGGGCCATCGATATGGGGAGAACCTCACTGAAATATCTTGAGTACGTATTCCATACAGCAGCAATGATTGACGAATTCATAATTCGCATCTCCGGTGTCGCGGATGGTTTCAGACGCTTGTATACAAGTGACCTGTTTGACATAGCGGTTCCAGTGCCTTCTATCGAGGTGCAGCAGGGTATCGTGGCGGAACTGGATGACCTGTATGCTTCCATTTTCGAATCGACAGAGGCCAAGCAAGCTATCATCGCCGACCTCAAGGCGTACAAGCAGTCGCTCATCTACGAAGTCGTTACTGGAAAAAGGGAGGTCTAAGTATGGCCGCTCAAACAAAGGAAAAGAACCTCGAAGAGGACATCGAGTCGTTTCTCTGCTCGCCTGAGGGCGGTTTCTTCAAGTGCGACGACAGGCATTCGCTCCTCTACGTCGAGGACGGCACCTATCAGATGGTCGGCGGCGGCTACATGGAGCATCGTGACCGTGCGCTCGACGCCGCTACCCTGGTCAACTTCATCCAGACGACGCAGCCCAAGGCGTGGGATCGCTTCGAGCGCATGTGCAACTCCGATTCCACGGCGAAGTTCGCCAAGGTCTTCAACGACGCCGTCGACCGCCTAGGTATGGTCGCGGTGCTCAAACACGGCTTCAAGCACCGAGGAATTCCTTTCAAGGTCGTATTCTTCAAGCCGGAGAGCGGGCTTAACGAAAGCGCCGCCGACCGCTATGCCAAGAACGTCTGCCGCTGCATCCGCCAGTTCCACTTCGCCGAGACGGGCAACCAGACCATCGACATGGTCCTGGACGTGAACGGCATCCCCCTGGTGGGCATAGAGCTCAAGGACCAGTTCACCGGCCAAGACGTTGAGAATGCCATGCGCCAGTGGCGCGAGGACCGCGACCCGAGGTGTCGCTGTCTCAAGTTCAACACGCGCATGGTGGCCTTTTTCGCCGTCGATCTCGAAAATGTCTACATGACCACCAAGCTGGAGGGCGCGAAGACCTTCTTCCTGCCGTTCAACCAGGGCTCCGCCGGGGCGGGAAACGACGGCGGCGCCGGCAACCCCGCAAATCCCGACGGTTATGCCACGAGCCACTTGTGGGAGGTCGCCCTGCAGAAGGACAGCCTGCTCGATATCGTCAACAAGTTCCTCCACCTGGAGGTCAAGGAAGAGACAGAGCTCGATGCGCGCGGCAACGAGGTGAAGCGCAAGAAGGAGCGCATCATCTTCCCCCGTTACCACCAGCTCGACTCCGTGCGTAAGGTCATCGCCGACGTGCGCGCGAACGGGACGGGCAAGAACTACCTCGTGCAGCATTCGGCGGGGTCGGGCAAGTCGAACAGCATCGCCTGGACGGCCTATCGCCTTGCATCCCTCTTTGTGGATGACACCCCGCTGTTCGACTCCGTGGTCGTCGTCACCGACCGCCGAGTGCTCGACAGCCAGCTGCAGGAGACCATCTCGGGCTTCGATCACGCCATCGGCTCGGTCGTGACCATCGGCAAGGACAAGACCTCGGCCGACCTGCGGGACGCCATCAACGGCGGCGCTCGTCTCATCGTCTCGACCCTTCAGAAGTTCCCCGTGATCTACGAGCAGGTCGAGAGCAAGGGTAAGCGCTTCGCCATCATCGTCGACGAGGCACATTCGTCCCAGACGGGAACGAGCGCGCTCAAGCTCAAGAGCGCCCTTGCCGACAAGCGCGACGCGCTCGAGGAGTACGCTGAGATCGAGGCGGAAGCCGAGGACGCCGCAGCCGACTGGGAGGATGAACTCGCCAGCGAGCTCGCGAGCCACGGCCGTCATCAGAACCTGACCTTCGTGGCCTTCACCGCAACGCCGAAGGAGCAGACGCTCGAGATGTTCGGCGACGAGTGGTCCGACGGGTCGTTCCACCCGTTCCACGTCTACTCGATGCGGCAGGCGATCGAGGAAGGCTTCATCATGGACCCTCTCGCCAACTACGTGAGCTATTCGGAGGCGGTCGAGCTCGCGCGCACGGTCCCCGACAACCCCGACGTGCCGAGCAGTCCCACGCTCAAACTGCTCCGCAAGTACAAGGAGCTGCACCCCTACGCTCTCGGTCAGAAGGCCGAGATCATTGTGGAGACGTTCCGCAACGTGACACGCACCAAAATCCGCGGAAAGGGCAAGATGATGGTGGTCACGGCATCGCGCTTGGCGACAGTACGCTACTACCACGAGATCAAGCGCTACATGCAAAAGAGGGGCTATGAAGACATCGAAGTGCTGGTGGCGTTCTCTGGTGGCATCAGCGACCCTGCGGACGGTCCTGACGGCCCCGAGTACACTGAGCCGTCCCTCAACGTCGGCCACGACGGCCAGCGTGTTGCTGAGAGCCAGACGAAGGCCGAGTTTCACAACTATGGCGACGTGCTCGTCGTAGCCGAGAAGTACCAGACGGGCTTCGACGAGCCCCTGCTGCACACGCTGGTGGTGGACAAGAAGCTCAAGGACGTGAAGGCCGTCCAGACGCTCTGCCGCGTCAACCGCATCCACCCGGACAAGGAGGACACCTACATCCTCGACTTCGTCAACAAGCCCGAGGACATCCAGAAGGCGTTCGAGCGCTTCTACACCGAGACGTCGCTCTCCGAGCAGATCAACACCGATCTCCTTTACCAGGTGCAGACCGACATCCGCGGCTACGGGCTCTATGACGAGTCCGATATCGAGGCCGCGGCCGAGATGGTCTTCACCGATGGCAAGGGCAAGTCGCAGAGCAACGTGCAGGGTAAGCTCGCGGCCGTCTTGAAGCCGGCGGTCGCGCGCTATAACGAGCTGGACGATGATGAGCGCTACCAGGTGCGCCGCAAGGTGCGCAGCTTCTGCAAGTGGTACACCTACATCACCCAGATCGTGCGCATGTTTGACCGTGACCTGCATAAGGAGTACGTGTATCTAAGCTATCTGCGTCATCTCCTCAAAGTTGAGAAGATTCCCGTCGAAGCGGTGGACGATAAGGTTGAGATGCGCTTCTACAAGCTCAAGCGTGAGTTCGAGGGGAGCATCTCGCTCGAGGGTACTGACGCTCCTATTTGGCAAGGTGTTTTTTAGAATCCATTTTGCGCTCGGCCTCG
>CBCTFW010000011.1:0-78518 GCA_965146285.1 uncultured Collinsella sp.
TCGCACGGAGAGCACATTAAGTGCTCTCCGGCTCGTGCGGAACTCGCGATCGACCAAAGCCCCCGGCGCGCCCTCTTCCTTGCGGCGTTTTGGCCTGCAGCTTGCGAACGTCGCTCTGCTCGTCCGCTTTTTGATCTGGAGAGCCGGGTGGGCTGAGTACTTAGACATGGCAAGGGGCTCCCCCGTTGAAGAACGGGGGAGCCCCTTGTTACGTTTGGGTTGTTGGTGCGACCTACAGGTGTGAGATGATCAGTTCCATCTCGCCCTCGAGCTCGATCTGGTCCACGGTGCTCGGAGCTAGCAGGTGGCTTCCCTTGTGGACGGGGTCGCCGCAGACGGTGCCTTCGCCGTCGATGACCGACAGGCACATGAAGGGCCAGCGCTGGTCGAGGGTCTTGCTGCCGTTAACGCGCACGCGATCGACGGTGTAGCAGGGGCAAGACTCGAGCTCGGTCACGCCGTCCACCTCGGGTGCGGTCACCGTGCCGTCGGTCGGAGCCTGAGCATCAAAGTTTATGCAGTCAAGGCTCTGCTCAATGTGCAGGGGACGCAGTTTGCCGTCGGTGCCGGGGCGGTCGTAGTCGTACAGACGATACGTCACGTCGCTCGACTGCTGCGTTTCCAAAATGAGCGTGCCGGTCTTGATGGCATGCACGGTACCGGAGTCAATCTGGAAAAAGTCGCCCTTGTGGATCGGCAGCACGTTGAGCATGTCGTCCCAACGGCCCTCCTCGATCATCTGTGCGGCCTCCGCGCGGTCCTTGGCACGCTGGCCGACGATGATCGTGGCGTCGGGTTCGCAGTCCAGCACATACCAGCACTCGGTTTTGCCCAGGCTGCCGTTCTCATGCTTGGCAGCGTACTCGTCGTTGGGGTGAATCTGGATCGAAAGGTCGTCCTTGGCGTCCAGAATTTTAATGAGCAGCGGGAACTCCTTGCCCTCGCAGTTGCCAAAGAGCTCGCGGTGCTCGGCCCACAGCCACGATAGCGTGTGGCCGGCGTACGGTCCCTCCGCAATCTGGCAGTCACCGTTGGGATGGGCCGAGATGGCCCAGCACTCACCGATGGGACCTTCGGGAATGTCGTAACCAAATACGGTTTCGAGCTGGCGGCCACCCCAGATCTTCTTGTGGAAGATCGGCGTCAGTTTAATCAAATCGGACATATTTATACCCCCATTATGTTGCGCGGGCGTTGCACAAACAGCTCAAAAACGAGCGCCCGCGTGACTACAAAAACCTATGCCAACGTTACGTTGTGCAACTCAAAGCGGTCGCCAACGTTGCGCGAGACCGAATACTCAAAGGCGGCGCCGCTGTCCAAAAAGCCAATCTGGGTGAGCTCGAGCAGGGGAGAGCCAAGTTTGGTGTCCAGACGCTCGGCTTCTTCCTCGGTTGCTGCCACGGCGCGAATGGTACGGTGGAAGCTCGAAATCTTCAGCCCACATTGCTCGCGGATGAAGCGGTAGACCGATCCGTACAGGTCCTTCTTTTTAAGGCCTGGAATCAGCTCGAGGGGCATGTAGGTGTACTCGATAACGATGGGCTTCTCGTCGGCCTGACGCACGCGCACGACGTGATAGGCAAAGTCATCCTCGGCAATTCCCAGCTGGGCTGCGATGTCCGCTGGTGGATTAACGATCGAGAAATCGTAGACCACCGAGGTCACCTTCTCCCCGCGGTGCTCATATGAAAAGCCCTGGGCACGGTCGTTTTTGCCCTGGAAAAACGCCTGGCCGGGAAGTCCCGCCGTGTCCTTAACGTAGGTACCCGATCCGCGCCGACTGGTAATAAGACCTTCCTCGGTGATTTGCTCGATAGCTCGTTTGACGGTGATTTTGGAAACGCTATAGAGCTCGCAGAACTCAACGACGGTGGGAAGCTTGTCGCCCGGTTTAAGAGTGCCATCCTCGATACTTCGACGAATATCTGCAGCTATCGCCTCGTATTTGGGAATCATGGAACCTCCTTTCCAACTTGATTGAGAATAAAAAAGTATAGTCAACGCCTAAGTATCTCTATTTTGAGTTATTGAAAAGTTCGAGAAAGATAAAATCAAAAGTCGCCCCGCTTGTAAAATTAGAGCGTTTTAAATGATAAACATCTGAGTAGTGTTGTGTTGAGAAATGATCGGTCCGAGGACGGGGCCGAACCGATATAACACCCAGCGAACCGAATCTTATACTCTGCGCTTCCCCAGATAAAACCTGCCAAAACAAACCTGTCCCTTTTTGGTAGGTTTTTGCCTTGAGAGCGGTACCATACAGGCAATGTTTAAACGAGAAAGGTGGGCTCCCATGGAACCTAAGCAGTACTACATCGGCATCGACGTCGGCGGCACTTCGGTTAAGGAGGGCCTGTTCGACGAGGACGGCAACCTGCTTGCCAAGGCCAGCGTGCCCACGCCTCCTATCGTTGACGCTGCGGGCTTTGCCGCGGTGACCGAGGCTATCGACCAGGTGGTCGCCAAGGCACAGATTCCGCGTGCCTTTGTGGCGGGCATTGGCCTGGCCGTTCCGTGTCCCATCCCGGCGTCGGGCGATGCCAAGGTCAAGGCCAACATTGCCATTAACCTGCCCGAGCTGAGGGTCGCCATTCAGAAGCACTGCCCCGATGCGGTCGTTAAGTATGAGAACGATGCCAACGCCGCTGCCATGGGCGAGGCCTGGCTCGGTTCTGCCAAGGGCGTGCAGAACGTGGTGATGGTCACCATCGGTACCGGCGTGGGCGGCGGCGTTATCGTTAACGGCGACGTGGTATCGGGCGTTGTGGGCGCCGGCGGCGAGATTGGCCACATGTGCCTGAACCCGGCCGAGGAGCGCACCTGCGGCTGTGGCGGCCATGGCCATCTGGAGCAGTATTCCAGCGCCACCGGCGTGGTGAGCAACTACCTTGCCGAGTGCAAGAAGGCGGGTGTCGAGCCCATTGAGCTCACCGGCCCCTCCGATTCCAAGGACGTGTTCCAGGCCTGCCGCGAGGGCGACAAGCTTGCGCTGGCCGCAGCCGACACCATGGCCGACTACCTTGGCCGCGCCCTGGCGCTTATCGCCAACGTGGTCGACCCCGAGATGTTCCTGATCGGTGGCGGCGCGTCTGCCTCGGCCGATGTTTATCTCGACAAGGTTCGCGAGCACTTTAAGCAGTACGCGCTCTCTGCCTCGCGCGAGACGCCCATTAAGGTCGCTTCGCTCGGAAACGACGCCGGCATCATCGGTGCCGCCTACGTAGCCCTGCGCGCCGCCGGTAAATAGTCGGTGCAGGAGGGCGGTGGTACAAGGTGGCAGACTTCGCCCCCAGGCTCGCCCCAAATTGCGCCGCGGCCCTTGCGTCTCATAAGGTTCGGCGCCAGCGTGCTACCATAGCTACGTCCAAGTACACATATCAAGTGGAGGATATCCATGGCAAACGTTCTTGTCTTTGGTCACCAGAACCCCGATAACGACGCCATCATGAGCGCCGTCGTCCTGTCCCAGCTGCTCAACCAGGTTGAGTATGCCGGCAACACCTACGAGGCCTGCGCCCTGGGTCAGCTTCCGGCAGAGTCCGCCAAGCTGCTCGCCGACGCCGGCATCGCCGAGCCCCGCGTGATCGAGTCCGTCGAGGCCGGTCAGCTCGTCGTCCTCACCGACCACAACGAGTCTGCCCAGTCCGTCGCCGGCCTTAAGGACGCCACGGTCTTTGGCGTTGTCGATCATCACCGCATCGGCGACTTCGAGACCGCCGGCCCGCTGCACTACATCTGCCTGCCCTGGGGTTCCAGCTGCACCATCGTCACCAAGCTCGCCGGCGTGCTCGGCGTTGAGCTTTCCGACGTCCAGGCCAAGCTGCTGCTCTCGGCCATGATGACCGACACGCTTATGCTCAAGAGCCCCACCACCACCGATGTCGACCGCGCCGTCGCCGCCAAGCTCGGCGAGCAGGTGGGCGTCGACCCGGTCAAGTTTGGCATGGAGGTCTTCCTCACCCGTCCGTCCGGCTCCTTCACCGCAGCCGAGATGGTCGGCAACGACATCAAGATGTTCGAGCCCGCCGGCAAGAAGCTGCTCATCGGCCAGTACGAGACCGTCGACAAGAGCCGTGCGCTCGGTATGATCGACGAGATCCGCGAGGCCATGCGCGCCTACGCCGCCGAGAAGGGTGCTGACGGCATTGTCCTGTGCATCACCGACATCATGGAGGAGGGCTCGCAGGTCCTGCTCGAGGGCGAGACCGAGGCTGCTCAGAAGGGCCTGGGCATTGCCGACGAGCACGACGGCGTCTGGATGCCGGGCGTCCTCTCCCGTAAGAAGCAGGTTGCTGCCCCCATCATGGCCGCCTGCTAGGTTTAGTTGACCAAACGCCACGACCGGATCGCGGACGCCCCGCGCTCCGGTCGTTTTTTGTGCACGGCGCCGCGTCGTCTCTTGGACAGGCGTGCCCGTGCCGTTGAGCAAATAATGTTCAACCTGTGGTTCCGCTTTTCGGCCACGCCTGCGTGCTTGTCGTGCAGGGTAGGCTAGATGCAAGCGTAATACGTTAGAGCGCGGCGCCGCCACTTGGGCGGGCCGTGCTTTTTTAAGACGGGAGCTTTCCCGTGAAAGGAGCCGCCCATGGCAGCACCCGAGCAGCTGTTTAACGTTCGTGAGCGCAAGCGTTTTGAGCGCCACGACATTTGGGAGCGCATCACCGAGAACGGCACGATTTCCGCCGCCGTCATGGTCTTCGCCGCCATCGCCGCCGTCATTTGCGCCAATACCGATGCCTACGAGGCCATCCATCACTTTTTGGAGACCCCGCTGTATGTGGGTCTGGGCAACCTTACGGCCGGTCTCACCGTTGAGCTATTCGTCAACGACTTCCTCATGGCGATTTTCTTTTTGCTGGTGGGCATTGAGCTTAAGTACGAGATGACGGTCGGCGAGCTCAAAAACCCGCGCCAGGCTATGCTTCCCATGCTGGCGGCCGTGGGCGGCGTCGTCGTTCCCGCCTGCATCTATCTGATCTTTAACCATGCCGGCGCGCACAACGGCTGGGCCATTCCCATGGCAACCGATATTGCCTTTGCGCTGGGCGTGCTGTCGCTTTTGGGTAATCGCGTGCCCAACGGCGTGCGTGTGTTCTTCTCGACGCTTGCCATCGCCGACGACCTCATTTCCATCGCCGCCATCGCCATCTTCTACGGTCAGAGCCCCAATCCGTTTTGGTTGGGCGCCGCCGCGCTTGTGACCTGCGCGCTCGTGTGGCTCAACAAGACGCAGCATTACCGCCTTGCCCCGTACTCGGTGCTGGGCCTGCTGCTGTGGTTCTGCATGTTCAAGAGCGGCGTGCATGCTACGCTCGCCGGCGTCATCTTGGCCTTTACCATCCCGGCCAAGTGCGGCGTCAAGCTCGATAGCCTCACCGATTGGTTGGGCGAGTGCCTGCCGCTGCTCGATGACCGCTACGATGACGAGGCACACATCCTGGGCCAGCATGACTTTACCGTCTCGACTACCAAGGTCGAGCGCGTCATGCACCGCGTGACCCCGCCGCTCATTCGCATGGAGCGTCTGATCTCCACGCCGGTCAACTTTGTGATCCTGCCGATCTTTGCGTTCGTCAACGCACAGGTTCGCCTAGTGGGCGTGGACATGAGCACGCTGCTCACCGACCCGGTGACGCTCGGCGTGTACTTTGGCATGCTGCTGGGTAAGCCGATCGGTATCTTTGGCATGACGTTTGCCCTGGTTAAGCTTAGGGCCTGCGAGCTGCCGCGCAATGTCAACTGGCACATGATTGCCGGCGTGGGCATTCTGGGCGGCATCGGCTTTACCATGTCGATTCTCATCAGCGGCCTCGCCTTCCCGACGGCCCAGTTTGAGGTTCTGGCCGCCAAGGCCGCTATTCTCGCCGGCTCTGTCACCGCGGCCGTACTTGGCATGATCTACATGAGTGTGATCTGCAAGCACCCCGCGCCCAAGAACGAGTAGGCGCGTAGAAACAGACGCCAGAGCCTGCTCGAGTGCGTGTAAAACGCGGTTTTGAGTGGTACTTGCCACCTGCCGGACACCCCAGTGGCCAAAAAACGCCGTTTGTGAGTACTGTCACAAACGGCGTTTCATTTTAGGCGCGAAAAATAATGTACAAATCTATTCTGTCTGTGCATTAACGATTGCGTGGCTGGACGAAAAATGCCGATGCATCCTTCCAAAACCGGACACAAAAGGCCAAGACTGGCCTTTTTAATTCAAAATCGCTGTTACTAAAAAAGTAACAGTACTCATATTTGCTATTTTTTGACCACAGGCCCCAATGACTAGGTTTATTCCACGGTGCCGTAGATGGCGCCCCAGCCGTGGGCGGCCAAGGCGGAGTTGAGCTGGTCGCAAAGTGACTGGCGGTCGTAATAGCCGGGCGGTAGCAGGTTGACGATTTCCATGAGATCGGGCGCCAGGTCCAAGATTTCGGCCTGTACGATCAGATCCAGGCGGTCGATGGCGTGACGGTCGTAAAATAGTCCGTCGACCAGGCGCTGCAGGTCGCCGAATTCCTCGGCCTGGAACGATCCGTACTCCATAGTGCCTCCTTGGGCGCTTCACGCCGGCATGCGCGGCGATTCGTAATTCATTGCGATGGACTTAATCTATCACGGCTTCATAACGTTGCGACGGTGGCGGTCTATACTTAGAAGAATTGCAACGTACCGCTTCGTGAAAGGTCGCACCCATGCAGACGATCTACCAGAAGATGGAAACCACCGAACTCGATGCCGCCATCGAGGCGCTCAAGGCCGAGGTCGCCGAGGTCAAGGCCAAGGGCCTGGCGCTCGACATGGCCCGCGGCAAGCCGTCGCCCTCCCAGGTGGACATCTCTCGACCCATGCTCGATATCCTCAATGCCGATGCCGATCTGCACGACGGCAATGTCGACTGCTCCAACTACGGCTGCTTTGAGGGCATTCCCTCGGCACGCAAGCTGGCGGGGGAGTTCCTGGGTTGCCCCGCCGAGCAGACGCTCGTGCTGGGTTCGTCGAGCTTGCTGATCGAGCACGATATCGCCGGTATGTTCTGGCGTTGCGGCTCGTGTGGTAGCGATCCTTGGGAGGCTTACGAGGCAGCGCACGACGGCAAGAAGGTCAAGTTCCTGTGCCCGGTTCCCGGCTACGATCGCCACTTTGGCATTACCGCCGACTTGGGTATCGAGAACGTTCCCGTCGCGATGACCGACAACGGCCCCGATATGGACGAGATCGAGCGCCTCGTTGCCGCCGACGATTCCATCAAGGGCATCTGGTGCGTGCCCAAGTATTCCAACCCCACGGGTATCACCTTTAGCGAGGACACCGTGCGCCGCCTGGTCGAGATGCACACGGCCGCGCCCGATTTCCGCATCTTCTGGGACAACGCCTACTGCGTGCACGACCTGTACGACGAGACCGACGAGCTCGCCAACATCTTTGATCTTGCCCGCGCGGCGGGCACCGAGGACCGCGTGGTGGCATTCGCCTCGACGTCCAAGATCACCTTCCCGGGTGCCGGTATCGGCTTTATCGGTGCGAGCCCCGCGGTTATCGCGGAGTTCTCCAAGCGCCTGAAGGCCGGCCTCATCAGTGCCGACAAGCTCAACCAGCTGCGTCACGTGCGCTTCCTTCCCACCATCGAGGCGGTCAAGGAGCACATGAAAAAGCATGCCGAGTTCCTGCGCCCGCGCTTTGAGGCTGTCGAGCGCAAGCTCACCGAGGGCTTGGGCGACACGGGCTGCGCCACCTGGACGCACCCCCGCGGCGGCTACTTTGTAAGCTTCGATGGTCCCGAGGGCTCGGCTCAAAAGGTCGCCGCGCTTTGCGCAGACCTGGGCGTTAAGCTCACGCCGGCCGGTGCCACCTGGCCCTATGGCAAGGATCCGCGCGACACCAACATCCGCATCGCGCCGAGCTATCCCACGGTCGAGGACCTAGAGGCTGCGCTCGATGTGCTGGTGCTGGCCGTCAAGCTCGTCGCTGCCGAGCTTGCGCGTGCCGAGCGCGCCTAGCGCGCGGCTTCCCGTACTATCCGCACTTTCGATACGTAAAGGAGCGTATACATGGATTTGGGTATTTCCACCAACCCCACGCCGGAGATCTACACCATTAAGGTAACCGGCGAGATCGATATCTCTAACGCCGATAGCCTGCGCAATGCTATCGACCTGGCGCTCGAGCAGCCCACTGAGGCCGTTGAGCTCGATTTTGCCCAGGTGAGCTACATCGATTCGACGGGCATTGGCGTGCTCGTGGGCGCCGCGCACCACGCGGTCGACCACGGTAAGCGCTTTAGCTGCACTAATGTGCAGCCCCAGGTGATGCGCGTGGTTCAGCTGCTGGGCGTCGACCAGGAGATTTCGATCACGGCGGCATAATCTTTGCCCCCAAAAGGGCGTGCCGTTTGGCATATGTTTGTGATGCGCTCGGACGTTTTGGCGTCCGGGCGCTATACTTGACCGAATGAATAGACGAGTTCCGGCCGAATGGCGCGGTGCGGGCTCGACTCACATCGAGCCTTGGAGGTATGTGTGTTTGGTATTGGAGAGGGTGAGCTGGCAATCATCGTGGTCTTCGGCTTTTTGCTGTTTGGCCCGGATAAGCTCCCGCAGATGGGCCGCACGATCGGCCGTGCCATCCGTCAGTTCCGCGAGACGCAGGAAAAGATGACGGCCGTTGTTCAGTCCGAGATCATCGATCCGGTAAGCGAAGCCGCGTCGGCCCCGGTCAAGCCCAAGAAGGCTGCCGTCGATGACGATTCCGATGCGGACGAGGATGCCGTCGAGACGGCCGCGCCCGCAAAGAAGGAGACCTTTGCCGAGCGCCGTGCCCGCCTTGCCGCCGAGAAGGCTGCGAGCGAGGGTGCCACCGAGGGCGAAGGCGCTGCTGATGAGGCCGAGAGCGCCGAGCCCGCCAAGGCCGAGCCTGCTGCTGCCGCAGCCGAGCCCGAGCCTGCTGCAGAGCCGGAGCCCGAGCCCGAGCCGGCAGAGCCCACGACAGCTGACCTCTACGCCCGTCGTCCCCGTAAGCGCAAGGCTGTCGTCGACCAGCTCGCTCGCGAGCTCGAGGCCGAGGACGACGCCGCTGCCGCCGACGCCCCGAAGGGAGGCGATGAGTAATGCCTATCGGACCTGCGCGTATGCCGCTCTTCGATCACCTGGGAGAGCTCCGTCGCCGCCTGACCATCGTGGTCGTGTCGGTGTTCGCCGCCGCTATCGTGCTGTATTTCGCCACGCCTGTGGTGCTCGACATCCTGGAAGATCCCATCCGCTCCTTTGTGCCGGACGGTAAGTTCTACATCACTACCACGCTCGGCGGCTTTGGCTTGCGCTTCTCGCTGGCCATCAAGATGGCCGTTGTCATGTGCACGCCCATGATCATCTGGCAGATCTTGGCGTTTTTCTTGCCGGCGCTTCGCCCCAACGAGCGCAAGTGGGTCGTGCCCACGGTGCTCGCCTCGACGGTGTTGTTCTTCCTGGGCGCTATCTTTTGCTACTTCATCATCATCCCTGCAGGCTTTGAGTGGCTCATCGGCGAGACCTCGGCCGTCGCTACGGCGCTGCCCGACCTGGAGAACTACGTCAACATGGAGCTGCTCTTTATGATCGGCTTTGGTGTGGCGTTTGAGCTGCCGCTCATCATCTTCTACCTGTCCGTCTTCCACATCGTGTCCTACGCTGCTTTCCGCAGTGCCTGGCGTTATGTATACGTTGGCCTGCTTGTGGGCTCGGCTGTGATTACGCCCGACGGCTCGCCCGTCACCCTGGGCCTTATGTACGGCGCCCTGCTCTCGCTCTACGAGATTTCGCTTGCCATCGCCCGTGTGGTCATTACCGCGCGCGAGGGCAAGGAGGGCTTGTTCGTGAGTCGTCTGGACCTGTTCTCGGACGATGAGGACGATGAGGAGTAAATCGGTATGCACGAGGTTGGCATTGTCAACGGCATACTCGATACAGTGATTCGTGCGGCGCGTGGGGCGGGGGCCTCGCGCGCCGTTTTGGTAACGCTGCGTATCGGGGATATGACCGAGGTCGTGCGCGAGGCGCTTGACTTTGCGTGGGAGACGTTTCGTGATGAGGACCCGCTCACGCAAAGTTGCGAGCTTGCGGTAGAGGAGGTCCATCCGCAAAGCGAGTGTCTGGACTGCGGTGAGGTTTTCAATCATGACCGCTTCCACTGCCGCTGCCCCCAGTGCGGCGGCGCCAATGTGCGCCTACTGCACGGCCGCGAGCTCGACATCGCAAGTATCGAAATCGAAACCCCCGATGATTAGCCCATCAGCCATCTGGGGACGGGGTATAAAGGGGCAGAAGTAAGGAGTGCTGAGTATGGCCGAGAAAACGATTGATATCGCGTCGCCGATTCTGTCGCGCAACGAGCGCCTGGCAGATAAGCTGCGCAAGCGTTTTGAACAGACGAACACCTACGTGATCAATGTGCTGTCGAGCCCCGGCTCGGGTAAGACAACCACGATTCTGGGCACCAACGAGCGCCTGCGTGACAAGGCCGGCTTGCGCTGCGCCGTTATCGAGGGCGATATCGCCTCGGATGTCGACGCCATCACCATGAAGGAAGCCGGCATGCCCGCCATCCAGATCAACACGGGCGGCCTGTGCCACCTCGAGGGCAACATGATCATGGAGGCCGTCGACGCGTTCGACCAGGCTGTGGGTCTGGAAAACATCGACGTCATCTTTATCGAAAATGTGGGCAACCTGGTCTGCCCGGTCGACTTTGACCTGGGCGAGAACCTGTCCATCATGATTCTTTCGGTGCCCGAGGGCGACGACAAGCCCATCAAGTACCCGGGTATCTTCCAACACGCCGGCGCGCAGCTGCTCAACAAGGTTGACGTGGCCCCGGCTTTCGATTTTGACATGGATAGGTATACTAAGACACTCGATGACCTCAATCCGCAGGCGCCGCGGTTTGCCGTGAGCGCGCGCAAGGGCGAGGGCATGGATGCCTGGTGCGATTGGCTCATCGGGCAGATTGAGCAAGCAAGGGCGTAAGTCGGCCGCCATACGGGCGGGCGTAGCCGTAGAGATACGAGATAGGAGCCTCTTTTGAAGCTCATCATCGCCGAGAAAAACGACGCCGCGCGTCAGATCGCCGAGCGGCTGTCCACGGGTAAGCCTAAAAAGGACAAAGTGTACAACACCGCCATCTACCGTTTTGAGTGGAAGGGCGAGGAGTGCGTGACGATCGGCCTTGCCGGTCACATCCTTGCGCCCGATTTTTGCGACAGCGTGCTGTTCGATAAAAAGTTGGGCTGGTATTCGGTCACCGAGGACGGCGAGATGCTGCCGGCCGACATACCCGATGGCCTGGCGCGTCCGCCCTACGACACCAAGCGCAAGCCGTTCCTTGCCGACGGCATCTCAATCAAGGGCTGGAAGCTCGAGAGCCTGCCGTATCTCACCTGGGCGCCCGTCATTAAGTTGCCGGCCGAGAAAGAGCTCATTCGCTCGCT
Source organism: uncultured Collinsella sp. (assembly GCA_965146285.1). GTDB lineage: Bacteria > Actinomycetota > Coriobacteriia > Coriobacteriales > Coriobacteriaceae > Collinsella. The sequence goes on from CBCTFW010000011.1 coordinate 11,450, forward strand.
CAAGAACCTTGCCAAGAAGTCCGACAGCGTCATCATCGCTACGGACTTCGATCGCGAGGGCGAGCTGATCGGTTCGGACGCCCTCAACAAGGTGCGCGAGGTTGCGCCCGACCTGCCGGTCGCCCGCGCCCAGTATTCTTCGTTTACCAAGGCCGAGATCACGCAGGCCTTCGATAATCTCGTCTCGCTCGACCAGAACCTGGCCGACGCCGGCGAGAGCCGTCAGCACATCGATCTCATTTGGGGCGCGGTGCTCACGCGCTACCTGACGCTTGCCAAGTTTGGCGGCTTTGGCAACGTGCGTTCCGCCGGCCGCGTACAGACGCCGACGCTTGCCCTGGTGGTCGAGCGCGAGCGCGAGCGCATGGCGTTTGTGCCCGAGGACTATTGGCAGATCCGCGGTATGGGTGCCGCGCAGGGTGCTGCCGAGGACGATCGCTTTAAGATCGCTCACAAGACGGCACGCTTTACCGACAAGGACGCTGCCGAGACGGCGTACGGCCATGTCGACGGCGTTGCGACGGCAACCGTCGCCGCAGTGACCAAGCGCTCGCGCAAGCAGCAGCCGCCCACGCCGTTTGCGACCACCTCGCTGCAGGCTGCCGCTGCGGCCGAGGGCATCTCGCCCGCACGCACCATGCGCATCGCTGAGTCCCTTTACATGGCGGGTCTTATCAGCTACCCGCGTGTCGACAACACCGTGTACCCTGCGACGCTCGATTTGGGTGCCGTGGTGAGCGACCTGGCAAAGATCAACCCGGCGCTGGCGCCGGTGTGCAAAAAGGTGCTCGCCGGCCCCATGAAGCCCACGCGCGGCAAGGTCGAGACCACCGACCACCCGCCTATCTACCCCACGGGCGAGGGCGATCCGACCACGCTCGATGGCGGCCAACGCAAGCTCTACGACCTCATCGCCCGTCGCTTCCTGGCGACGCTCATGGGTCCCGCGACCATCGAGAACACCAAGCTCGAGCTCGACGTCAACGGCGAGCCGTTCGTGGCCTCGGGTGACGTGCTGGTGACGCCGGGTTTCCGCGAGGCGTATCCGTACGGACTCAAGCGCGACGAGCAGATGCCGCCGCTGGAGCAGGGCGATACGGTCGATGTGTTCGACATTAAGCTCGAGGCCAAGCAGACCGAGCCGCCCGCGCGCTACAGCCAGGGCAAGCTCGTGCAGGAGATGGAAAAGCGCGGCCTGGGCACCAAGTCCACGCGCGCGAGCATCATCGAGCGCCTGTACGCCGTGCGCTACCTCAAAAACGATCCCGTGGAGCCGAGCCAGCTGGGTATCGCCATTATCGATGCGCTGTCGCAGTTTGCCCCGCGCATCACGAGCCCCGATATGACCAGCGAGCTCGATGGCGATATGACCCGTGTGGAGCGCGGCGAGGATACCGAAGAGCATGTCGTGGCGCACTCGCGCGCGCTGCTGGCTGGCGTGCTCGACGAGCTGCTCAAGCACACGCAGGAGCTGGGCGACGCCATCAGCGACGCCGTCACGGCCGATGCGCGCGTGGGCGCCTGCCCCAAGTGCGGCAAGGACCTGGTTATGAAGACGAGCGCCAAGACCCGTGGCAGCTTCATTGGCTGCATGGGCTGGCCCGACTGCGACGTGACCTATCCGGTGCCGAGCGGCGTCAAGGTAAGCCCGCTCGAGGGCGAGGCGGCCGTGTGCCCCGAGTGCGGCGCGCCGCGCATTAAGTGCCAGCCGTTCCGCCAGAAGGCCTTCGAGATTTGCGTGAACCCCACGTGCCCCACCAACTACGAGCCCGACCTTAAGGTGGGCGAGTGCAAGGTGTGTGCCGAGGCCGGACGCCATGGCGACCTGATCGCACACAAGAGCGAGAAGAGCGGCAAGCGCTTTATCCGCTGCACCAACTATGACGATTGCGGCGTGAGCTATCCGCTGCCGGCGCGTGGCAAGCTCGAGGCGACGGGCGAGACCTGTCCCGAGTGCGGCGCCCCCATCGTGGTGGTCAACACGGCGCGCGGCCCGTGGCGCATCTGCGTGAACATGGACTGCCCGACCAAGGAGAAGAAACCCGCCCGCGGCCGCAAGACCACGACTAAGGCGAGCACGGCCAAGAAGACGACGGCGGTCAAGAAGACGACCGCCAAAAAGACGACGGCCAAGAAGTCGACTACCAAAAAGACCGCCGCCGACAAGTAGCGGCGCAGTCGAAACATTGCCGAAAACAAAAACGAGCGAGGACCCCGCGATCCTCGCTCGTTTTCTAGGCAGTCATTGGGGACGTTCTTTAATGAGTAGTCGTTTGAGAACGTCGCATGCGACTAGTTCACTTCGACGGGTTTGGCGCCGGGATAGCGCTCCTCAAAGTCTAGACGGTACTTATTGTCATTGGTGCCCGCCACGTTGTCGCGCGACAGTGGCGTCACGATCTCATTCTTGTGGTCCGCAGGCTTGGCGTATTTCAGGCTGATCTCCCAGGCATCACAGATTGCGTCAATGCGGTGATCCAGGTCGTCGTACAGGGCAACGATGTCTTTCCAGGAGCTGTAGTTCTTGGAGCTCGTCGGGACGTCTAGGTCCTCGACGATGTCGTAATACTGCTCGATGGTGTCCTCCGTGCGCTCGGCGACGTCGGCGAGATTTTGACGGGTGGTTCGATCCTCTTCCAGATAGCTGCCGTTGAAGTTCTGCGCGCAGCCACGGACGTAGTTGTCGAGGTCTTCGAGCAAGTCGTAGTATTCGCTCAGTCGGCGGTAGAGATTCTGCTCGGAGAGCGTTGCTTCGCCGCCATCCTCGTCGTCGTCATCGTCATCATCGTCGTACAGGCTGTTGGGATCGCCGAGAGGCTTTAGGTCATCGTCGTCGACGTCATGGTGCAGCTTAGCTACCTCGGCAGTCGTCTGCGTGGCGGCGTTGTCGAAAGGCTTGATCACAAAGAAAACGACCAGGGCGATGATGATCGCCACCAGCACAACGATAACGGCGATAAGCGGCCCGGTGCCGCTCTTTTTGGGAGCGGGGGTCTGTGACGAAGCGGGCGCGTATGCGGGAGCCGGCTGCTGTTGGGGCGAGCCGCTCGCGACGGGTATGCGCTGCGTGGTCTCGACGGCTGCGGGGCCTGCGGCGGGGTCGGGGCGATAGGCGAGGGGGTCGTCCGCCTTGGCTTGCGGCGTATCGAGGGAACCGGTCTGCTCAAAAGCGGGCTGGCTATCGCTTGCGGTTGTTTGCTCAACGGGTGCACCGCACGAGGTGCAGAACTTGGCATTATCTGCAAGAAGCTTGCCGCACGAGGCGCAATACCGAGACATTGCCACTCCTTTCGCCACATTTCAATGCAATACGACGATTATACCCAGCGTCCAAAATTCCCCATCATAAGTTGCGGTGAAATAGGGACTGTTTGGCGGTCTCAGAGCTTCAATCAGTCCCTATTTCACCGCAACTTCGGGGATGCCTCGATGGCTAGGTTGGATTTGGGACGCGCCGAGCACTGGGGTATCATGGCTTGGTTGATATATCTGCATTTACGCGCCTTGTAGGAAGGGGCTGCGCCCATGGCTTTTGAGCCCGCTCAACATAGCTTTATCACGCTCGAGGGCGTCGATGGCGCCGGCAAGTCCACGCAGGCGCGCCTGCTTGCCCGCGCGCTCGAACTCGCTGGCTACCAGGTTGTGAGCCTGCGCGAGCCGGGCGGTACCGCCATCAGCGAAAAGATCCGTGCTCTGCTGCTCGACCCCGCCAATACGGCGATGGGCGACACTTGCGAGCTGCTGCTGTATGAGGCCGCCCGTGCCCAGCTGGTGCACGAGGTCATCGCGCCCGCCCTTGCTGCCGGCAAGGTTGTCCTGTGCGACCGCTTCTACGATTCCACGACCTGCTACCAGGCGTTTGCCGATGGCCTCGATCGCCAGATAGTGCGCGACGCCAACAACCTGGCCGTCGCGGGTACGCACCCGGCGCTCACACTCGTCTATCACATCACGCCCGAGCAGGCGGCGCTGCGCATGGCCGACCGCGGTGCGGCAGATCGCATGGAGGCTAAGGGCATGGCCTTCCAAGAGCGTGTCTACCAGGGATTTTGCACCATCGCCGCCGAGGAACCAAACCGCGTAAAGCTCATCGACGCGACCGCGTCCATCGAGGACGTCTTCGCGCGGACGGTCGAGCAGGTTCGCGTCTACGGCCTCGACATTTCCCAGGACGCCGTCACCGCCGCGCTTGCCCAGGAGGCCGAGTAACATGGCCCCCGCTCAGGCAAGCCTGCTGGCCAAGCTCGACACCCAAGAGCGCGTGCGCGACTTTTTGACCAACGCCGTCGCCAGCGGCCGCGCATCGCACGCCTACCTGTTTTTGGGCGCTCCCGGCGCCGGCAAGCTCGATGCCGCATGGGCGCTCGCCCAGGCCTTCCTGTGCGAGCAGGACGGCTGCGGCGCATGCGACAGCTGCGTGCGCGTTGCGCGGCACACGCATCCCGACGTGCACTATTACACGCCCGAGAGCGCCACGGGCTACCTCATTGCCCAGACCCGCGAGCTGCTCGACGATGTGCTTCTGGCGCCCATCCGTGCCAAGGCCAAGGTCTACATCATCGACCGTGCCGAGCAGCTGCGCGCCAACACCGCCAACGCACTGCTCAAAACACTCGAGGAGCCGCCCGAGGGCGTTATGTTCATCTTGTTGGGCACCTCGGCAGACGTGATGCTGCCCACCATCGTGAGCCGCTGCCAGTGCGTGCCGTTTCGGCTGGTGTCGCCCGCCGTCGCCGCGCAGGCCGTGAGCCGCGCCACCGGTCAGGACCCTGCGCGTTGCCGCATGGCCGTCGCAGTAGCGGGAAGCCCCGCGCGTGGCATCGAGTTCCTCAAGAGCGCCGAGCGCCAGGACGCCCGCCGTCAGATGGTTCGCGCCATCGATTCGCTCATCGCCGCCGACGAGGCCGACGTGCTCAGCCGCGCCAAGTCGCTCATCGTCGCCGTTAAGGCGCCGCTCGCCGAGGTCAAGTCCACGCAGGAAAAGGTGCTCGAGCAAAACGCCGACTACCTGTCGCGTGGAGCATTGAAGCAGCTTGAGGACCGCAACAAGCGCGAACTCAACGCGCGCGAGCGTTCGGGTATCATGGAAGCGCTGGCGAGCGCGCGGACGCTCATGCGCGACGTGCTGCTGACGCTTCAGGACGAGGCAGCCGACGTGGTGAACGAGGACGTGCGCGACACGATCGGGCGGCTTGCCGCCGCGACGAATGTTGCGGGTGCCACACGGGCGCTCGAGGCAGTCGCGACCGCCGAGCGCAACATCGCCAGAAACGTTACTCCCCAGCTGGCCATCGAGGTCATGCTGTTCGATATCAGGAAGGCACTGAAATGCCGTTAGTTGTACCCGTTAAGTTTACCTACGCCTCGCGCGACCTGTGGTTCGACCCGCAGGATCTGGATATCCTCGAGGCCGATTACGCCATTTGTTCCACCGAGCGCGGAACCGAGATCGGCCTGGTCACGGCCGATCCCTTCGAGGTGCCGCAAGACGAGATCGGTCAGCCGCTCAAGCCCGTGCTGCGCGTGGCGAGCGACATCGACCTGCAGCTTGCGGACGACCTAGCCATCCAGGGCGACGAAGCCATGGTCGACTTCCGCCGTCTGGTCAAGGAGCTCGACCTCGAGATGAAGCCGGTCGGCGTCGAGTACCTGTTTGGCGGCGAGAAGGCCGTGTTCTACTTTGCGGCCGAGGAGCGCGTCGATTTTCGTCAGCTCGTCAAGGACCTGTCCTCGACGCTGCACATTCGCGTCGATATGCGCCAGATCGGCGTGCGTGACGAGACCCGCCTGGTGGGTGGCTACGCCCAGTGCGGACAGGAGCTCTGCTGCACGCGCTTTGGCGGACAGTTTGAGCCCGTCTCGATTCGCATGGCAAAAGAGCAGGACCTGCCGCTCAACTCGTCCAAGATCAGCGGCGTTTGCGGCCGCCTGATGTGCTGCCTGCGCTACGAGTTCGAGGCCTACAAGGACTTTAAGAGCCGTGCGCCCAAAAAGAAGACGCTCATCGATACGCCGCTTGGCAAGGCGCGTATCCAGGAGTATGACACGCCGCGTGAGCAGCTGGTGCTGCGCCTGGAGAACGGCAAAGTCTTTAAGGTCAACCTGGCCGATATGACGTGCTCGGAGGGCTGCAAAAAGAAGGCCGCCGAGCAGGGCTGCAACTGCCGCCCCGACTGCGTGACGCGCGACGTGCTCGAGCGCATCGAGTCGCCCGAGATGCGTCTGGCGCTCATGGAGCTCGACCGCGAGAACGGCGTCGACGTGGGCGATGGCCTGTCGAGCGCCGACCGTCTTGCCGGCACGTCGATGCCCAAGCGCCGTCGTCGCGATGCCGATTCCGATGCCCGCGCTGCTCAGGGTCAGGGCGAGGGCCGTGGCCGCGGAAAGGGCCGCGGCAAGGCCGAGGCGCCCGAGGCCGAGGAGGCCGCCGGTGGCCGTCGCCGCCGCAAGCGTGCGGGCTCGGGCGATGCTACCGAGGCTGCAGCCGCGGGCAAGAACGCCTCTCGCGAGCGCGAGGTTCAGCAACCCCAGCAGCAGAATCGCGGCGGTGGCATGAATCCCACGCGCCGTCGTCGTCGTCATCTGTCGAGCGAGGAGCGCGAGGACGCCTTCCGTGCCGCAGCCGCTCGCGAGGCCGGCGCTGCCCCCAAGGGTGCCTCGGCCTCCGATGCGTCTGCCGACAAGGGCGGCAAGTCACGTGGCGAGGAGGAGCGCGCGCCGCGTCCGCGCCGTCGCCATTCCTCGGGCGCGCAACAGAAGCCCTCAGTGCCCTCCGTGGCCGATCAGGTCTCGGATGGCGAGGTCAAGGTCACGCGCCGTCGTCCCGGAGATGGCGGGGGAGCGGCTGCCAAGGCTTCGCGTGGCGCGGCTCGCGACGAGCGCGAGCCGCGCGAGGATCGCGGTGGCGAGGGCTCGGCCGACCAGGGTCAAAAGCGCCGTCGCCGTCGCCGTTCCCGCAAGCCGCGCCAGGATGGTGGCGAGGGCTCGACCCCGTCTTCGTCCGCACCACAACCGCCCGCCGGCGAATAACGCCCGCGAGCGGATTTAGCCCGCCTTGCCCCGAGCGCATCGGGGTATCATAGCGCCGAATCAACAACCCTCCCTGCGACCGAATGTAGGGAGGGTTGTGTCTTGAAGAGCCATCTGAACATATTGAGCCGTCTGCAGGGTGCCGGTGCCCTACCGTTTGCGGACGAATTGCTACCGTTTGCCGAGCGGGTGGCACGTGAGGCGCTCGAGGCATTGTCGCCAACACGATGTGCCGGCTGCGAGCGCGCCGGTGCGCTTATTTGCCAAGACTGTCTGGCCGCGCTCACGCTCATCGACCCGCGTCATAGCTGTACTCGATGCGGCGCTCCGTTTGGGGATTTGCTGTGCACTGAGTGTTCGGTCGAGGGCACGTCCTCGGCAATGGCGGAGGCGCTCGACCGCTGCCTGGCGTGCGCCGTCTATGCGCATCCGCTGCCGCGCATCGTCAAAGCGTACAAGGATGCGGGCGAGCGACGTCTGGCTCCGTATCTGGCGGAGCTGCTCTACGACACCGCCCTGCATGCCCAGGTCGTAGCGCCCGATCGCTACGGAGACGTGCTGTCCGGTGCGGATGCGGTGGTGTTTGTGCCTGCGACGGCAGCAGCGTTTCGGCGGCGTGGTTTTGATCATATGGCGGCTATTGCGCGCCCATTTTGCGAGCTGTCGGGTGTTCCCCTGCTCGACGCCCTCGTTAAGTACGGGCATGGCGACCAGCGCGAACTCGGTCGTGAGGAGCGCCGCGAGCGTGCCCAAGGCATGTACGAGACGGTTGAGGACGTGCACGGCCGCCGCCTGCTGCTTATCGATGACGTTATCACCACGGGCGCGACGATGGCTGCGGCTTCGGCGGAACTCAAGCGCGCCGGCGCCGCGGCAGTCGATGGTCTCGCTATCGCACGCGTTTGGTAGGGGTGGTTTTGTGGCAGTGAAGATTGAGCGGCGCAACGAGCCGACAGACGAACAGCTAGCGGCTTCCGTAATCCTAACAGGCGCCTCGGCGCTACGCATGATGCGCGCCGAGCGCCGGCAGATGGGCTACATAAGCTGGAAGGACCTCGATCCCGATGAAGAGCGCCGTGTACTGCGCACGTCGTCGCCCTCGACCGAGGACATCTATCTTCCCGACTTGGTGCGGATTGGGGCCGCAAGCAGCGAGGTACAAGAGGATTTGTGCTTGCTGGTAGGGTCTGCAGCGCAGCGCCGCCGCATTCTTGGCGTGAGCTGGTCCGTATGCTCCGGGTTGCCCGCCGGCTCGATTCTAGAGGTGGAACCGGGGGTGTACAGTCTATCTCCCGAGGCCCTTTGTGTTGCCGTTGCGCGCGAGGTCGGCTGCATCCAGGCATTTGCCCTGGCTCAGGAGCTGTGCTCTAAGATTTCGCTGAGTGACCGCGGGAAGTATCTGCCTCCCTACACCTCGCCTGTTACGAATAAACTTGCAAAGGACAAGGACCAGCCAGCAGACGTGGGCTACTTTGAGGTTGAGCCGGTGCTGACGCCCGATCGTCTGGCAGATTACCTCGCGGTATGCAAGGGGAATGCGGCCAAACAACTGCAGCGTCTGTGTCCCTACTTGTCAGAAAACCTGCGCTCGCCCATGGAGTGCATCATGCTCGCTCTGTTTTCGCTTCCGTTTTCCTATGGCGGATTTGCCTGCGGTCCCTTTAAGACCGACTACAAGATCGAGTTCAATGACCGCGCGCAGGCAATCTCTGGGATGTCGCACGCAGTTTGCGATGCGTATCAGGAAACAGCCCGGTTTGACCTGGAATACAACGGTGAGCTGGGCCATTCCTCCCGGAGGGGACGTATCCATGACGAAAAACGCAACACGGGCTTGATTACTATGGAAATCGAGGTCGCGACGGTCAACAACGAAATGCTCTGTGACATGGAAGCGATGGAAGCGCTCGCATGGCGCATCCACCAGCGCATGAGTAAGCGATATCGCAACCGTGTTGACGCTCGCAGAAAGAAACAAGAGGCGCTATTTAACACGCTGCGGGCGTGTTTTGGGCTTAAACCCGCCTAACAATGCTCTGAAACAGGGGGTTGGATATATGCTCTGGCCAAAATATAGCAAATATGAGTACTGCTACAAATTCAGTAACAGCAAAATCAGGGATTTTGGGACTGGAAGATGGTGTAAATTAGAAAGTTATTAAACAAATGTGGAATATCCTGGCATCAATCTGACGTTATAGAGCGTGAAAACAGCTTGCAGAGCCAAAAACTCCTGCTACTAAATTGGTAACGGTACTCATATTTGCTATTTTTTGGCCACGGCGCCCTAAGACGGGTGTGTTGAGGCTTTCCATAGGGGAGTGACGGGCTCAATCAGAGCACGTGCGGCCCGTCCTGACCTGCGAAATCTGTACTCGCGATGCGAATAACGCCCCTAACCTTAAACTTTAGCTTGAACTTAGCTATAATGCGCTACATTCCTACCAGGCTGTGGTTGCGGACGGACGAAATGCCCGTCCTAGTCCAAGACAGACGCGGTCAAAGGGATCCACGTAAGCGACCGCGTGCGCGCGGCGCGATCATGGCGCGTCCTAGATGTAAGCCGCACCGTCCGTTCTACTTTCTTTGGGGCAATACCGCCTCGCGGGCGAGCGGGTCAGTCGTGAAGGTGGCTGCGGCCTCCCGAGCAAACACCCCGGTGCGCAAGTGTGGGGTCAAATACCAGGTCAGCTGGTGGGAACAACCTGATATTCCGCGCAATGCACGGATTGTATACGACACAGAAGGCAGGGTAGTGGACATGGTGAGGGGCAGCTTGATGCATGCGGCTCGGTTAGGTGCTGGGACCGCAGCGGTCATTGCCGTTTTGGGCCTGAGCGGATGCGCGTTCAACCCGCTGTCTACGTTCACGACTCCCACGATCGACCAGATCGAGTACGAGACCGTCACGCCGGCGGTGTCGGACGATGCCCTGGTCACTCCCGGAACCCTGACGGTTGCCCTCGATACTTCCGATGCGCCGCAGGCCATGCAGGGCGCCGACGGCGAGCTCACGGGATATGCGGTCGACGCCGCCCGCGCCCTCGCAAGCCGCATGGGCCTTAAGGTCGCCTTTGTCGATGCGTCCTCGGCAGGTTCCGCGCTCGGCGACAAAAAGGCCGATATCTTTATCGGCGAGATCAACTCCACGGACGGGGACGTTAGCTCGCTTGGCACCTGCCTGTACGATGCCGCTTCTGTGTTCGGTAAAACCAGCGATGGTGGGTCGCTAAGCGTTTCCACCGATACCCTTAACGCGTCTACTCTGGGTGTCCAGATGTCCTCGGCCTCGCAGGAGGCGCTTGCTAAGCAGAGCATCACCGCCAACCAAAAGACCTACTCCAACATCAACGAGTGCTTTGAGGCGCTCGAGTCCGGCGAGGTCGACTATGTGATCTGCGACTCCACAGCCGGCGGCTATCTTGCACGCCTGATGAGCCAGATCTCCTATGTCGGCACGCTCGAGGTGCCCTCCACGCTTGGCGTTGCAGGTCTTAGCTCTAACGATGAGCTGTGCCGTGCCGTGAGCGATGCCCTCGATGGCATCACGGTCGATGGTACGCTCGAGGCAGTCCACTGCGTCTGGTACGGCCAGATGCCCTATGACCTTACCGCCAAGACCGTTTCGGGGGCCAATGTACAGGCATCCGACTCCACGTCCAACGAGACCGAGTCCTCCGATGACGATGCCTCTGGTAACAACGGCGACAGCCCGTCGTCTAGCCAGGAGGGCACCATCACCGACGATGACATCAACAAGCTCAATAGCTAGTTATTGCTAGGGGTGGCGTCTGCCATACATTGAACGAGGCGCTTCTTCACGGTTTCAACACGCATAGCCGGGTCTCCCCAATAGGGGAGCCCGGCTTTTCTATTTTGATAAAACCAGCAGGTCAAAGCTAATTTCCAGGAGAAAAACCAACTCCGCCGACGCTTTCCTATAGCGCACTTTGCCACAGAAAAGTGCGAGACTTCGGTATGCGGTATCAAGCAATCGTTATTCGGGTCTTTGGGAATTCGGGTGATTAAATGCACGGCAATGGGTACATAGCCAGTACAGTAAGTCCCCGAGGCAGATTGGAGCCACGTATGGATATCAAGGTTTCTGGACGCAAGACGACGGTAACCGATGCTCTGCGTGCGCATGTGGATGAGAAGATCGGCGAGGCGCTCAAGGTTTTCGATATCGAGCCCATGACAGTCGACGTCGTGCTTCGTTATGAGAAGAACCCCTCGAACCCCAACCCGGCAATCGTCGAGGTCACGGTTCGTGCCCGCGGCTCTGTGATTCGCGTTGCCGAGCACGGCTCAGATATGTATGCCGCCATCGATCTCTCCGCCGATAAGGTCACCCGCCAGCTGCGCAAGTTCAAGACCAAGGTCGTGGACAACCGCCAGGGTGGTGCCAGCGCCGCGGATGTTGCGCCGGTCGAGCGCGTCGAGGATCTGGCCGACCTGCTGCTGCCCGAGGAAGAGGACGATCTGCTCGTCCGCGAGAAGGTTATCGACGTCACCCCGATGACCGAGGAGCAGGCGCTGGTGCAGACCGATCTGCTGGGCCACGACTTCTACGTGTTCGAGAACGCGACGACCGGTCTCATCAATGTGGTGTATCACCGTAAGAATGGTGGATATGGCATCATCAAGCCCCGCATCGAAACACTTGACGAGTAAAATACGTTAACTTGCATGAGTTAACGGTTGGCGGCCATCCCATGCGGGTGGCCGCCTTTTTACGTAAGGAGTCGCTTTGATGGACAAGGCCGCATCCGCCGGTCATTCGAACCGTTGCCGCATCGTCGTCGATACCTGCTGCGACTTTAGCCCCGAGGTCGCCGCGAACCTCGATGTCGATATCCTGGGTTTCCCCTTCATTATCGATGGCGAGGAGCGCACAGACGACATCTGGTCGAGCATGAGCCCTAAGGAGTTCTACGACCGCATGCGCGCCGGCGCTCGTGTGTCTACCTCCGCCGTGTCGCTCGGTCGCTATATCGAGTTCTTTACCGAGTGCGCCAAAGAGGGTACGCCCACGGTCTACCTGTGCTTTACCTCGGCGCTGTCGTCGAGCTACAACTCCGCGTGCCAGGCGGCAGATGCCGTGCGCGCCGAGTATCCCAACTTTGAGCTCTACGTGGTCGACAACGCTCTGCCCTGCGCGACCGGTGCGCTCTTGGCGCTCGAGGCCGTGCGCCAGCGTTCGGCGGGACTGAACGCCAAGCAGCTGGTCGATTGGGCAAACGAGGCCAAGACCTACGTGCACGGCTACTTTACGCTCGAGAGCTTCGACGCGCTGGCTGCCGGCGGCCGCATTCCGCCCGCGGCGGCGCAGCTCACGGCAAAGCTCGATGTCAAGCCCGAGCTCTCCTACGACCTGGCCGGCTCGCTGTCGCTGATCGGCGTCAACCGCGGCCGCAAGAAGGCGCTCAAGTCCATCCTCAAGTCGTTCCGCGAGAACTACGTGCCCGACCGCACCATGCCCATCGCGATCATGACGGCCGATGCCGAAAAGGACGGCGACTGGCTCGAAGCCGCCATCCGCAAGGAGGAGGGCTGCGCCGACGTCACGATCATTCGCAGCTCCGTGGGTCCCACCATTGGCTCGCACGTGGGCCCCGGCATGGTGGCCTGCGCGTTTTGGGGTAAGAACCGCGCCGACAAGGCATCGCTTTCCGACCGTATCGCCCGCCGCGTGCGCGGTCAGTAGGCAAGCGCTGCGTCCGTAATTGCCCTCGACTCACAGCCCAAACGCTGGCACCGAGTATTCAACCTGGTAATAACACCCAACCCAAAAGGAAAGGTTTCATGGCAAACAAGCTCTCTGTCGCATTTATCGGCACCGGAATTATGGGTGCCCCCATTGCCGGCCACATTCTGGACGCTGGCTATCCCGTCACGGTCAACAACCGCACCAAGTCCAAGGCTGCAGCGCTCGTTGAGCGCGGCGCCGTCTGGGCTGATACGCCGGCAGATGCCGCGGCGAACGCCGACGTTGTCTTTACCATGGTGGGCTATCCCTCCGAGGTCGAGGAGCTCTACCTGGCGGGCGACGGCTTGCTCGCGTGCACTAAGCCCGGCGCGGTCCTGATCGACCTCACCACGAGCTCGCCCGAGCTGGCGCGCGACATTGCCGAGGCCGCCCAGGTTTCCGGCCGCATGGCGTTTGACTGCCCCGTCACCGGCGGCGAGTCGGGAGCTATCGCCGGCACGCTCACAGCTATCGTGGGCGCTACCGAGAACGACATTGCCCCGGTCCGCGACATCCTTTCCACCTTTGCGGCAACCATCTGCTGCTTCGACGGCGCCGGCAAGGGCCAGGCTGCCAAGCTCGCCAACCAGGTGTCGCTGGGCGCCTGCATGGTCGGCATGGCAGACGCCATGGCATTTGCCGAGCTGAGCGGCCTTGATCTGGAGAAAACCCGTCAGATGATCCTGGGCGGTACCGGCAAGTCCGGCGCTATGGAGAGCCTGGCGCCCAAGGCGCTCGACGGCGACTACAAGCCCGGCTTTATGGTCGAGCACTTCATTAAGGACCTGCGTCTGGCGCTCGCCTACGCCGACGACCGCGAGCTTGCGCTGCCCGGCGCCGACGTGGCCTTTACGCTCTACGACATGCTTGATGCCATCGGTGGTGCCAAGCTGGGCACCCAGGCCGTCACGGTCCTCTATAAGGAGGAGGCCGACGCCATCGCCGCCGGTCTGGACTGGTCGCAGTATCGTCCCGAGGAGCACGGTGCTCACGAGGAAGGCTGCGGTTGCGGCGAGCACGGCGACGACCATGAGTGCGGTTGCGGTCACCATCACGGTGAGGACCACGAGTGCTGCGGCGGCCACGGCCATGACGACGGCCACGAGTGCTGCTGCGGCCACCATCACGGGGAGTAGCGCCCATGAACTGGACGTTCGTGGTGTTAGCGCTGGTGCTCTTTCTCTTTGCGATCTACATCGGCTTTTTGTGCGGCCAGTGGGCGTGCGAAAAGCGCGTCATCACCAAGCGCGACTACTGGATCGCCAACTTTGCGGGTGCGGCGGCAGTCGTCCTGCTAACCTGGGTGTTCTCGCTGTTCCCGCTGGTGCAGTTTGCGCCGATTGGCTGGCTCGGCGGCTTTATCGCCGGCCTTAAGATGAGTTTTGGCGAGTCCGTCGGTCCGTGGCGCAAACACGACGAGGTCTTTAACGTCAACAAGGCTCACCGCGCCGCCGCCGACGCGGGCGACGCCGAGGAGCGTCGCCGTGCGCGTCACAATGGCGCGGCCGACCGACAGCTCATCTCGGTCACCGATGACAGCAAGGGTGCTGGCAAGCACACTAAGAAATAGTAAGAAGAGGTAACTATGGCAGAAAACAAGGAAGAACAGCTCACCGACGAGGAGCTGGCACAGCTTCAGCTGGCAGAGGAGAACGAGAACGCCGTCGACCGTCTGGTCAAGGAGCTCGGCTGCCCCACGCGCCGCATCCGTCAGTTTGCCGCCCGCGTGCTGCACCTGCTTGCCGAGCGCGATCCGCAGCGCGTCGTGCCCTGCGTGCCCGCGCTGATCGAGGCACTTGACCGCCCCGAGGCTCAGACCCGCTGGGAGGCCCTCGATGCCCTTGCGGCGCTCGCCACCACCTGCCCCGAGCAGCTGGGCGATGCCTTTGAGGGCGCCGAGACCGCGCTGTTCGACGAGATTTCCTCCACGCTGCGCTATGCCGCCTTCCGCCTGCTGTGCGTGTGGGGTGCCACGAGCGTCGAGCGTTCGCGCGAGGCTTGGCCCATCCTGGACGAGGCCATCCAGTGCTACCACGGCGACCTCGAGTATCGCGACATGCTCGGTTGCCTGTACGAGTTTGGCCAGGGCGAGATTGACGCCGAGGTCGCCGAGAAGCTCGCGCTGCGCCTTAAGTTCGATGCCGAGAACGGTAAGGGCAGCTATCTCAAGGCCCGTTCGAGCGAGATTTGCGAAATGCTTGTTAAACGTTTTGGCCTGGATCTCTCCAAAAAGAAGAAGCGTGCTAGCGTTAAAAAATCTGACGACGCCGAAGACGAGGAGTAACAGATTATGGCGCACGATGTAGTCCTGATCCCCGGTGACGGTATCGGTCCCGAGATTACGCAGGCCATGCGCCGCGTGGTCGAGGCCACCGGTGTCCAGATCAACTGGAATGTCCAGGAGGCCGGCGCCGGCGTCATGGACGAGTTTGGCACGCCGCTGCCCCAGCATGTGCTCGATGCGGTCGCCGAGACCAAGGTTGCCATCAAGGGCCCCATCACCACGCCGGTCGGCACGGGTTTCCGCAGCGTTAACGTGGCCCTGCGCAAGCACTTCGACCTGTACGCCTGCGTGCGCCCCTGCCTGTCGCAGCCGGGCGACGGCTCGCGCTTCCGCGACGTCGACCTGGTCATCGTGCGCGAGAACACCGAGGACCTCTACGCCGGCATCGAGTTCGATGAGGGCGCTGCCGAGGTTGAGGAGCTCTCGCAGCTTGTCGAGCGCTCGGGTCAGAAGACCTTCGCCGCTGATTCCGCCATTTCAATCAAGCCGATCTCCATCGCCAAGAGCCGCCGCATTGTGGAGTATGCCTTTGAGTATGCCCGCCGCTGCGGCCGCAAAAAGGTGACGGCCGTGCATAAGGCCAACATCATGAAGGCGACCGACGGCCTGTTCCTGCGCGTGGCGCGCGAGGTGGCCGCCAACTATCCCGATATCGAGTTCAACGACAAGATTGTCGACGCCACCTGCATGGGCCTGGTCCAGAACCCCAACGACTTCGATGTCCTGGTGCTGCCCAACCTGTACGGCGACATCGTGAGCGACCTGTGCGCCGGCCTAGTGGGCGGTCTGGGTATGGCTCCTGGCTCCAACATCGGTGCCGACTGCGCAATCTTTGAGGCAACGCACGGCTCCGCGCCCGATATCGCTGGCCAGGATATCGCTAACCCCACGGCCGAGATTCTGTCTGCGGCTATGATGCTCGATCACCTGGGCGAGAACGACGCGGCCAATCGCATTCGCGCCGCCGTTTCTACCACGCTCGACGAGGGTGAGCAGGTTACCGGCGACGTTCGTCGTGCCCAGACCGGCTCCGTTGAGGGCGCTGTGGGCACGCAGGCCTTTGCCGATGCCGTTATCGCGCACCTGGCCTAAGGCATGCAGACTGCAAACGCCTAAATAGTACTTAAGTGTTTGCGTATAACCTAAGAATCAATACGCCCGGCGCTCTGTCGGGCGTATTCTATTGCGGACTATGTTTCCTAACAAGGAGTAACTGATATGGGTCTGATTCAAAAGAAGGACGAGAAGGACGAGATCGACGGTATCCAGATCATCGAGCGCGGCGAAGGCCCCGACGGTGATGAGGAGGAGAAGATCGATCTGGTCGCCGGTACGTCTGCCGAGCACATTGCTGCCGGCACGACCGCCGAGGAGGAGGACGCCCGCCTGGAGGCTCAGATTGCCGCGGATGCCGCTGACGAGAACCTGATGCCCGAGGAGCAAGACGAGGACGACTCCGACGAAGACGACCATGCATCCAAGCACAAGAAGACGATGATTGCCGCCTTCGTGGTTGCAGTCGTGATCGCTGCGATGGTCGGCTTCTTTATTGGCAATGGCGGCTTTGGCGGCAAGGGCGTCGGCTCGGCGACCCTCACCGAGGACCAGCTCGATTCGACCGTGGCAAGCTACAGCTACAACGGCAAGAAGAGCGACATCACCGCGCGCGAGGCCATCGAGAGCCAGTACAGCCTCGACACCGTCAAGGATAGCGATGGCAACTACACCGCTCCGTCTGCCGACGTTATCCTGTCCTACGTGCGCAACAAGATCCTGCTCGATGCTGCCGAGGACGAGGGCATTACCGTCTCTTCCAAGGAGATGAAGAAGTACGCCGAGGATTCCATCGGCACCTCCGACTACAAGACCATGGCCACGCAGTACGGCGTGTCCAAGGATCAGGCCAAGCAGATTGTCCGTCAGTCCGCGACGCTGCAGAAGCTCTACAAGAAGAAGGTCGGCGACAGCTCCGCAAGCATGCCGACCGCCCCGACCGAGCCTGCTGACGGCAACGAGGAGACCGCGAGCAAGGACTACGCTGACTACATCATCAACCTTGCCGGTGACGAGTGGGATAGCGAGAAGGGCGCCTGGAAGGATGCCGACAGCACCTATGCCAAGGCCTTCGCTGACGATGCCTTTACGGCCGATAGCGCTACCTATAAGCAAGCCATGACCGCCTATTACACTGCTTATCAGCAGTATTCCTCGCAGGCTTCGAGCGCCAGCTCCAAGTGGACCGAGTATGCGAACGGCCTCTACGCCAAGGCCAACATCAGCATCTACGGCCTGTTTGCGTAAGGTTTGCCTGCACTACTGCGCGCTAACCGATCTACCTGATTGAGCCCGCTAGAACGGACAACGTTCTAGCGGGCTTTTTGCGTTGAGGGCGTGATTGACGGCTTAATTATGACTATTCATCTTTAAGCCCAAAAAGGCTATCGGCTTCATCGTCGGATATATATTCCAGTACATCGCCTGGTTGGCAGTCGAGTGCCCGGCATATCGCGTCAAGAGTTGAAAAACGTATGGCAGAAACCTTGCCCGTCTTAATGCGTGACATATTGACCTGGGAGATGCCCACGCGTTCCGCAAGCTCTTTGGATGAGATCTTGCGTTCGGCGAGCATGCGGTCAAGCCGCAGAATAATCATGGATTTCCCCTAGAGCAACTCGTCATCTTGCTTTTGCAGGATATACCCGTAGCGGAAGATGCTGGCAATCAGGCAAATAATCAGGCCTGCAAAGAGCATGGAGGGCTCGAATAACTGGCCGACGAACGCATCCGTAAAGCTGCCGCCAAATCCTGAGAGTATCATTCCCGTGATTACGGCGCCAAGAAGCCTCACGGCAACGCCGCCGATAAGGAATAAATGTCCTACTCGACGAAGTGTCTGGTTACATTCAAGGTCAAAGGGCCTGCCTTCCTTTTCAATGTTGAGGAAAAGCCTGCGCACGCTTATCGCGATGGTAAGCGCGAGGCATGTCATCAAGAGGCTCCCTATGGCAGTGTGACCATCGTGTGCGACGAGCATAAGTGGGGCCTGCGCATCGGTACCGACGATAGCAAGGCACGGCCCTTCGCCGGCTTGAAGTTCTACGGATTGGAGACACGAGCCTTGGGAGAGGCCAGGCAATATGAGTAGAAGGTCAATCGCAATGACTGCGAGGAGCCCCAGAGCGAGCGCGGTGGTAATGCAGATCGTGGCCCATTTGCAGATGCGAGCGAGCTTCCTCAGTTTGGCTACCGTCTGTTCGCGGCTGATGGTTTCATTCGATATAGATGCGTTTCGATGGACCATAACCCCTCCAATCGGCGTTTTGGATGATACTTGTATCTTATCAGAATTAATGACAAACGATAAATAATTACGGATACTGAGTATGTAGTGATTGAAAACGATTAGCGTGAGCTATTAGCTCATTTTGGATGCCGGAGTTTGGCGCGTGGGGGATAAGGACAAATGCCAAAATTTCCTGTGATCGCGCAAGCGCTCCATCGGGTTCCCCTAATTCATATGGGAAAACAGCTGCAAACGATTGCAAGTAACCGGTGAACGGTCGAAAACTACCGTTCACCGATAATCTCAAAACTGGTTCTAACTGGTATTAAGTCAAAAAGACCAATTCACATATCTTCACAATGACCTGCAATTTTTCTACACGCTATTTTTAGCCGCCCTACGTTGTTTAGACACAGG
This sequence comes from uncultured Collinsella sp., assembly GCA_965146285.1. Classification (GTDB taxonomy): domain Bacteria; phylum Actinomycetota; class Coriobacteriia; order Coriobacteriales; family Coriobacteriaceae; genus Collinsella. Next base: position 30,212 of record CBCTFW010000011.1, read on the forward strand.
AAAAGATCATATTTTCCCCCAAAGCATTTCGAAACGGTTTCAAAACCGCAGGTAGAAGTGTTAACGACCGGTAAACGGTCGATTTATCACCGTGAGCGGTGCAAAAACGTTTTACCGTATGAATCAACGAAAGCGACCTCTTCTGGGGTGATATAGTGACAACAACACGTCACGTGGTTACTACCAGTTTAGAAACCACTGGTCTTCAAAGAACGCTTTCTAAGAAGCTTTAAGGGCGAGCGCCCGCTGGCTTCCGAAAATCATCGGACTCAGATCGTACACACCTTCGGAAGGGAAATTTGAATGGTTGGCTTTATTCTTACCGGTCATGGACAGTTCGCACCCGGTCTTGCAAGCGCTATCGCTATGGTTGCCGGCGACCAGCCTGCTTTTACCGTCGTTCCTTTTGAGGGCGACCAGGCCGCATCCTACGGTGAGGATCTCCGCGCCGCTATTACCGCCATGCGCGAGGAGTGCGATGGCGTGCTTGTCTTTACCGACCTGCTTGGCGGCACCCCGTTCAACCAGTCGATGATGATTGCCCAGGATGTCGACAACGTCGAGGTTCTGACTGGCACCAACCTTCCCATGGTTATTGAGCTTCTGTTCCTCCGCGGCAATGCCACGCTCGCCGAGCTTGGCGAGCAGGCCGTGACCGTTGGCCAGACGGGCGTCACCGCCCAGACGGTCGCATCCGTTGCCGGCTCCGAGGAAGAGGATATCTTCGGCGACGAGGACGGCATTTAATGGCCGATTTCGGAGCCAACGTCCTGAGCTCCTCGGTCGCCCTTTTAGGCCTGCTTGTCATCATGGGCTTGATTTACACCATCTGGTCGCAAATCAACATGAAGAAGAAGCAGAAGTACTTCAAGGAGCTGCACACCGAGCTCAAGCCGGGTCAGGAGGTTCTTTTCGCCGGCGGTATCTACGGAACCGTCAAAGGCTTCGAAGGCGAGAAGGTCCAGATCAAAGTCCGATCCGGAGCCGTCGTAGATGTTTCGCGTTACGCGATTCAGGAGATCAAGTAACTGTCGTCAGCAAATATCGAAAGGAAGCTGATCAACATGGCAGAACCCAACATTCTTCTTACCCGCATCGATAACCGACTGGTTCATGGTCAGGTTGCCACCCAGTGGAACTCCACTCTGGGCTCCAACCTCATCCTCGTCGCCAACGACGACGTGGCGTCCAACACCATGCGCCAGAACCTCATGAAGATGGCCGCTCCCGCCGGCGTCGCTACGCGTTTCTTCTCCCTGCAGAAGACCATCGACGTCATTGGCAAGGCGAGCCCGCGCCAGAAGATCTTCATCGTGGCCGAAACACCGGAAGACGTGCTTACGCTCGTCAAGGGCGGTGTGCCTATAAAGAAGGTAAACATCGGCAACATGCACATGTCGGAAGGAAAGCGCCAAGTCGCCACCTCCGTCGCAGTTAACGACGAGGATGTCGCTGCGTTTAAAGAGCTGCAGGAATTGGGGGTGGAGTTGGAGATCAGGCGCGTTCCGAGCACGCCTGTTGAGGACACGAGCAAGCTCTTCTCGTAATCCTCGTGATCCACGTTGTCAGGAGTGAAACCCTGACGTTCTGTACGTGATATCCAAAGTGCGTACATACATTTTGAAAGGAGGAGCAAGATGGAATACTCGATCATCCAGATCGCTCTGGTCTTCGTTGTTACGTTCATCGCGGCAATCGACCAGTTTGACTTCCTCGAGTCTCTCTATCAGCCCATCGTCACCGGCGCCGTCATCGGTCTTATCCTTGGCGACCTCAACACCGGTCTTCTCGTGGGTGGTACCTATCAGCTCATGACGATCGGCAACATGCCGATCGGAGGCGCTCAGCCGCCTAACGCCGTCATCGGCGGCATCATGGCAGCCATTCTCGCTATCGCAACGGGCCTCGAGCCCAACGCGGCAGTCGGCCTCGCCATTCCGTTCGCTCTGCTTGGCCAGCTTGGCGTTACCCTGGTCTTCACGCTTATGTCCCCGCTTATGTCCACGGCCGATAACATGGCTCACAACGCGGACACCAAGGGCATCGAGCGCCTGAACTACTTCGCCATGGCTCTGCTCGGCCTGATCTTCGCTGTCGTCGTCACCCTGTTCTTCATCGCTGGCGCTACCATTGGTCAGACCATCGCTTCCGCCATCCCGACTTGGCTGCAGACCGGTCTGTCCGCTGCAGGCGGCATGATGCGCTTCGTCGGCTTCGCCGTCCTGCTCAAGGTTATGATGAACCGCGATATGTGGGGCTTCTTCCTCATGGGCTTTGGCCTCGCGCTCATCACCGTTGCCAACGATTCGCTGGCAACCCCTGCTCTGCTCATCCTCGCTCTCATCGGCTTCGGCATCGCTTTCTGGGACTTCCAGCAGCAGACCGAGCTGAAGGGTGCAGCTGTTTCTGACGGAGGTGACTTCGAAGATGGCATCTAATGAGTATGTGATCCCGGAGCACTACGAGGATCTCACTCCTGCTCCGCAGCTCGACCAGAAGACCCTCAACAAGATGGCTTGGCGCTCCTGCTTCCTGCAGGCCTCGTTCAACTACGAGCGTATGCAGGCCGCTGGCTGGCTCTACTCCATCATCCCCGGTCTGGAGAAGATCCACACCAACAAGAACGACCTCGCGGCTTCCATGAGCCACAACCTGGAGTTCTTCAACACCCACCCGTTCCTCGTCACCTTTGTTATGGGCATCGTGCTTTCGCTCGAGCAGAACAAGGTTGACATCCCCACGATCCGCGCCGTCCGCGTCGCCGCAATGGGCCCGCTCGGTGGTATCGGTGACGCCCTGTTCTGGCTGACGCTCGTGCCTATCACGGCCGGCATCACCTCCAACATGGCCATCAACGGCAACGCCGCTGCGCCGATTATCTTCCTGGTGATCTTCAACGCCGTCCAGTTCGCTCTGCGCTTCTGGCTCATGAACTGGTCCTACAAGCTTGGCACCAGCGCTATTGACGCTCTGACCGCCAACATGCAGGCCTTCACGCGTGCCGCTTCCATCATGGGCGTCTTCGTCGTCGGTTGCCTGGTCGTCACCATGGGTGGCACCCAGATCAACCTCCAGATCCCCAACGGCACCACCCGTGGCCTTGCCCCTACTACCGTGATCGTCTCCGAGAAGGAGGCCGAGAACTTCACCGGTATGGAGGGCATCGATACCGAGACCGCTGAGGCCGGTACCATCGCCATGACCGATGAGGACGGCAACGCCCTCACCGCCACCGATGCCGACGGCAACGAGGTCAAGTGCGGCGTCGCCGATCTGGGCAACGGCATGGAGTCCGTGACCTACGCTACCGTTACCGAGGATCCGGTCAACTTCTCTGTTGCCGACACCCTCAACACCATCGTCCCGAAGCTCGTCCCGCTTATGCTTACGCTGCTGCTTTACTACATGTTCGCTAAGCACAGCTGGACCCCGACCAAGGGCATTCTCCTGCTCTTCGTCCTTGGCATCCTGGGCGCTGGCCCGCTTGGTCTCTGGCCGAGCATCTGGTAAGGCTCTAGCTTGAGGGGTGTGTCCCTACGCGGCTCACACCCCGACCCCTTAAGCCATGTGTATGTTAAAAGCCGCGTGCTCGAAAGAGCGCGCGGCTTTTGTTTTCTTGATGATTCGGGTGTGGCAGACAGATAATGCTAAACACCCTAGGTAGTTAGCCGAATTCGAGCAAAAGGGAGGATAGGATGGCGATCGGAGCGCGTAAGCAACCGCTGTACGATCAGCTGGTCGATATTCTGACCGAAAAGATCGACCATGAATATCGCGCCGGTGACATGATTCCTTCCGAGCGCGAACTTTCGGAGCGCTATGGTCTCTCGCGCACCACGGTGCGCCTGGCTTTGCAGGAACTGGAGCGTTTAGGACTGGTGGTTCGGCAGCACGGTCGCGGTACCTTTGTGACCGACCGTTCGGCAAAAGCAACCAATCTTATGCAGTCCTACAGCTTTACCGAGCAGATGCGCGCGATGGGTCGCGACCCCGAGACCACGATTCTCGAGTTTTGCGAGATGGAGGCCGATAAAAATCTGGCCGAGCATATGGGATTGCGTATCGGTGATCGCATTTTTAAGCTTAAGCGCCTTCGTTCTGCCGACAACATGCCCATGATGGTCGAACGCAGCTATCTACCAGTTCGTCAATTTCTGTCCCTAAAGCGACCGCTGCTGGAGCGTAAGCCGCTTTACGATGTGATTGAGCAAGACTTTCAGCAAAAGATACGCGTGGCCGAAGAGGAGTTCTATGCGAGCATAGCCCGTCCCACCGACGCCCACCTTTTGGGAATTGTCGAGGGCTCGCCTGTGCTCGATTTGGTCAGGACTACGTATAACGAGTCAAACGAGGTTGTGGAGTACACACTCTCGGTTGCTCGTGCCGATCAGTTTAAATACAAGGTTTACCACCAGCGTAGCGATTAGTGTCCGCATCGTTTCCATATGATGATTCTTTGCATTTAACTGGTTACTACCAGATAACCAACCGAAGTGTATAATTGCACGTCAGAGGATTACTTCTAGAGAGAGGTATTAAAAATGTTCGAGAAGAGTGTCGAGGAGCTCACCGAGCTCGGCGCCCAGATCACCACGGCCGAGATTGCTCAGCAGCCCGAGCTTTGGCGTGATACGCTCAACATCTATCGCGAGAACAAGGAGGCCATCGAGGCCTTCCTGGCCGAGGCTCGCGCTATGGGCGAGGGTCGTCTGTCCGTTGTCTTCACCGGTGCCGGTACGTCCGACTACGTTGGCGATACCTGCGCCCCGTACCTGCGTCACGCTGGCAACACTGATCTCTACGACTTTAAGCCCATCGCCACGACCGACATCGTGAGCGCCCCGCGCGACTTCCTGCGCGCCGAGGATCCCACGCTCGTGGTTTCCTTCGCCCGCTCTGGCAACAGCCCCGAGAGCCTTGCCGCCGTTGCCGTTGCCAAGGAGCTCGTCCACAACGTCAAGTTCCTCAACATCACCTGCGCTCCCGAGGGCAAGCTCGCCGTCGAATCTGCCGATGATCCCAACGCGCTGACGCTGCTCATTCCGCGCGCCAACGACAAGGGCTTCGCCATGACCGGTTCTTATTCCTGCATGACCCTGCTCTCTACCCTTATTTTCGACACTGCCTCTGACGAGCAGAAGGCCGAGTGGGTCGAGACGATTGCCAAGATGGGCGAGGAGGTCATCTCCCGTGAGCCCGAGATCGCCGATTACCTGGCTGGCGACTTCAACCGCGTGACCTACTTGGGTTCTGGCTCCTTCGGTGGCCTTGCCCAGGAGAGCCAGCTCAAGATCCTCGAGCTCGCTCACGGTCTGGTCGCTACTTCCTACGACACCTCCATGGGCTATCGTCACGGACCTAAGTCCTTCGTCGACGATAAGACGCTCGTCTTCGTGTTCGTCAACAACGACGCCTACACCCGTCAGTACGACATCGACATCCTCAACGAGATCGGTGGCGACGAAATCGCTCAGCACACCATCGCCGTTCAGCAGGAAGGTGCCACCGTCTATGAGGGTGAGTCCTTCACCTTTAAGGGCTACGAGGCACTTCCCGAGGGCTACCTTGCTCTGCCGTTCGTGATGTTTGCCCAGGCTATCAGCCTGCTCAACTCCGTGCGCGTGGGCAACACGCCCGATACGCCGAGCCCCACCGGCACGGTCAACCGCGTGGTTAAGGGCGTGACGATTCACCCCTTCACCGCTTAATCGCGTCCCCCTGTAAGGGCGCCCGTCCGCTCATAACGGCGGGCGGGCGCTTTTTGTTTTCCGTGAGCTGGGTATAAGCATCACTACAGTCAACTGCTTTAGAAGCAAGGAGTGCATATGAGCACGTACGCAATTAAGGCTGACAAGTTCTTCTTGCCGGCAGGCCCGCAACTGGGCGGCTATCTTATGGTCGAGGATGGCGTCTTTGGCGCCTGGCAGGCCGACGAGCCCTCTTGCGAGATTAAGGACTACACGGGATCGTGGATCGCACCGGGTATGGTCGATACTCACATCCATGGCTTCTACAACCACTCAACTACCGATAACGATCCCGAGGGCATCGATATCAGCTCGACCGAGCTCGCCCGTCGCGGTACCACCAGCTGGCTGCCCACGACGTTCACCGATGGCGTCGAGCAGATCAAGGACGCCTGCGCCGCTATCGCCAAGGCGGACGAGGGCCGCGGCCCCGACTTCTGTGGTGCTCGCATTCAGGGCATCTACCTGGAGGGCCCCTTCTTTACCATGAAGCACGTGGGCGCGCAGAACCCCGCTTATCTTATCGATCCCTCCGAGGAGGTCTTCGATCAGTGGCAGGAGGCTGCGGGTGGTCGCATCGTTAAGAGCGCCATGGCGGCCGAGCGCGACGGTGCCGCTGCTTATGCGGCTGCTCTGAACGCCAAGGGTGTGGTGACCAGCATCGGTCACTCCGACGCCACCTACGATGAGTGCATCGCCGCCATCAACGCCGGTGCCAGCTGCTTTACGCATACCTATAACGGCCAGCGCGGGCTGCATCACCGTGAGCCCGGTGTCGTGGGTGCTGCCATGTCCACGCCCGAGACCTACGCCGAGATCATCTGTGACGGCAAGCACGTAAACCCTGCCGCCATCAAGGCACTGCTGCAGGCAAAGGGCTGGCAGCACACGGTGCTCATCACCGACTGCCTGGGTTGCGGCGGCATGCCCGAGGGCAGCTACACCAGTGGCGGCATGGACGTCATCATGAAGGACAACCTGTGCTGGCTCGCTGACGGCAAGAGCATTGCCGGCTCGGTGCTCACGCTTGCCCAGGGCGTCAAGAACATCGTCGACTGGGGCATCGCCAGCGCCGATATCGCCATTCGCATGGCAACCGAGGTGCCGGCACGCTCCGCGCACATCGAGGATAAGTGCGGCAGCATCATGCCGGGTCGCGACGCCGACTTTGTCGTGTTCGACCATGAGCTCACCCTCGTCGAGACGTATGTTGGCGGCCAGAGCGTCGGCAACGCCTTTACCGAGTAACGATAGAAAAAGACGGCGGGCCCGAATCTGCTCGGACCCGCCGTATGGGTTAAACGCTCAAAAGCACCTTCACAGTTACAGCTTGTTAGCGATCTTCTTTGCCGTGCGCTTGACGCCGGCCACCAGGCCTCCTGCAGGATGTTCCTTCTCGTATGCTAGGCGCTTCTCGCGCTTGGCGTACTCTTCGACGATGATGTCGCCATACTCGTCTTCGATCTTGTTGAAGAAGTCGACAGCGCCCTTAATTTCCTCAGCGGTCGGGTGTCCCTTTTGGACACCACCGGCGAGCTTGAACGGCCCCCACGTATCAAAGCCGGGGCAGCCGTAGACACCCATAAAGATGGCCTGCCTCATGCGGCAGATGCCATCGATATCCTTGCCGTACCACTTGTTTTTGCCACCGTAGGTCATAAGGCCAAACACCTTGTCCTGCGGCTGCAGCACGTTCGTGAGCACGCGTGCCATGTCCTTGTCGATCTCGGAGTAATAGATGCCCGTGGCGACGCCGATCAGATGGTATTCGTGCAGGTCGGGGTACTCGTTTTTACCGAGCGCCTTGACGTCGAGGGTATCGATCTCGGGGTGTGCCTCGACGATGGCGTCCACGAGCTTTTTCGTATTGCCGTGATGGCGCGAGGCGTAGAGGATGATGGTTCGCATAAGAAGGCCTTTCAGCTGTAATTGCATCAATGTCTGTATGGTACCCCGTTGCATGGCTGGGATACCGGACGTATCGATGAGCGTGCGGGTTTGTCCTTTGGTCAGGGCCGAGACGGGTTCTTGTGAGCAAAAAAGCAGTTGTTCGAAAGGATGGGCAATGGAATACGCTCTCTCCAACGATTCGATTTCTATTAAGGTGTCCACGGCTGGCGGTTCGTTTACCTCGATCGAGGCTGGAGGTCGCGAGTATCTGTGGCAGGGCGATCCCGCCGTGTGGTCCGGCCAGGCACCGATTTGCTTCCCGATTTGTGGAGGCTTGCGCGACAACAGCGCCATGACGTTTGCCGGGCATCATGTAAAGCTCGCTCGCCACGGGTTTGCGCGCAAACAGGAGTGGAAGCTGCTGAGCCAAGGCGAGAACGAGCTGGCGATGTGCCTGGCTTCGGAGGATAACGCCGCGCTGCTGAGCGATTATCCGTACCCGTTTAAGATTGTCGCTCGTTATACGCTTGAGGAGGATGCCGTGCGCGTCTCCTATGAGGTGACCAACGAGGGAACCGAGGACATGCCGTTCTTTATCGGCGGTCATCCCGGCTTTAGGTGTCCGCTCGATGAGGGCGAGGCCTATACGGACTACGAGTTGCGCTTTGAGAAAGACGAGGCTGCGGAGCTTTGCACCGCTGTCCCTTCGACTGGCTTGATTGACGTGGCAAACCGCTCCAAGAACCCCATGGTGGGAAAGACGCTGCCCCTGTCGCATGAGCTCTTCGATTTTGCGGAGACCATCTTTGACGTGCTCGAGAGCCGCCAGGTCACGCTTTCTAAGAAGGGGGAGGACAAGGGCGTTCGCCTGAGCTTCGAGGGCTTCCCGTATCTCATTGTGTGGAGTAAGCCCGAGGGCGATTTTGTGGCAGTTGAGCCTTGGGGCGGCCTCTCGACCTGCTCCGATGAGGATGACATACTTGAGCATAAGCGCGGCTGCCTTGTCGCCAAGCCCAAGGAGACCATCGTCCGCTCGTTCACGATTGAGATTCTGTAATTCCGTTTTGTCGACTCGTATCGCGAGGCATAAGGAGCCTGCGAGATAAGGAGCTAAAAATGATCCTCACCGTTACGATGAACCCGTCTGTCGATACGCGCTATCAGCTCGATGAGCTCATTATCGACGACGTCAACCGTGTGACGCCCGAAAAGACCGCCGGCGGCAAGGGCCTCAACGTGGCCCGTGTGCTGGGTCAGCTGGGCGACGACGTTGTGGCAACCGGTCTGCTCGGCGGCCACATGGGCGCCTACATGGCTGAGCTCATGGACGCCAACGGTATTAACAACGACTTTGTGCCCATCAAGGGCGAGACTCGCATTTGCCTTAACATTCTCCACGCCGGCAACCAGACCGAGCTGCTCGAGAGCGGCCCGACAATTGCCCCCGAGGAGCTCGATGCCTTTACCGCCAAGTTTACCGAGCTTGCGGGCAAGGCCGACGTTGTCACCATTTCGGGTTCTCTGCCCCGCGGTGTCGAGGCAGACTACTATGCCAAGATCACGGGCATTGCCGAGAACGCCGGCGCCAAGGTGCTGCTCGATACCTCGGGCGCCTCGCTTGAGGCTGCGCTCAAGTCCGAGATCAAGCCCGAGCTGGTTAAGCCTAACCTGACCGAAATTAACGGCCTTTTGGGCACGAGCTTTACCACCGACGATGTGGACGAGCTCCGTGCCGCGCTCGCCTCTGACGCCCGTTTCTCCGATATCCCCTGGGTCGTCGTATCCATGGGCGCTGCCGGCTCCGTTGGCTTCCACAATGGCCGTGCGTTCCGCGCAAAGACGCCCGATATCCCTGCCGTTAACGCCACGGGCTCTGGTGACTCCACTATCGCAGGCTTCGCACATGCCATCGCTGCTGGCGCAGACGACGAGACGGTGCTGCGTACCGCCAACACCTGCGGCAAGCTCAACGCCATGGATCCCATGACCGGCCATCTGGTCATGGACCGTTGGGACGAGGTCTACAACGGCGTTGTCGTGACTGAGCTGTAAGAGTTTGGGCGACGGCTCCGGCATCGCTTGCTAGCTCATGTTGACGACAAGTGCGGTAGCATTATGTCGGGGCGCGACGCCGACGTTGTCGTGTTCAATCCCGACCTTACCCTGGTCGAGACGTATGTGGGCGGCAACAGCGGCGGTGACGCTTTTATCGCGTAGCCGCCAAAGAAACGATCCGAGAGGGGATTTAGATGATTTACGGTGCATTGGGCGATATCGAGGAGTACCGCGGAATGCTCAAGGGCCTCGACGTGCTGATCGACTGGCTCGAGGAGAACGATCCGGCGCAGCTCGAGGTCGGCAGCCATCCGATTCTGGGCGACAAGGTCTATGCGAACGTCATGGCTCCCACGACGCGTCCCGAGGCCGAGGCTCACTATGAGACGCATCAGCGCTATCACGACCTGCAGATCGATGTCGAGGGTCGCGAGGCCTTTAAGGTCGCTACGGGCAGCTTGACGCTGGTCCAGGAGTTTGACGAGAAGGACGACTACGATCTGGTCGATTCCGACGCCTCGATCGCCGGCGATCTTGCTGACGATAAGTTTGCGCTGTTCGTTGCCGGCGAGCCTCATATGCCCACGCTCGAGTTCCCGGGCGATGGCGCGCAGCCGGTCAAGAAGATCTGCTTTAAGCTGCTTGCAGACGCTTACTGGGAGGAGTAGCGCACTGCTCGTGAGCTAGCGTGGTTCCCCTTGGGAAGCGCGTTTAAGCCCCGCCGATCGCGGTTCCTTTGGGGATTGCGGTTAGCGGGGCTTGTTGTTGAGTAGGGGAGTTATAGGCGGCGTTGTGCTTGGATTGGCGGATGTTCGTCAGAAATCGGCAACAAAAAAGCCGCCCGAAGGCGGCTATCTTGTGCAATGGAGCCAGCGACCGGGCTCGAACCGGTGACCCCCGCTTTACGAGAGCGGTGCTCTACCAACTGAGCTACGCTGGCGGCCATGTGGTGACGCAACTGAGGCGTCAACGGCTGTCTATGATACGGGACATCGCACATCCGCGCAAGTGTTCTGACGGCTTTTCTCACTTTAAATGCACTAATATTGGAGACGTGATGTCCCGCTCGTATGGGTCTCAAACAGAATGGGGCAGCCATGGCTCAACCCAAGATCCTTCTCACGCGTATCGATGACCGTTTCATTTACGGGCAAGACGTTGAGCTGTGGAACGAAGTCGTGGGTTCCAACCTTGTTTTAATCGTCAACGATGAGATCGCGGCGGATTCGCACCAATGGACGCCCATGAGGGTGGCGGCGCCGGAAGGCGTTTGGACGCGGTTTTTCTCGGTGCAAAGGACCATCGACATCATTCATACCGCAACGCCGCGCCAGTTGATTCTGATCATGGTGGCCTCACCTGCCGATGCACTCGCGCTGGTTAAGGGCGGTGTGCCGATCACCAAGATCAGCATTGGCCATATGCGGGCAGGGGAGGGCAAGCGTCCCGCAACACCCGCAGTCGCCATAGACGATGCAGACGTCGCTGCTCTCAGAGAGCTGCAAAAGCTCAGAATAGAACTAGAAATTCGCTACCTCCCCAGCTCCACCCCCGACCCTATCCAGCTAGTCATTTAAGAACGTCCCCAATGACTAGGTAGCAAAACGCCCGTCGGCGGTGTGCCGGCGGGCGCTGTTGTGCGATATGTCGCGTTGTGGGCTTAGTGCCTCATAAAGTGGTATTCGATCACATTGCTGTAGGGGTGACCCGGGCCCACAATGCCCTGCGGGAACAGCGGCTGGTGCGGCGTGTCGGGGTACATCTCTGCCTCGAGGGCAAAGCCAGCGCCCCAGCCATAGTTGGCATCGTCCTTGGCGTGCTCGTCGCCCAGCCAGTTGCCGGTGTAGAGCTGAACGCCCGGTGCGGTGGTGTAGTAATCCAGCTCACGACCGGTCCACATCTCCTCGACGTGCATCGCGCGGCGCAGATTACGGCCGTACTGATAGCCATCGATGCACAGACAGTGATCGTAGCCACGGGCCTGCTTAATCTGTGGATCGTCGGCCTCCATGCCAGGCGCGACGGGGCGCAGCTCACGGAAGTCAAACGGCGTGCCCTCGACCGGAGCAATCTCGCCGGTGGGGATGTTCTGCTCGTTGATGGGCAGGTAGTGGGCAGCGTTAGCAACAAAGAAGTGCTCACAGTCCATGCCGGCGTTGTGACCGGCAAGGTTAAAGTACGTGTGGTTGGTCATGGACACGTATGTGGCGCGGTCGCTCTCACAGCCATATTCGATACGGAAGCAGCCGGTGCGCGTCACGGTAAACACGGCCGTAAAGGTGCGGTTGCCGGGAAGGCCCAGCTCACCGTTCTCAAGCGAGGTGGTCATGCGCACGGCATTGTGGACCTCGTCGAGCTCAACGTCCCATACGCGCTTGTGCAGACCATGTTCAAGATCGCTGTGCAGGTTGTTGGTGCCCTCGTTGGCGGGCATATGCCAGTCCGTGCCGGCGATGGTGATCGTGGCACCTGCAGTGCGGTTGGCCACAGGTCCGATGGTCGCGCCAAAGCAGGCGGGGTTGTCAAAGTAATCCTCGAGCTTATCGAAGCCCAGCACCACATCGCGCACGTTGCCGGGGATATCGGGCACGTCGATGCCCAACACGGTGGCGCCATAGTCCATAATGCGAACGCAGATCTCGGGCCCGTTGAGGGTGTAACGATGAACGGGGGTACCGCACGGCGCGGTGCCGAAAAGCTCGGAAGTGATCATTTGGTTCCTAACATCGAGGTATTTCCGACAAACTGTAGCGCGAACAGGCGAGATTATCACTACACCCCACTAAAGCAGGGGGTATTTTTCTCAAAAAAGTGATGATTGGAGCTGTGCGGGCGTTCATTTCTGACGCGTACGAGTCTGATACAATTTGTTCGTTATTGTTTGAATTGACGTGAGCGTGGAACAGCGAGGACTCATCGTGATCAAAGCGGAGCGACAGGATAAGGTTCGGCAGCTGCTCGAAGAGCAGGGCACGGTCTCGGTCAAGGAGATTTCGGATGCGTTAGGTGTCTCGGATATGACGATCCGCCGTGACCTTGAGGAGCTTGCGAGCCTGGGCGAGATCGAGCGCGTGCACGGCGGAGCCCGCAGTGCGCAGGGCCGTCCACATGCTATGTTGCGCCATGAGTATTCGCACAGCGAAAAGCGCACCAAGCATGCCGAGGAAAAGTTGCAGATCGCGCGCCGCGCCGTGGAGCTCATCGAGGAGGGCTCGACCATCTTTTTGGGTACGGGCACCACGGTTGAGCAGATGGCCTCGATGCTGCCGGCATTTCGTCTGCGCATCGTGACCAATTCGCTTTCGGTGTTTAACCTGCTCGAGGCGCGCGAGGACTGCGACCTGTGCCTAGTGGGCGGCATGTACCGTCGCCGTACCGCCGCTTTTGTGGGACCAACGGCCGAGGATACCCTGCGTGCGCTGGGTATCGACGCGGCGTTTATCGGCGCCAACGGCATTCTGGATGGCGACGTGTCTACGTCTAATATGGATGAGGGTCGTATCCAGCAGCTCGCCTTTAGCAAGGCCGACTCGCGCTATCTGATCGCCGACTCCAGTAAGATCGGCAAGCGCGACTTCTACACCTTCTGCCGTCTGGACAGCCTGGACGCCGTGGTGTGCGAGCCGGGCATCGCCGCCGAGGATCGCTCCGCCATTGAGGAGCACACTCAGGTCATCTGCTAGCTAACGCTGCAGACGATACTTCTGCCCTCTGCCGGCGCGGGGATTATCGCTTCACAATGACGCGCAAAATGACACGTAAATGTAAAAACGCCATTTTACGCGTCATTTTACGTGTCAACGTGACGCGATTTGACGCGCAAATAGGAATTTGTGGGCGCTCGGAAGATCGACGGAGTTCGTGAACCTGCAACTTGGTTGGGTAGCGTACGAAGTCCTTCAGCGGGACCGGATATGTTTTCGGTATCATATCGGTATCAAATGATACCGAAAGTATGTTCGTGATACCGAAAACTAGAAACCATGCTTCATAACTGCTTGGAAGTTCGGATTTGACTATCTTATTGTCTTGATCTGTAACAGGTAGACGGTCGAAAGTGGGCTACGTGTTACAGATTGAGATATTTCTGCTCGGGCCGCTCGTTTGTCTTGATCTGTAACAGGTAGGACCGAAAACCCCTGCTAGATGTTACAGATCGAGACAAACGACAGGCTCAGGCCCGGGCAAAACAAAAAGGCCGCATGCGAACCCGTGGAGGGATTCTCATGCGGCCGACAGGGGGGTATGCAGCGGAAACTAGGCCATGAGCAGGCCGGTCTCCGCGACGTTCTTGTACCAGTATGCGCTTGCCTTGGGATAACGTTTCTGGGTCTCAAAGTCGATGTAGAACAGGCCATAGCGCTTGTTGTAGCCGTTGGTCCAGGAGAACTGGTCCTGCAGCGACCACACAAAGTAGCCGTCGACGTTCACGCCGCCGTCGATCGCCTTGAGGATCCACGCGAGATGCTGGCGCATGTAGTCGATGCGAGGGGCGTCGTCGATAAAGCCGTCCTCGAAGTCGTCCTTATAGCCCATGCCGTTCTCGGTGATGTAGATCTTCTTGTAGTTGGGGTAATCGTTCTTAATGCGCAGCAGCAGGTCGTAGAGGCCCTCGGGATAGATGATCCAGTCCCAATCGGTGGTGGGTACGCCTTCGCGCACGCATGACTCGCCCACGCCCTTGAGGAACCAGCGCGAGGAGCCCTTGTCGCCGGTGCCATTGTGGTTGATGTCGTTTTCGCCCTCGGCGGCACGCAGGAACTGGCACTTGTAGGTATTGACGCCCAGGCAATCGTTGTAGGGGAGCGCGGCGGTCAGCGCGGCGATGTCCTCGTCGCGGACGTCGAGCTCGCCGCCGGCGATATGGGCCAGCTTGGTCGCAGCTTCCATGGTGTCGGCTGCATAGTGGCCGCGGAAAGTGGCGTCGAGCACCCAGCGGTTGTTGATGACGTCGGCCATGCGGGCGGCCTCGCAGTCGGCAGCGCTGTTGGGATCGAGGGGGTACTTGGGCTCCAGGTTCTGGACAATGCCGATCTCGCCCTCAAAGCCGCCCTCATGGAAGGCGACGACAGCCTTGGCGTGGGCCACCATCATGTTGTGCATGAGCTGGAAGGCCTTGTCCAGGCGATACTTCTCGCCGTGCGGCCAGTTGCCGACGATAAAGCTGCCCTCGGCGGTCGCGGGGATCTCGTTAAAGGTAAACCAGTGCTTGACCTCGGTGAACTCGGCAAAGCAGAACTTGGCGTACTCGACAAAGGCGTCGATCGTCGTGCGCGTCAGGAAGCCCTCGCCGCCGTTCTGGTAAAAGGCCTCGGGCGTATCGAAGTGATCGAGCGTGACATAGGGGATAACGCCAGCTTTGTTGCAGGTGGCGAAAAGCTCGTGATAGAAAGCGACGCCCTCGGGGTTAATCTCGCCGGTGCCACTGGGGAAGATGCGGCTCCAAGCGATAGAGACGCGAATACCGTTGATGCCGAAGCGCTGGCACAGGTCGATATCGACCGAGTACTTGTTGTAGAAGTCGCTTGCGGGATCGGGGGAGAAGCGACCCTGGGCTGCCAGGAAATCGTCCCAGGGCACTTTGCCCTTGCCGTGCGTGCGGGTCTCGCCCTCAACCTGGTAAGCAGCGGTGGCGCCGCCAAACACAAAGCCGTCGGGGAACTGCATGGGGTTGGTCATGAGTCATCCTTTCTGTGGGATACGAATAGGGGGAGGTGCCCGAACTGGGGATCCGGGCACCAACAGAGGGAGGAACTAGTCGAGGTTCTCGCGGAGCCACTTGATGGCGCCAGCGGGGTCGCGAGTAAGGTCGATATATTCCTTACCGCGGGGAGCGAGCAGCTTAATGCCCAGACGATCGGTGTCGGCCTTCATGTCGTTGTAGTAGCTACGAACCTGCGGGGCGAGCACGATGACGTCGTACTGATCCATGATGGCAGTGTGCTGGCCATAGGCGCCTGCGGAGGAAGCGATGTTCTCTCCGGTCTGTGCGGCACCTTCCTTGATAGCGTTGGCGAGCATGGCAGAGGTGCCGGCGCCGGCGCACAGGACGAGGACCTTCAGGCCATCGACATCCTTCTTGGCGGATGCATCGGCAGCGGGCTCGGGCTGATCGGCGACAGGCTTGCTGTCGGCGGCAGCGGCGGTCGGCTCGACGGAAGCGGTGGTCTGCTCGACAGCGGGCGCAGAGGTGCTGGCGGCGATGGTGGCAGCACCATTGGGCTCAAGACCCAGCTCGGCGGCGCGCTCGGCCTCCTGGTCGCAGAGCAGCTTATCGTATGCCTTCAAGAACGGCAGGTAGATGATGGCGTCCAGCAAGATGATGATTGCAACAAACACCAGGGCGATAAGCTGGAAGTTCGTGGTGATGAAAATGCCGATGGGGGCAGGGGTAGCCCAAGGCACCACGAAGGAGAAGCCGTTCATACCCACATTGTCGATAAAGAACTTGGCAACGCTTACGTTGACGCAGCCGGCGGCAACAAAGGGGATGAGCATGTAGGGGTTAAGGATCATTGGCGCGCCAAAGAGCAGCGGTTCGTTGACGGCGAAGGCAACAGGAACAATCGAGGCCTTACCGACGGCTTTGAGCTGCTTGGACTTCATAAAGAGAATCAGCAGGAGCGGCACGATGAACGTGGCGCCGGTGCCGCCGAACTCACCCACAAGCGACATGTTAAAGGTGAGGGAATGGGCGGGGTGACCACCGGCCAGCAGAACCTGCAGGTTCTCAGCCTGGTTGGCAAGACGGATGGGGTCGATGCCCGGCTGGACGATCGAGGGGCCGTGGACGCCGATGAACCAGAAGAACGCGGTGGCCGCCTGGATAAGGATAAGGCCAGGATAGGTTTCTGCAGCGGTAAAGAGCGGGGAGAGCAGTTTGATAAGCAGCTCGGAGAACGGAACGCCCATGAGGTTACGCACGACGACATCGATGATGCCGCAGATGATGACGGCGCCGCCAAAGGGGATAATGTCGCGGAAGTTCTGAGCGATGGCGCCCGGGACCTCCTTGGGCAGCTTAATGGTCAGATCGCGCGAGACACAGAACTTATAGACCCAAACGGTAATGAACGCGGCGATATAGGCCGAGAACAGACCGCGCGTGCCCATGCTGGTGCAATCGAAGACCGAAAGTTCGGAGCCGTTGAACTTGGTGGTGAACTGCGTAACAGCGAGCAAAAGCATGCTGCACTGGGCGGCCACCATGGTGGAACCGTCGTTGAGCACTTTGCCGGCGGGCATACGACGGTTCATGGATGCCGTGAAGTTCTTGGCAGTGGTGCCGGCAACCATGATGCCCATGACGCCCATGGTGAAGTTGTAGAGCTTGTTGCACCAGTCGATGAGCGGCTGGGGCAGCGTGATGCCGACTACGCCGGGAAGGGTGGCAATGAGCAGAAAGATCGAAGAGGTGAGGACAATGGGCATGCACCCAAGGAATCCGTCCTTGATGGCCTGGAGGTAGATGTTCCTCGAGATCTTCTCAAAGAACGGTTGATGCTTTTCGAGCATCTTTACGATGGCGTCCATAGAGCTCCTTTGCTACTTAATGCGCGATGCATGTGGATGGAACTGATCGTCGATGGATGGTCAGGACTGCCCGGAAACCTTCCTGCTTAAGGAAGGCATTGCGAAATGACAACGTAGGACATTTCGTTAATGACAACGTAAGACATTATTGGAAGAGCAACAAGGATTTACGGGTGAACGGTCGATATTGTCCGATAAACGGCTGATTTGTCAGTCGGGCAGGTAGTGTATGCTAGAACGCAAAAAACAAGCGATGCGAAACCGACTGGAGAAGTAGTGGCAACGATGGACAAGAAAAATGTCTCAATGAACGATGTGGCAGTTGCCGCGGGCGTTTCTCTCAAGACGGTGTCGCGCGTGATCAATGAGCCCGATAGCGTGCGCGAGTCGACGCGCGATAGGGTCCATGCTGCCATGGAGGCGCTTGGGTTCCGGGCGAACTTTGCCGCGCGTTCACTCAAGTTGGGCCGTTACGGGTGCATCGGCGTGGTGATGTTCCACTTGTCGGGCGGCGCCGTGGACATGATTGACGGTATCGCAGATGCCGCCGAAGAGCGTGGTTTTGCGCTTACGATGATCAAAAAGCGGGCGGGGGAGAAGATGACCCTTGCCGATGCTGCGCGTAGGATGTCGCAGCTTCCCGTCGACGGCATGATCTTCAACCTGCGTCAGATGGTCGATGACTTTGATACCTTTGAGGCGCCGAAAGACCTCAAGACGGTGATTATCACGCCGATGGAACATCCTACCTGCTCTACCGTTAGTGACGATCAAGAGGGTGGTGCGCGCATGGCGTGCGAGCACTTCTTAAATCGCGGGCACAAGAACGTGTATTTCGTCTCTGGTAAGAAAGAGTCGCTGTCGAGCCAGTGCCGTATGAAAGGTTGGCGTGCGGCACTCGAGGCGCGTGGCATTGAGCCGCCCGAGCCTCTGCAAGGCGATTGGAATGCGGATAGTGGCTATGCCGCGGGCCTTGCGCTTGCCGATAAACCCGATTGCACGGCGGTCCTCGCTGCTAACGACTGCATGGCAAACGGCGTGATGATGGCTCTGCGTGGCAGAGGGCTCAGGGTGCCCGACGACGTGTCCGTGATCGGCTTTGACGACGAACTCTACAAGACGATTCCCAACTCGATTCTGACGTCAGTGAAGTTTCGCCACCGCGAGCTGGGCATCCGTGCGCTTAACGAGGTCGTCGCAGGTCTGGAAGCCCCGAGCTCCAGAAGCCGTACGCTTGTGTCGGGCGTGCTGGTCGAGCGTTCCAGCGTGAAGGACCTGCGGGCGTAGACGTGCTCGGCCTGTTCGTCTAAATCTGTAATAGGTAGGGCCGAAAATCTCAGCTAGATGTTACAGATTTAGACAATTCGGTCCAGCTTATTCCGTTTGTCTCGATCTGTAACAACTAGACGGTCAAAAGTGGTCTACATGTTACAAATCGAGATTGTTCGGCCCGGGCCGCCCGTTCGTCTAAATCTGTAACAGCTTGGACCGAAAAACTCGGCTAGATGTTACAGATTGAGATGAACAGGAGGACGGGTGCGGTCTAAACAAAATGGCCCGCGCATCACACATCGATGCACGGGCCATTTATTGTCTGCGAGCGGCAGGTGGTGTCAGCGTCTTATGCCTCGAGGTTTTCCTCGATCCAGGCGACGGCACCCTTGGGATCCTTAGTGAGGTCGATGTACTGTTTGCCCTTGGGCGACAGCAGCGTGATGCCCAGGCGGTCGGTGTCGGCCTTCATCTCGTTGTAATAGGTGCGAACCTGCGGAGCCAGGACGATGACGTTGTACTGGTCCATGATGGCGTAGTGGCTGCCGTAGGCACCGGCGTTGGCGGTAATGTCGATGCCCAGCTCGTCGGCGCCTTCCTTAAGCGCGTTGGCGAGCAGTGCAGAGGTGCCGGCGCCAGCGCACAGAACCAGAACCCTCAGATCCTTGCCCTTAAGGGCGGACGGAGCTGCGGAGGCCTCGGTGGCAGAAGCGGTCTCGACAACAGGAGCCTCAACGGCGGGGGCGGCAGCGGTCTTGACGGCCTTGGTCTCCTCGGCCTCTTCTTCGGCCAGGGTCTCGGCCTCCTGCTTGCACAGGACGTTGTCGTAGGCCTTGCAGAACGGGTAGTAGATCAAGAAGTCAACGACCAGCAGGACGACAACCAGGACCAGAGAGATCGGCTGGAAGTTGGTGTCGATGAAGGTGCCGATCGGTCCGGGGAGTGCCCACGGCATGGCATAGATAAAACCGTTCATGCCCAAAAAGTCGATGAAGAACTTACCAATGAGGACGTTGGCCACGGGGGCAAACAGGAACGGGATCAGGAAGTACGGGTTGAGGATGATGGGCGCGGCGAACAGCAGCGGCTCGTTGACGGCGAACATCACGGGTACGACAGAGGCTTTGCCGACGGCCTTGAGCTGCTTGGAGCGCATAAAGAGCAGGAAGATGATCGGGACAATGAACGTGGCGCCGGTGCCGCCGAGTTCGCCGATGTAGTTACCGAAGTTCTCGGTCAGGGCGAGGGCGGGGTGACCGCCGGCCTGCAGCGTGGCGAGGTTGGTGGTGATGTTGCCAAACAGCGCGGCGTTGAGGGCAGGCTTAACGACCGAGGGGCCGTGGATGCCCATGAACCAGAACAGCGGGATCATGAACCAGATGAGGGCGAGGCCGGCGTAGGAATCGGCAGCGGCGAACAGCGGGCTCACCAGCGTGGAGATGACGTTGGCAAACGGGACGGCCAAGCAGGTGCGGCAGATAACGTCGATGACGGCGACAAACAGGATGGAGAAGCTGAAGGCGAAGATGTCGCGGAAGTTCTGGGCGATGGCGCCGGGGACTTCTTTGGGCAGCTTGATGGTGATGTCTCGCTTAATGCAGAAGGCATAGATGTTGACCGTGGCAAATGCGGCGACAAAGGAGCTCAGTAGGCCCTTGGTGCCCATGTTGTCGGTAAAGAACACCGAGACATCGGCGCCGTCGATCTTGGCACTCGTCTGGGTAACGGCCAAGATGAGCATAGCGCACATGGCGGCGACCATGGTGCTCGTGGCGTTGATGGCCTTGCCGGCAGGCATGCGGCGGTTCTTGGAGCCGGTCAGCGCGCTTGCGGTGGTGCCGGCGACCATGATGCCCACGACGCCCATCGTGAAGTTGTAAACCTTGTTGCAGAAGTTCACGACGTCGACGTTCCACCAGTCGGGCAGCGTAAAGCCGCCGACCGTGGCGACAACGCCCGGCAGGGTCGAAATAAGCAGGAAGACAGAAGAAGACAGGATGATGGGCATTGCTGCCAAAAAGCCGTCTTTAATGGCCTGAAGGTAGATGTTCTTAGAGACCTTGTCGAAGTACGGCTGACCTTTCTCCAAGAACTTAACGATCGATTCCATAGTTCACGCTCCTCTTTGCATGAAATCATAATGGCATGGACGTTGAAAACCTATATGGTCTCCCGCTTGCTAAAAGCCCGGGTGCAGGCGGGGTCGGTCCCAGGGGGAGAGAGGGGAGCGGCTGGGTTTGTATCGCATAGGGCCGCTCCCCTCTCGGGGGAAAGCGAGGCGATGCGCTACTGCGCGTCCGCCATAGTGTCGGCGAGCTCCTTGTACCAGAGTGCCGACTGCTTGATGTAGCGTTTTTGCGTGTCGAAGTCGATGTAGAACAGGCCGTAGCGCTTGTTATAGCCGTTGGCCCACGAGAACTGGTCCTGCAGGCTCCAGATAAAGTAGCCCTGGACGTCGACGCCCTCGGCGCGCGCCCGGAGCACCTTCTCCATGTGCTGGTCGACAAAGTCGATGCGCTCGGGATCGGCGACGATGCCGTTTGCGTCGGGCTCGGGGTCCTTGTGGCCCAGGCCGTTTTCGGTGATATAGATGACGGGGAGGTTGGGATAGGTGGCGCTGATGTGCTTGAGCGTGTCGTAGAGGCCTTGCGGGTAGATGAGCCAATCCCAGTCGGTGGTGGGGATACCCGGCATATCGACCTGCTGCCCGACGCCCTTAAACTTAAAGCACGAGGTGCCCTTGTCTCCGGTGCCGTTAAAGCTGTTGGTGGACTCGCCATCGTAGGCGGCGATAAACGCCGACTGATAGTAGTTGAGGCCGAACATATCGTTGCGGGGCGCCGCCTTGGCGAGCTCCTCCATGTCGCTGTCCTCAACCGTAAGCGTGGCGTTGTTGGCACGCAGAATCTCGTTGATGAGTGAGAGGGTGCGCGCGGAGTAGTGACCCAGGAAGGCGCCGTCCATGATGAAGTCGGTGTAGAAGGCGTTGTACAGGTCGGCGGCGTGCTGGTCGGCGGGCGAGTCTGTGGCAGGATATGCCGGCGTCAGGACGTTGACCATGCCAATGCGTCCGCCCAGGTGCTCGGTCTCGTCAAGATCCTTATACAGGTTGACGGCGCGGGCGTGGGCAACGAGCTCGTTGTGCTGGCTCTGGATGCCGCTCGTCACATCAAAGTGATGGTTGGGCGGGAAGTTGCCTTGGATGTATTGGGAGTGCGAGAGGCTGATGAGCTCGTTGATGGTGAACCAATTCTTGACCTCGCGGAACTCGCGGAAGCAGAACTCGGCATAGCGCACATAGGCGTCGACGGTCTTGCGGTTGAGCCAGTCGCCCTGGTTGAACAGGGCGGCGGGGGAGTCAAAGTGATGCAGGGACACATAGGGCTCGACGCCATACTTTTTGCAGCAGGCGAACAGCTCGTGGTAGTGCTTAACGCCCTCGGCGAGGGGCTCGGCATCGTCGCCGTTGGGGAAGATGCGGGTCCAGGCGATGGACACACGGATGGCGTTGAGTCCATGCTCGGCAGAAAGGCGGATATCCTCCTCGTAGCGGTTGTAGAAATCACTGGCCGGGTCGGGCAAAAAGCGACCCTGGGCGACAAGGTAATCGTCCCACATGGTCTTACCCTTGCCTGCCACCTTCGTGGAACCTTCCGTTTGGTACGCGGCGGTTGCGGCGCCCCAAACAAAGCCCTTCGGCAGCTGCTGTACGCGGTTTAGCAAAGACATATGCATACACCCTCTCGTCTCGCTGTTCGATATTGTGCGTTTGCGCTCAGGAGGCTCCCTGGTTAGCGTTCAGCGGTGAAAAAGCCCGATAAACACTATCTTAAAATGATTAGAACCAAAATGAGCACGTGAACATTTGACAATGAGCACGTTAACATCCGGCTGGGATGTATAGAAACAAAACAACTTCAAACAGCCGCGAACGGTTGTATTTGTTCGGTAAGCGGTTTTGATTGACAGAAGTTTTCATGTTGTGGTATATGGCTCGGGTATCATGAGCACGTTATCGATGTATGTACGATGCGCCATGGGCGCGGGGAATAGTTGGGAAGCAGGTTAGCGTGGAAGGCATGGCTCAGCAGACAAGGAATGGTCATTCGGCGAGCGCGGCAGAGGTTGCGGCGCTCGCTGGCGTGAGCCGCCAGACTGTGTCTCGCGTGGTCAACGGTATGCCCAACGTGACGGAAAAGACGCGCAAGCGTGTGCTGGCCGCCATGGAAGAGCTGGGCTTTCGTCCCAATTTTGCTGGAGCGGCGTTGCGCGGCGGGTCGTATCGTTCTATTGGCCTGTGCATGTACAACATCACACGTGTCGGTAACCTGGCGACGCTCGAGGGTATCATGCAAGCGGCGCGCGAGCACGATTTTGCCGTCACTATGATCGAGATGGGCGGCGACAAGCCCTATACACTTGCCGATGCCTCGCGCCGCATGGTCGAGCGACCCGTCGACGGCATGATTCTCAACATGAACCGCATGGCTCCCGATTTTGAGGAGTTTGTTCCCCAGCCGGGAGTGCGAACGGTCATCCTGTCCATGTATGCGCATCCGCGCTGCACGACGATCGACTCCGACCAGTATGGTTCGTGCGAGCTGTTGACCAATTATCTGCTGGAACATGGTCACTCGAATATGCGGTTTGTGGCGGGTCCGGAAAACTCGATTTCCTCGCGTTTTCGTGAGGCCGGTTGGCGCGATACGCTGGGTCGTGCTCATGTCGATGCCGCTCCGATGCTGCGTGGCGATTGGAGTGCGGACAGTGGGTACGCCATGGGCGAGCGGATTGCGGCCGAGGTGCTTGCCGGCGGGTCGCAGGCGCCGACTGCCGTGCTTGCGGCAAATGACCAGATGGCGCTGGGCGTTATCGCCGCGCTCGAGAACGCGGGCCTGTCCGTGCCCGACGACGTGAGCGTGGTTGGTATCGACGACGCACTCGAGGGACTTGTTCCTCACAATCGACTGACGACGCTGCGATTTGATTTGCGCGGTGTCGGTAAGCTTGCGTTTGAGGCGGCGATTGGAGAGAGCTCGTCTATCGAGGCGATTCATGTGCCGAGTACGCTGGTCGAACGCTCGACTGTTAGGGACATACGGGGTTAGGTCCTACTCCGTTTGTCTCGATTTGTAACAGGTAGACGGTCAAAAGCGGGCTACGTGTTACAGATTTAGATTCTTCGGAAAGAGCAATCCTGTTCGTCTCAATCTGTAACAGCTAGGACCAAAAAACTCGGCTAGATGTTACAGATCGAGACAAACGGCTCCCGACCAGCCCAAAAACAAAAAGACCGGGGGCGGCGCGCCGTGTGACGTGCTGCCCCCGGCTGAGAAATGGGGACAGGTTGTGTGAGCGGGCAACCCCGCCAGCCACTAGTCCAGACGACGGGTCTGCGCCACGTGCTTGTACCAGTAGGCGCTTGCCTTGGGCGTGCGCTTCTGGGTTTCAAAGTCAACGTAAAAGAAGCCGTAACGCTTGTTGTAGCCATTGGTCCAGGAGAACTGATCCTGCAGGCTCCACAGGAAGTAGCCGCCCACGTTGACGCCCACCTCCATGGCCTTGAGCAGCCAACGCAGGTGCTGCTCGATGTAGTCGATGCGCGGCTGGTCGTCCACAAAACCGTTCTTGTAGGGGTCCTTGTAGCCCATGCCGTTCTCGGTGATGAAGATCTGCTTGTAGTTGGGGTAGCGCTGCTTAATGTAGACGAGCAAATCGAACAGACCCTCGGGATAGATGATCCAGTCCCAGTCGGTGGTGGGGATGCCGGGCTTGTTCACATGCTCGCCAATGCCCTTGACGCGCCAGCGACCGGTGCCCTTCTCGCCCGTACCGTTGTGGTGCAGGTCGTTCTCGCCATCGTAAGCCTTCAAAAAACGGCACTGATAGTTGTTAACGCCCAGGTAGTCGTTGTAGAGCGCTGCCTCGCGCATAATCTCGAGGTCCTCGTCCAAGATCTCGATGGTGCCGCCCGAGACGGCAGCCAGGCGGTTGGCGCACTCGAGGGTGTCGGGGGCATACTCGCCGCGGAACGTCGCGTCGAGCAAAAACTGGTTTTGCAGCACGTGCTCGTTGTTGGCGGCTTTGATGTCGGCGGGGTCGTTCTCGTTGAGCGGGTACTTAAACTCCAGCGACTGGATGACGCCGATTTTGCCCTTAAAGCCGCCGTTGTGGAAGGCCAGCACGGCCTTGGCGTGGGCGAGCATCATGTTGTGCTCGCACTGGAAGGCCTCGGCCAGATGCGCCTTGACGCCACCGGGGAAGGTGCCCTCGATGTAGGTGTTGGAGGCGTCGGCCCAGATCTCGTTAAAGGTGAACCAGTAGGTCACCTGGTCGGCGTACTCCTTAAAGCAGAAGGTGGCAAAGTCCACAAAGGCGTCGATGGTCTCGCGGTTGAGGAAGTCGCCCTTCTCAAAGAGGGGAAGCGGCGTGTCAAAGTGATGCAGCGTGACGAACGGCTCAACGTGGTGCTTGTGGCACTCGGCGAAGAGATCGTGGTAGAACTGGACGCCCTCGGGGTTGATTTCGCCGGTGCCGTTGGGGAAGATGCGGCTCCAGG
Organism: uncultured Collinsella sp.; assembly: GCA_965146285.1. GTDB lineage: Bacteria > Actinomycetota > Coriobacteriia > Coriobacteriales > Coriobacteriaceae > Collinsella. The sequence continues at coordinate 55,268 of CBCTFW010000011.1, forward strand.
CGATGGAGAGGCGAATGCCGTTGATGCCGAACTCCTCGCACAGCTCCAGGTCGACGGGGTACTGGTTGTAGAAGTCCGAAGCGGGATCGGGGGAGAAGCGCCCCTGGGCCTCCAGAAAGTCGTCCCAGGCAACCTTGCCCTTACCGTGAGTGCGGGTCTCGCCCTCTACCTGGTAGGCAGCGGTGGCGCCGCCAAAGACAAAGTCCTCGGGAAACTGCGCGGGCGGGTTGGTGACGCTAGCAGGATTAACGGACATGATGATCCAATCGTCTAAATCGAAGGGCCAGCCGGTCTTGGATGGTCGGCTGGCCCTGGGCGTTACTTACTTCGAAAGTTGCTCACTCACGAAGGCGAGAGACTTGTCGCCGTTCTGGGAGAGCTCGATGTACTGCTTGCCACGGCAGGCGACGCACTTGTTGCCCACGCGCTCACAGTCCTTCTGCAGGTCGGCCAGGTAGCTTGCGGCCTGCGGGGCCAGGACGACCAGGTCAAAGTCGGGGAGCATGTCCACGTGGTTGCCATAGGCCTCGGCAGCGGTCTCGAGGTTAATGCCGCGCTCCTTGGCGGCCTTGGCCAGCGCGTTGGCGAGCAGGCCCGAGGTTCCGCCGCCCTGGCAGAGCACGAGCACGCGCTTGCCGTTGAGGTCGCTGGCGGTCGTTGTCTCGGCAGCGGGTGCTGCGGAAGCGGCGGGGGAGTCGGCCTTCACGGCCTCGGCAGCAGCGCCGGCGGCAACGCTCTTGGCGTCAGCCTTGCCCTGGAAGGCATCGTTGAGCTTGGCGGCCTTCTCGGCGTTCTTGGCGGCGAGCTCCTCCTGGGAGATCTCGGCCTCCTCGGCGCACTTCTGGGCGTCATAGGCACGGAAGAACGGGTAGTACAGAACGAAGTCGACGACCAGGATAAGGGCGAGCATCACAAAAGCGAGCGGCTGGAAGCCCAGGCCCATGATGGTGCCGATGGGGCCGGGGACGGTCCAAGGCAGGGTGTACATAAAGCCGTTCATGCCCAAGAAGTCGATAAAGATCTTGAGGATCCAGATGTTGGCGATCGGGGCAAAGACAAACGGGACAAAGAAGACGGGGTTGAGCACGATGGGCGCGGCGAACAGCAGCGGCTCGTTGACGGCAAAGCAGACGGGGACGATGGCGGCCTTACCGACGGCGCGCATCTCCTGAGACTTGGCCAGGAAGCAGAACATAAAGACCAGGACGAGCGTGGCGCCGGTGCCGCCCATGCAGACGACGAAGTACTGGGCACCCTGGGTCAGGACAGCGGAAGCGTGCTGGCCGGCCTGGAACGCAGCCAGGTTGTCGGTCATGTTGGCAACGAGGGCGGCGGCGATGGCGGGCTCGACGATCGAGGGGCCGTGGACGCCCACGAACCAGAAGAGGCTCATAGCGCCGTAGATCACAGCGAGGCCGATATAGCCATCGGCAGCGGTGAACAGGGGCTGGAACACCTGGATGACACCCTGGGCAAAGCAGAAGCCAAAAGCAGCGCGGAAGACGATGTCAAAAACCCAAAAGACGGTGATGCAGACGGAGAAGGGGATGATGTCCTTAAAGGTCTGCGAGATGTTGGGCGGAACCTGCTCGGGCATCTTGACGGTGATGTTGCGCTTAATGAAGAACTTGTAGATGATGCCAGTCACAAACGCAGCGATGAAAGCGGTCAGCAGGCCCTTGGAACCAAGGTAGGTGGTGTTGAAACCGCTGGCGGCGTCCGTGGCGATGGTGTCGCTCGAAAGGAGCAAGAAGCCGATGATGGCCGCGCACATGCACGAGATGAAGTTGATCTGGTTGTTCTTGGGCAGATCGCGGTTCTGAGCGTCGGCGAAGTGCTTGGCCGTGGTGGCGGCGCAGGCGATGGCCAGGATGCCCATGGAGTAGTTGTAGCACTTCCACAGGGCGTTGTTGATGTCATCAGGCCAGTAGAAACCCCAGATGTTGGGGACCGAGGCTACCAGGCAGAAGATGGAGGAGAAGATGATGATGGGGATGACGGAGATAAAGCCGTCGCGGATCGCCTTGAGGTACTTGTTGCGGGCGATCGCGTTGAAAAAGGGCTGGCCCTTTTCGATGGTGGCGATGAGTTGCTCCATGCAATGCTCCTAAGAGTCGGTGGGTTAGCAACGATGGTAGCTTTTGGCGTTCGGTTGCTAAAATGTTGACGTTGCCATTTTGCGACACAAAAAAAGACGCGAACCGGTGGTTCCTGTGCCTGCGAACCATCGATTCCTTACGCGTAAACATTTGAGCCGCCCGGTGGCTCTGTGTTTGCACAATGGCAACGTTAACATTTGGTCGACAAAAGCCGTTCGGGGAAGCAAAAATGTCGGTGAACGGTAGGTTTTGGGTGGTGAGCGTATGGTGGGGGAGGCGTTGGATATACTTGAAGGCGTTAAAAATGACTGCGCAGGGTGCCACCAATGGCATCGTTGACATAGAAAGATCGACCTATGGCCGCTGTTAAAAAATCGGTTTCCGTTAAGGATGTGGCGCGTCTCGCGGGCGTCTCGGAGCAGACGGTCTCGCGCACCGTGCACGATTCGCCCAGCGTGCGCCCCGAGACCAAGGAACGCGTGCGTGCCGCCATGCGCGAGCTGGGGTATCGCCCCAATTTTGCCGGTCGATCGCTGCGCCGTGGCAGGTTTAAGACCGTCGGCGTCGCCATGTTCAACATTACCGGTACCGGCAACCTCGACCGTATGGAGGGCTTTGCCGCCGCGGCCGACAAACATGGCTATGCCATCACCCTCACTAAAGTAGACGGGCATCCGTATACCCTCGAGAGCGCATCGTCACGCATGAGCGCGCTGCCGGTAGACGGTATGGTTGTGATTATGAACCGCATGCCGGCGGACTTTGGCACCTTTGAGCCGCTGCCCGGTATGCAGACGGTGCTCGTTACCATGCTGGAGCACCCGCTCTGTTCAACGGTCGATAACGACCAGTTCGATTGCTCGCGCCAAGTGGTCGAGTACTTGCTGGGGCAGGGGCACAAGACCGTGCACTTCATCTCGTGTCCCGAGCGCTCGCTTTCGGGCATGCGGCGCGAGGAAGGCTGGCGCGAGACATTGCGTGCGCATGGCATCGAGCCACCGCAGCTCGTGCGCGGCGACTGGACAGCGCAGAGTGGATATGCTGCCGGTCAGGCTCTGGCGGACGATCCGACCTGTACGGCCATTTATGCTTCCAACGATGCCATGGCATATGGCTGCATCCGTGGGCTCGAGTCGCGCGGGAAGCGCGTGCCCCAGGACGTAAGCGTGGTGGGTGTTGACGATAGTTTGGGCGATATCGTGCCCGATCGTCGCCTGACCACGGTGCGCTTTGACAACAAACGCGTCGGCATGTGGGCGGTCGACAAGATTGCCGGCGCCGAGGGCGCTGCACCCGGTGTGGAGCACATGCTGTTTCCGGGCGTGCTCGTCGAGGGCGATACGGTGCGCGATGTACGCTAGGGCGCGGGTCTGTTTGGGTTGCCGCTAATTGTGTTCGATATTGTTCAGATTGGTTTAAAAACCGTTCACGGGCGAATAGTGACCGTTCATAGCTCAAAATTACGTTTTGCGCTGTTCTTTTTTGTTTGAATGTTATTGTTTCTGTCATACACAACGCAGCGCGTATGCCCGGACGCGATGCTCTCCATTGGTTCATATGTGAAAGGAACGCAATATGGCAACCAAAGAAGAAATCTCGATGGTTGGATTCGAGATTGTCGCATACGCAGGTGACGCCCAGACCGATCTGCTTGCAGCGCTCGATGCTGCTCGCGAGGGTGACTTTGAGAAGGCCGAACAGCTGCACAAGGATGCGAGCGATGCACTCATCGGCGCCCACGACACGCAGACCAAGCTGCTTTCGCAGGAGGCCGGCGGTGGCGAGATGGAGATGACCTTCATCATGGCTCACGCTCAGGACACTCTCATGACCACTATGATCCTGGAGAAGCAGGCCCGCTTTACCATCGATGCCTACAAGCGCATCGCTGAGCTCGAGGCCAAGCTCGCCTAACGAGCCCTCACAACCAAGTTCCCTTCCAAAAGCCCTGCCGCACCCGCGACAGGGCTTTTTCTGTCCTCCTCCAAGTTGCGGTGAAATAAGGACTGAATAGGGGCCGGCGGGCGCAAAACAATCCCTATTCCACCGCAACTCATCCCGAGATAGTCATTGGGGACGTTCTTAAACGACTGGTCATTGGGGACAGTCTTGGTGCGCTCCGTTCGTCCTCCCGTTCGATTTTTGCTCGGTGGGTATACTTCCATCCGCAATACAGGCCGGAATGAGGAGGTATCCAAATGCCGGACAACGGATTGATTCAAAAGAAAGATGCGCATGAGATGGCTCATGGGCGTCCTGTCCAGATAACCGAGCACACGGCGGTAACCGAGCTGCAGCCCAGTCTGTCCGATGTCGTGTGCGCAAACAAAAAGCTGCAGATTGGCTTTATCGTTGCGCTCGTGGTCCTGGCGCTGCTGTCGGGCTTTGTAGCGCGACCGCATTTCGCCGATACCAAGACTTGGGACTCCACCATCGAGGTCATCGATCAAAAGAAGGGCAATGTTTTGGCGCTCACGACCTCGTGCGTGGCGCTGTCTGCGGGCATTACCGCGCTTCCGGGTGATACGGGAACGCCGGTTGCCGAGCAGCTCGCACAGCTTTCAGGCAACCTTGGTATCGTGCTTGCCGTGCTATACCTAGAGAAATATTTGCTCACGATTTTGTGGTCGATTGGCCTGGGCATCTTAATCCCGTTTGCGTTAGTGCTCTTTGCGGTGTCGCTCGGCATTCACGGGCGCTGGAGCACGAGCGCTGTCCTGCGCCGTGTGGCGACACGCGTGCTGGTGGTTGCCGTGATCGGCATGGCGCTCGTGCCTGCGAGCGTATGGGTGTCGCAGAAGGTCGATGAAACGTATCGCGTTAGCATCGAGGCGGCCGAGCAAAAGGCGGCCGACGCTGCGAGTGCGGCAGATAGCGATAGCTCCAAAACAAGCAAGAAAAAGACCGAGTCCGCAGAGTCCAAGAGCGTGCTCGAGCAGCTTGCCGACGGTGCCTCGGGCCTCGTCACGTCGGTGACCAGCGGCGCCAAGCAGATGACCGATGAAATTGTGCAGCAGGTGACCGACCTTATCGAAGGCGTCATCGTGATGATCGTGACCTCGTGCGTGATTCCATTGCTGGTGCTCGCGGCGTTTTTGTGGCTGGGGCACACCCTGCTGGGGATTGATATCTCCGGTCCCGCGAACTATTTGACGGGCCGCTTTCTGAGCGCTCCGTCCAAGCACGCCAAAAAGGGCGGGCAGTCCGAGTAGCTAAAACAGCTGTATATACCGGGGAATACCGCCGAAGGGCGGCCGAGACACGTTCTCGGCCGCCCTTTTGTTTGTTGAACACGTGGTCGTTACGTCCGTGCCGGGCCCAAACGGTCAGCAATCATCCGTAAACGGTATTTGTTCAAAAAAGAACAAAGATAAACAAATAATGGTTGCAGTCGATGTTCGAATGTGTTCAAATAAACATGAACAGTGAAGAACCGCACATTCAGATGCCCGGACCTGAGCGCGATTCAACACTTCCAAACAGAAACTACGCACCTGCGTATCTCTCAAGGAGGATGTCATGAGGGTTGTAATCGCTTCCGATGCCGACGGTATGTCGATGAAGGAGTCCATCAAGGAGATGCTCATCGCCGACGGTCACGAGGTCGTCGACTATTCCGAGACCCCTGCCGCGGACTTTGTCGATTCCGCGACCGCCGTTGCCAAGGACCTGCTGGAGCACAAGGATTCCCAGGGCTTCGCATTCGATAAGTACGGCGTCGGCTCCTATATGGCCGCCGTCAAGATAAAGGGCATGGTCGTCGCCAACATTTCCGACGAGCGTTCCGCCTACATGACCCGCGAGCACAACGGCTCGCGCATGGTCACCATGGGCCCGGGCGTTGTGGGCACCGAGGTCGCCAAGAAGATCGCCCGCGAGTTCCTGCGCGCCCAGTACGCCGGCGGCCGTCACCAGATCCGTGTCGACATGCTCAACAAGATGGCCTAACGAGAGCCACCGAGAACTCGAACTTCTACCTCAACTTGTGAATTCAGACGAAAGGACGTTCTGATGAAGAAGACCATCGCAATCGGTTGCGACCATATCGTTACGGACGAGAAGATCTATCTGGCCGACCGCCTGGAGCAGGCTGGCTACAAGGTGCTCGACTGCGGCACCTACAGCCACACCCGTACGCACTACCCCATCTACGGTAAGGCCGTGGGCGAGGCTGTTGCCAGCGGCAAGGCCGACTTTGGCGTGGCCCTGTGCGGTACCGGCATCGGCATCACCAACGCCGTCAACAAGGTTCCCGGCGCCCGCTGCGCCTTGGTCCGCGACATGACCTCTGCCCTGTATGCCCGTCGCGAGCTCAACGCCAACATCGTGGGCTTTGGCGGCAAGATCACCGGCGAGTTCCTGATGGCCGATATCATGCTTGCCTTCCTGGAGGAGCCCTACGACAAGACCCCCGAGCACGATGCCCTGATCGCCAAGATCGATGCCTGCAATAAGGCCGACGCCGAGGCTCAGGCTGACCCGCACTTCTTTGACGAGTTCCTCGAGAAGTGGGATCGCGGCGAATACCATGATTAGCGGGTATCCGGCGTAATTAACTAGTCCGTTGACGGCTCGCGTTTCTGTGAGGGGGCGCGGGCCGGTTTTCTATCAGCCCAATTGGCCCAGCGGGCTGGACGTGCATTGTTCTTTTGTTTGCGGCGCTGCCTCATTACCTTTCTGCTAAAGGCACGACGTTCACAATGGATCGCGCGAGATGATATGTGAAGGAGAAGATTCCCATGGAGTTTGTTCTTGATAACGGCTCTGTCCGCATTGCGTTGAGCACGGCTGGCGGATCGTTCACTTCTATTGCGGCCAACGGCCGTGAGTACCTGTGGCAGGGTGACCCGGCGGTCTGGTCGGGCCAGGCACCCATTTGTTTCCCGATCTGCGGCGGCCTTCGCGACGGTCACGCAATGACCATGGGCGGCCGCGAGATTAAGCTCGCCCGCCACGGCTTTGCGCGCAAACAGGAGTGGAAGCTCGATGAGCAGGGCGACAACATGGTTGCGCTGAGCCTAAGCTCTGCCGACCATGCCGAGTTGCTCGAGCAGTACCCGTATCCGTTTAAGATCGTTGCTCGTTACGCGATCGATTCGGAAAAGGTGGCTGTGTCGTACGAGGTGACCAATGAGGGCACCGAGGACATGCCGTTCTTTGTGGGCGGTCACCCTGGCTTTAAGTGCCCGCTTGACGAGGGCGAGTCCTATGACGACTACGAGCTCCGTTTTGAGCAGCGCGAGGCTGCCGAGCTCTGTACTGCCGTTCCCTCGACGGGCCTGATTGATGTTGAGCATCGCAGCAAGAACCCGATGGTTGGCCATGACCTGCCGCTGACCCACGAACTCTTTGACTTCGCGGAGACCATCTTTGACGTGCTCGAGAGCCGCGTGGTTACGCTGACCAAGAAAACCGAGGACAAGGGCGTGCGCCTGACGTTCCCCGATATGCCGTACCTGATTGTGTGGAGCAAGCCCGAGGGCGACTTTGTGGCAGTTGAGCCGTGGGGCGGCCTGTCCACCTGCTCCGATGAGGACGATATCCTGGAGCACAAGCGTGGCTGCCTGGTGGCCAAGCCGGGGGAGACCGTCACCCGTGGCTTTGAGATCGAGATCCTTTAACGAGCTATCGTATGTTTGGGGTGGGTCATGCCGCCCCGGAACAGGAGTTCAATATGATTCTGACCGTTACCATGAACCCGTCGATTGATACGCGCTATCAGCTCGACAAGTTGATCATCGACGATGTTAACCGTGTGACGCCCGAAAAGACCGCTGGCGGCAAGGGCCTCAACGTGAGCCGTGTGCTGCTGCAGTTGGGCGACGATGTGCTCGCGACCGGTCTGCTCGGCGGTCACATGGGTGCCTATATGGCCGAGCTCATGGATGCCGATGGCGTCAAGAATGACTTTGTGCCCATCGCTGGCGAGACGCGCATCTGCCTGAATATCCTGCACGAGGGCAACCAGACCGAGCTGCTGGAGAGCGGCCCGCAGATCGCCCCGGCCGAGCTCGAGGCCTTTACGGCCAAGTTCGCCGAGCTTGCATCGAAGGCGGACGTTGTGACGCTTTCGGGCTCGCTGCCGCGTGGCGTCGATGCCGGCTACTATGCCGAGCTCGTCAAGATTGCCGAGGAGGCGGGCGCCAAGGTGCTGCTCGACACCTCGGGTGCATCGCTGGAGGCCGCGCTGGAGTCCGACGCTAAGCCTGAGCTCGTAAAGCCCAACCTGACCGAGATTAACGGCCTACTGGGTACGTCCTTTACGACCGATGATGTCGATGCCCTGCGCGAGGCGCTTGCCGCCGATGGCCGCTTTGCCGGCATTCCCTGGGTTGTCGTTTCGATGGGCGCTGCCGGTTCGGTGGGCTTCCATGAGGGTCGCGCATTCCGCGCCAAGACGCCCGCGATTGCGGCTGTGAACGCGACGGGTTCCGGCGACTCGACCATCGCCGGCTTTGCGCATGCCATTGCTGCTGGTGCCGACGACGTCACGGTGCTCAAGACCGCCAATACCTGCGGCAAGCTCAACGCCATGGATCCCAAGACCGGGCATTTGGTTATGGACCGCTGGGACGAGGTCTACAACAGCGTTGTCGTGACTGAACTGTAGGGTTACGCGGTTTTACCAAACGCCGTAACGGCTCGACGCTGCACCTCAGGTTCCGCCGTTCTACCGAACGGCGGACCGGTCGACGCTGCAAACCCGCCAGAGCGGCAATCTGCCTTTCAACTTCGGCGGCATGACCAGAAGGTCAATGCCGCCTCGTTTCAAGGCACCTTGCTCGCTCTGGCGGGTTTTCGCTGTCGTTGCCAAAACATCGACGTAGTCATTGGGGACGTTCTTGAATGACTAGTCGTTTAAGAGCGTCCCCAATGACTACACTCAAAAAAGGCGCCCGCCGGCGATGTTGCCGGCGGGCGCCGTTGTCTTGAAGACGAAATGATTCGTTTTCCTCCGTCCCCAAGGGATCATTACAGCGAGTCGATAAAGCGCTGCTGTGCGGCGCGCCCCGCCTCGTCCCACTTAAAGACGCCGGCGTTGTCGAGCACGTGGCCAAACACCACGCCGACCTCCTCGTGCAGGATATCGATGGCGTTGTCGGCCGTAAGCTCGTCGGCGCGGCGGGCAAAGACGTCTTCGGCCCACGTGGCATGGCTGCGGCAAAGATCATCGCCTTCGAGCGCACCGGCAAGGTCGTAGCTGGTATCGGCCTTGGCTGCCAGCAGGTGCTCGCGGACAGCGCCGAGTTCGGGAACCAAGCGCGGCGGCAAAATGGCCAGGCCCATGACCTCGATCAGGCCGATGTTCTCCTTTTTAATGTGGTGGTACTCGGCATGCGGGTGGAATACGCCCAGCGGATGCTCGTCGGTCGTGATATTGCAGCGAAGCGCCAGGTAGGCCTCGTAGATTTCGCCGCCGGCGTTGCCGCGGGAGTCGACGCGGCGGATGACGGGCGTTACGGTGTTGTGCGCTACGCCGTCGGCTGTGTGTGCGATAACGCCCACCGACTCATCGGTCCACTCGCGCCAGGCGAGGATAATCTTCTCGGCAGCATCGAGCAGCTGGGTGCGGTCGTGCGAGCGCAGTCGCAGCACCGAAAGCGGCCACTGCAACACGGTGCCGCTGACCTGGTCAAAGCCGGGCACGCTAAACTGCGAGACCTCGGCGGCATGCATCATGGGGAACTCGTGCGCGCCGCCCTGGAAGTGGTCGTGCGACAGAATCGAGCCGCCCACGATGGGCAGGTCGGCGTTGGAGCCAATAAAGTAGTGCGGGAACAGGTCCACAAAATCGAGCAGGCAGGTCAGCCCCTTGCGGTCGACGTGCATCGGGCGATGCTCGGAGCTCATAGCAATGCAGTGCTCGTTAAAGTATGCGTACGGGCTGTACTGGAAGCCCCAGCGCTCGTCGTTGAGCTGAATGGGGATAACGCGTAGGTTCTGGCGGGCGGGATGGGCGCCGCCGTCGGCTGCGGCGGAGCGTCCGGGATAGCCCTCGTTTTCGATGCAGAGCTGGCAGGCGGGATACTTCTCGCCCGTGTTCTTGGCTGCACCTGCCGCGGCGATATCGCGCGGGTCCTTCTCGGGCTTCGACAGGTTGATAGTGATCTCGAGGTCGCCCCAGTTGGTGGGGGTGCTCCATTTGATGTTGCGCGCGATGGCGGCGCGGCGCACGTAGCCGGCGTCACAGCATAGGCCGTAGAACCAGTCGGTCGCGGCGCGGGGCTCGTCGACGCCCATGCGGCCGTTGAACTCCTCGTTTACAACCGAAGGCCTCGGCATGAGCGCGCCCATGATGCGCATGGCGATGCGGTCGCGGCCCGACGCCGTGTCCTCGGCAGCACCGTTTGCGACGGCAGCCTCGGAAAGCGCGGCAAGCGTGCCCTCCAGGTCAAAGTCGGGGAGGGTATCGGGATGCAAGAGCGAGAGTTTCTCAACCTGGAGCGCCCAGGTCATGTCGAGCGCGGGACCCGTGGCGCCGATGCACTCCAGAATGGTGTTGTAGGCCCAGATGCGATCGTCCTGTCCGATCATCGATCGGTGGATAGCGTACTCGATCAGGTTCTGCGCGGCCTCGCGCACGTCAGTCATTACAGCCATGCCGCGTAAGCCCCCTTGTCAGAAATTGCGTAGTGGCGGGCAGAGCCCTCGCCCAGCCAGCCGTTCATCTTGGCGATGAAGGTGTCGACCAGGTCGAGCGGCACGAAGGCCTGGATGGTGCCACCAAAGCCGCCACCGTGGATACGGACGGCGCCACGGCCGTCGAGCACGTGCTCGGCCAGTGCCAGGGCATACATCGAGGGCTGCTCGGAGCCCAGCTTGGCAACGACATTCTGTAGGTACATGGCAGAGCTGGCGCCGGACTCGCGCGTCAGGACCAGGAACTGATCGATGTCGCCGGCGTTCAGGGCGGCCCAGCGCTTATCGACCAGGCCGTTTTCGTACCAGTAGTGAACGGCGCGCAGGCAGGCGCGGTCGCCCAGCTTGGCGCGCAGCTCGGGGAGCTTGGCGTCAAAGTCCGCCACGTTTACCTCGCACAGGCGTGCCTTGCCGAACTCGGCAGCGACGTCCTGCATCTCGCGCGGAACGGCGGCGTAGTCATCGGTGGCGGCCACATGGTCGGCGCCAACCTTAACGAGCACGAGCGCATAACCGTGATCCTCAAAGTTGAGCTCGAGCTTCTGGGTTTTAGGCTGAGTCTGGTCCTCAAAGTCCATGTAGGCGAGGCCGCCCAAGCAAACGGCGGCCTGGTCCATCAGACCGCAGGGCTTGCCGTAATAGTTGTTTTCGGTGCGTTGGCTCATCTGGGCGAGCGCGACGGGCTCGATGGCTGGTGCGCCCCAGAGCGCCTCCATGGCGCGACCGTATGCCGCCTCGACAGCAGCGGAGCTCGAAAGGCCGCCGCCCGAGGGGACGGAGCAGGTGAAGGCGAAGTCGAAGCCCTGGGGCTCAACGCCCAGAGCAGCGATTTCGTGGGCCATGCCGCGGACGAGGCTCGCGGACGTGCCCTTCTCGGACTCTTGAATATCCAGCGTGTCGAGCGTGATCTCAAACGTAGGATAGCCCTCGTCGGCGACGCGAATCTTGTTGGAGTCGGTCGCCACGGCAATGCCGTCAACGGCGACATCGAGCGAGCCGGCGATAACGTGGCCACCCTCGTGGTCGGTGTGGTTGCCGCTGATCTCGGAACGGCCGGGTGCGTGCACATAGAGCACCTGGCGATCGCCGATGGGCCCAAACTCCTTCTCAAATAGCTTGGTGAGCGTGGCGAATGTCTTTTCGTCGGTGGTGGTCATGGGAGTCCTTTCCTTGGCGCGCACGGATGAGTTTTGCGTCGTTATGAGTACGTTAACAACTTGAAGCGGTATGAACCAAGTGTTCACGATACCGCACGTTACGGGCTATGTTAACGTACTCATAACACAACGCTTGTCACTTTTTGAGAATCTGGTGATCGGTAGAAATACAGCCGTGAACGGTACTGCCGTATGGACTTATAAAGCAGAAGAGATGCAGATAGAAAAAGTAGAGTACGTTAACATGCGTCCGACGATAGCGGGCCTCGGCGCGGGATGTATTTCTGCCCGGGCCGGCATTCACGCTATTCAGATCTCGCAAGGGTGAAGGTGATCCTGTGGCAAGGCGCCCGTCCAACGATACCAGTTCGCGTCCGGTCTCCATGGCCGACGTCGCCCGCGCTGCCGGCGTTTCGCAGCAGACGGTCTCGCGCGTTGCCAACGGCTTGCCCAATGTGAACGAGCAGACGCGCCAGCGCGTACAGGCCGCGATGCAAGAGCTCGGCTTTCGTCCGAGTTATGCCGGTCGCTCGCTGCGCGACGGCCGTTACCATTCGGTCGGCCTGTGCGTCAACGATGTGACCAAGTTCGGCAACCTCTCAATGATCGACGGCATCGCCAGCGCTGCTCGTGAGCATAATTGTGCCATCACGCTGGTCGAGATGTCCAAGACCGAGGAGTTTTCGCTTGCCGAGGCCACGCGTCGTATGGCCGCATTGCCGGTGGACGGCATCATCATCGGCATGAGTCGCATGGCGCCCGATTTTGAGACGTTTGATCCACTGCCGGGCATTGGCACGGTCATCGTTACCATGTACGCGCACCCGCGGGTGACCACGGTCGACTCCGATCATTACGGCTGCTCGCTATTGCTTATGGATCACCTGTTTGAGCTAGGGCACGAGCAGATTCGCTATATTGGCGGCCCGTCATTCTCGGTCGACGAGCAATTTCGTCGCGCCGGTTGGCAGGATGCACTCGAGCGTAAACACATCGAGCCGGCAGAGCCGCTCGAGGGCGACTGGTCTGCCAACAGCGGCTACGAGGCCGGCAGGTACCTGGCCGAGCACGATCGCACCATGACGGCGATTTACGCGGCAAACGACCAGATGGCAAATGGTGCGATTGCAGCGCTGCGCGATAGCGGTCTGCGCGTGCCCGAGGACGTGAGCGTGGTGGGCGTCGACGATTCGCTCGATGATTTTGTGGCACACAACGAGCTCACGACCGTTCGATTCGATTTGCATCAGCGTGGACGCGAGGTGTTCGAGCACGCGGTTCCCAAGGCGGGGGCAACGGACAAAACCGTTGCCATTCGTATTCCCGGCCAGCTCATTATTCGACATAGCACGGCGATACTGCGCGCATAGTTTGTGCAGGTCAACGGCAGTATATTCCGCCTCAATTACAATCGGTAAGGATGCTGACGGATAGCCGTGGCTATGAAGGCGAGTGTTATGATAGACGGGTTCTTTTGTCTATCTAGGAGGCTTTGCCTGATGGAGATCACCAAGGATATCCGCTACATTGGCGTTAACGATCACGACATTGACCTGTTCGAGGGCCAGTACGATGTGTCCGAGAACGGCATGGCATACAACAGCTACGTTATCTTGGGCGAAAAGATCGCTGTCGCCGATTCAGTCGACGGCGGTTTTGTTGACGAGTGGCTCGGCAACCTCGAGGCCGTGCTCGATGGCCGCACGCCCGACTACCTGATCGTCCATCACATGGAGCCCGATCACTCCGCCGGCATCGCCGCCTTTATGGAGCGCTATCCCCAGGCGCAGATTGTTGCCAGCATGGGCGCCTTCCGTATGATGGTCAACTACTTTGGCACCGACTTCCCCGAGCGCAAGATGGTCGTCAAAGATGGCGACGTGCTCGACCTGGGCGGCCACAGCCTAACCTTTGTCGGTGCCCCCAATGTTCACTGGCCCGAGGTGCTCTTCTCCTACGAGTCCACCGACAAGGTGCTCTTTAGTGCCGACGGTTTTGGCAAGTTTGGCGCCAACGACATCGAGGATCCCGAGGGCTGGGCTTGCGAAGCGCGCCGTTACTACTTTGGCATCGTCGGTAAGTTCGGCAAGTTCGTGCAGGCCGTCCTCAAGAAGGCCGCCGACCTGGACATCCAGATTATCTGCCCGCTCCACGGCCCCGTGCTGACTGAGAACCTGGGCTACTACCTCGACACCTATAACACCTGGTCGAGCTATCAGCCCGAGGACGAGGGTATCACGATTGCCTATGCGAGCGTGTACGGGCATCTGAAGGCTGCCGTCGAGGAGCTCGCATCTGCGCTTGAGGCTCGCGGCCAGAAGGTCTCCGTCTTTGACCTGGCTCGTGACGACATGGCCGAGGCCGTTGAGGATGCGTTCCGCTACGACCGTCTGGTGCTCGCCTCCATCACCTATCAGGGCGAGATCTTCCCGTGCATGAGCACCTTCATCCATACGCTCGCCGAGCACGCCTACCAGAACCGTACGGTGGCGCTCGTCGAGGCCGGCTCTTGGGCACCCGCGGCTGCCAAGGTTATGACCAAGGAGCTCGAGGGCATGAAGGACATCACCCTGACGCAGAACAAGGTGACTGTGCTGGGCTCGCTCAACGAAGCCTCGCGCGCCCAGATCGAGGCCCTCGCCGACGAGCTGTCCAAGTAGCGACACGCTCACTTTTGACGCTCAGCCATCACAACCACCACAAAGGGGACAGGCACCTTTGTGGTGGTTTTTATTTAGTTGGCGGCGATGATGAGTGCTGGACGTGCGCCGTCGGCGGTCTTGGCGATTGAGGTGGCGACGGCGCCTTCGGAGTCTCGGTCCATCACGATGGCGTCGACATCGGTCAGCTCGGCAAAGCGGTACATGCCGCGTCCGTTAACCTTGCTGGCGTCCATGAGGGCGACGCTTTGATGGGCCGCGGCGATCATAGCCGTTTTAGTCTCGGCCATCTGGGGAAAGTCGGTCGTAAAGCCGCAGCTGGAGACAAAGGCGCCGGGGCACATGACGGCAAGATCGGCGTGGACCATTTGGAGCGCCTGCATGGTAAGTGGGCCGTACAGATAGCGATGACCTTTGCGCAGCGCCCCGCCCAGCATGACGACATCGACCGAGGGCATGCTTTCGTCGATGTAATCGGCGATGGTAATGTCGGCCGTGATGACGGTGATACCGTCGCGCTGATCGAGGAGCCGGACGAACTCGAGCGCCGTGGTGCCCGAGTCGACGAGCAACGTGTCGCCGTCACTGACGAGCTCGATGGCGCTTTGCGCGATGGCCTGCTTGGCGGCGACGTTGACATTGATGCGGCGATCCTGCGTGGAGACGGTTAGGCGTTTGTGGAGCGACACAGCGCCGCCATGTGTGCGGCGCAGCTTGCCTGCTTCGGCGAGCGCGTCTAGGTCGGCGCGGGCGGTGACGGAGGACACGCCAAAGGTCTGGGCGATTTCTGCTACCTGCACCGAGGCGTTATGCTCAAGCATCTCCATGATGGCGGCACGACGCTCATCGGCGAAGGCTCGGGTTGTTACATGGGCCATAGCTGCTCCATCCTCAACTGAAATTTGCAGGAATTGTGTTGAGTCCATTTTCGTTCATTTTCTTTTTGAGTAAGAAAACACCTTTCGATTACTTATCTTTTCTATAAAAGAAAGATGATTCGCTTGAAAACTGCAATGTCGTATAGAGGGATCCGGCGCGAATCCCTTCCGTTTGCTTTTCAAAAACGAGTGTCTTGACCTGTGTGCCGGTGATATCTCATGCGTGCGACACCGTCGATTTTCATACAATGGGCGCAGCAAAACGCAAGGTAAAACGCCTTGTGAACAACTACGCCCGATGTCCAGATGCGGGCGAGGGAGAGGAGCAAACGCTCATGGCACTTGTTACCACCGAAAAGATGCTCAAGGACGCTCAGGCCGGCCACTACGCCGTAGGCGCGTTCAACGTCGAGAACCTCGAGTTTGTTATGGCCGTTCTGGCTGCTGCCGAGGAGACCAAGTCCCCCGTCATCATGCAGACTACCCCGGGCACCATCAAGACCGCTGGCCTGGATTACTTCTACGGCATGGTCAAGGCTGCCGCCGAGCGCGCTTCCGTGCCCGTCGCCCTGCACCTCGATCACGGCGATGGCTATGACCGCTGCATGCAGGCTTTCCGCACTGGCTACACCTCTGTCATGATCGACGGCTCGCACGAGTCCTTCGAGGACAACATCGCCCTGACCAAGTCCGTTGCCGACGCTGGCCGCGCCATGGGCGTGCCCGTCGAGGCCGAGCTCGGTAAGGTTGGCGGCAAGGAGGACGACGGTCCCGCGGTTGAGGGCGAGAGCCCCTACACCGATCCTGCCGAGGCCAAGGAGTTCGTCGAGCGCACCGGCTGCACCTCGCTGGCCATTGGCGTTGGCACCAGCCACGGCGTGTATACGAGCGATCCGCACATCGAGCAGTCCGTGGTCAAGGCCATTCGCGACGCCGTCGACGTGCCGCTGGTTCTGCACGGCACCTCCGGTGTGCCCGATGAGCAGGTTGCCGAGGCTGTGAAGAACGGCATCTGCAAGGTTAACTACGCCACCGAGCTGCGTCAGGCCTACACCAAGGGCTTCATGGCCTACATGGCCGAGAACCCTGCCTGCTTCGATCCCAAGAAGCCGGCCAAGGAGGGTATGCGTGAGATCACCGAGCTGGTTAAGATCCGCATGACCAACCTCAACTCCGTGGGCAAAGCAGAGTAACAGCAAGGGTACTCCGACTCGCTACATATCCCGGGGAGGGACGAGGGCTTAGTTCCCCAATCGTCCTCGGGCATGCAAAAAGCCTCGCTGCGCACTTCGTGCGGCGAGGCTTTTTGCCCCCTGCGGAAAGATTGGGGAGCTAAGCCCTCGTCCCTCCCAGGTTGACCTACTCGAGGTCGTCGCCCTTGTGGCGTTAGGTCTGAAAATAATAAGAAGCCTTCGCGCTGCGGAATGATTTTGGAAACTAAGTACGGGACCCGCCCAAACCGTCCTGCTCAATCGCCCTTGTGGCGTTGGGGCTGAAAGGGTGGGGCGCGGGGGTTACTTGGTTGTTAGGGTTAGCAGGTCGTTGGGGGTTTTGAGGTTGTAGGTGGCGTTTGGGATGTCTTGGTGTGATCCCCATGCCGCTCTGGCAAAACTGACCCCTGCCGAAGTTGCGCATTGTTCGTCGTAGACGGTGTCGCCAACGTAGACGACGTTGCCAGGATTCGCGCCCGTACGCCGGAGATATTCGAGCATGGGTGCGGGTGCGGGTTTATGTTCGGTTGTGTCTTCGACAAGGATGATGTGCTCAAAATACTTATCGAAGCCAAGGGGTGCAATTTCTTCTGCGTATTCGTCGTGCGCACGTGAGGAGACGATGCCAAGTTTGCAGCCGTTGTCGGAGAGTGTTGCGATAACTTCGTGCAAGCCGGGAAACACGCTGATGGTGCTTTTAAAGCTGGCGGCAACTTGGCACCAGCGATCCAACGTTGCCTGCGAGTAGATCCCAAGTTTCTCAAGGGCATCCTTGCCGGGTATGCCGAGGGCAAAGTCAAGCTCGTGTCGGGGAAGCGTTTTGCCGGTTTCTTCTTGAACAATCTGGACAAGCGATGACAGAACGCTTTCTTCTGTATCTGCCAATGTCCCATCAACGTCAAATACGATATGGTCAAAGTGCTTCATATGATTGCTCCTCTCTGTTGTTTGCCTGCAAGTTTGATGCAGTGACAGAAGAAGGGCTAGCGGGATTTCTGCCTGGTGCTATCGAGATTCTGCCTCGCTGCTCGATAGCTCGAAGGAGTGCACCCCATTTGTTCTTTAAATACCTGGCCAAGATGGCTCGCTGTTATAAATCCGCATTGGCGCGCGACTGTCTGTACCGTTCGCGTGGTGTGTGCCAAAAGTTCGCAAGCACGGTTTATGCGGTATGCGCGTAGATATGCCGCCGGGGTCGTTCCTGCACAAGTTTCGATAATGCGGTAACACTCTCTTTCGCTTACGCCGGCTGCAGATGCCATCTGAGGCACATCTATAGCGGCTGCATAGTTTGCGCGGATAAAGTCCAGGATTGCCTTGAACTGTACGTCGCGGCTGGTCATCCAAGAGGCGCCGTCGGAAGAAAAGAGCGGTTCGGCCTTGGCGTTAATCTGAATCCAGAGCTCTGACAAACTATTTCGAAGTGCCATCTCGTTCTGCGGCCGTTGAAGGTCGTGGCTAAAGGAGCTCTTCAGCAAATCGATAAAGGGCATATCGTCGGGATTGGTGGGCGACCATTTGAGCACATCGACGCCTCGACATTGAAGCAATGGGTTGATGTAACGCTTTTGGAGACGTCCCGCGGGATCGCCGAGCATCGACGGCTGAAAGATATGCAGCATTTGAATGGCTGGCGCCGAATTGGGTGATTGCAGCGTGCTGTGCAAAACGCCGCCGTTGATAAAGCCGGCGGACCCTTCCTCAAAGCGTACGTGCTCATGAGCCGCGCGCGTTCGATAGTCAATCGCTCCCTGCTCCATGTAGAAAAGCTCAACTTCGGAATGCCAGTGCCAGGGGACGGAATTGCCCGGATAGCGAGCGAATTCTGCGCGTTCGGCAATATAGGGCCAGTCTTCGCCGGTCTCGGGAAACGCTTCCTCGCGTCCTCCGCGGTGCAATTCTATGTGATCCATGTTTCGCATGGCATCAGTATAAAGCGCGATGGGCTTAGATTGCTCTTGCCTGTTCGGGGAACGCCTTGTCTAGGGATGCTTGGAGCTTTTCGAACGATGCTCGCAAGTTGTGGCTCTGGTCGGTTGAGCGTTTGGCTTTTGTGGTGGGGGAGTCGAGGAAGCCGTTTCTCTGTGTCGGGGGGAAGGAGAAAAGGTTCGCATGATTTAGGGATGGCTGCTGTGCTGCGTCATTGGAAGAATGCATGCTTATGCGGCCTCCTCGATGTCCACCAAAAGTTTGCGCACGGGGTGTGCTGCTAGATCCCGTGCGTTGGCAGTATTATGCCGCGGACGTCGCAAAGAAGCGCTAAAGAAAGGCTTAACCTGGTTTGGTGTTACGATGAAACCGCAGGTAAAAGCTATCGAGTAACACTCTTGAAAGGTTTTGGGCTTAAGAGCTTTCTAAGGTTTGTGACGTGGATGTGGCGCGGACGTGCGGGGCGTGTGGACGGCTCGTTCCTAGCGCTGCAGCTCTGCGGTGCGCACCTGCTCGATGACCTTTTCCATCGTGGCGTCGATGCGGTCCTTTTTGAGCTCACATTCCCAGATGGTTATGGGTGTCCAGCCCATTTGAGTGAGTGCTGCCACGGCGGCTCGGTCGCGCTCGACGTTGCGGCGGAACTTTGCCTCCCAAAACTCAACATTGCGCTTGGGCTGACTTGGGTTGCATTTGGGGCAGCGATGCCAAAAGCAGCCGTTGACGAAGATGGCGATCTTGCGCCCGGGAAAGGCGATGTCGGGTTTTCCGGGCACCTTCCATTCCAGACGGTATCCCGTAAGGCCTGCGGCGCGCAGGCGCTGGCGAACGAGCAGCTCAGGTTTGGTGTTCGCACGCTTGTTGCCCTTCATGGACTTTTTTATAGCGGCGCGACGGCGCACGAGCTCACGCTCGTCGGCAGAAAGGTCCGAGGTATCGATGCCGTCCAGCAGGCCGGGCTTGGGGCGCTTTTTGCTACGGCGCTTAGGTGCGCGCTTGGGTTTGGCGGCAGACTCGTCGGCCATGGCGGCCTCGGCGTCATCGGCGGCGCTTGCCTCAAGCCGGTCTTCCTTCAGCTCAATTAGGGCATCAATGAGCCCCTTGTCGGCGGGCATCCATTCCACCGTGGCAAGCGAGGTGCGCGGAATCCAGCGGATATCGAGCTGACGGTCGTGCTTCTGAGGCTCATCGGATTCATCGGCGAGCGAGCAGTAGTAGCACTCCATGGAGAGATGGAAATCGGGGTAGTCGTACTCAACGGTATAGAAATCGCGCAGGTTGGTGACTTTGACCTGCAGCTCTTCCATGAGCTCGCGGCGTACGGCGTCCTCGGGCGTCTCGCCGCGCATGAGCTTGCCACCGGGGAACTCCCAAAGTCCCTGCATGTCGCCATAGCCGCGCTGCACGGCAAGCAGCTCGTCAGATCCTTCCTTGCGAATGATCCCAGCGGCAACATGAACAGTCTTCAACAGGAGTCCTCTCTCAATATCAACACGTGGCAGGCTAGCTACCCGTACCTTACACAACGGTAAGGCAAGCGTAAGCCATATCGATGGTAGCCGACTCGGCTTCTTGCGACTATAGATGCCGTAGACTAATCGCAAGAAAGGACTCGGTATGCAAACCACGCACATGGCGACCCCGGTACTGGAGGTCGCGCATCTCGAAAAGGTATACGGAGCGCTAGGCAACGTGACCCGTGCGCTCAACGACGCCAGCTTTACCGTCAACCGCGGCGAATTCGTTGGCATCATGGGCGCTTCGGGCTCGGGCAAGTCGACGTTGCTCAACTGCGTGTCGACCATCGATAGCGCCACAAGTGGCACGATCCGCATCAACGGGCAGGACGTGACGCGCATGAAGCAGGCTAAGCTTTCGCAGTTCCGCCGCGAGGAGCTCGGCTTTATCTTCCAGGACTCCAACCTGCTCGATACGCTCACGGCACGCGAGAACATCGCCCTGCCGCTCACCATCGCCCACACAAACTCGGCAGAGATCTCGACCCGCGTGCAGGATGTGGCAGCGCGCCTGTCTATCAGTCAGGTGCTCGACAAGTATCCCTACCAGATGTCCGGCGGTCAGCAGCAGCGCGTTGCCGCGGCTCGCGCGCTCGTCACCGACCCCACCATGATCATGGCCGACGAGCCCACCGGCGCCCTCGATTCCAAGAGCGCTCGCCTGCTGCTCGAGAGCCTGGAGGCGCTTAACCGCCGCCTGCGTGCCACCGTGCTCATGGTCACGCACGACAGCTTTGCCGCCAGCTACACGAGCCGTGTGCTGTTTATTCGCGACGGCAAGATCTTCACCGAGCTGCGCCGCGGCGACACCGACCGCCGAGAGTTCTTCGACCGCATTATGGAGGTCGTTGCCATGATGGGCGGTGAGGGCTCCGATGCTCTGTAAACTCGCTTGGGGCAACGTCCGCCGCGCCGGCCGCGACTACCTCGTCTACCTTTTGACGCTCACCCTGGGTGTCACGGTCTTCTATGCCTTTAACACCATCTCGATGCAGGTCGACATCGCCGGAATCGATGAAGAGGGCTTGGCGCAGGTTATGGGCAGCATGCTCGGCGACCTGACGTACTTTTTGGCCGGTGTCATGGCCTTTTTGATGGTGTACGCCAATAACTTCATCATGAAACGCCGCAAGAAGGAGTTTGGCCTGTACCAGGTGCTCGGCATGGGGCGCGGGCGCGTCGCCACGATCATGGCGCTCGAGACCGTGATAGTATCGGTCGTGGCCTTTGTCGCCGGCATTGTGCTGGGTGTGGGGCTCTCCCAGCTCATGACGTTCTTTACGGCCTCGCTCTTTAAGACACAGATCGCCAATTTCCACTTCTTTTTCTCGATGCATGCGTTCAATCTGACCCTTGTCTGCATGCTCGTAATGTTTGTGCTCACGCTACTGCTGAACCTCCGCGCCGTGCGTCGCACCAAACTCATCGAGCTTATGGGTGCCGAGCGTCGCAACGAGAGCATCAAGACACGCAACCCCTGGATCGCGATTGCCATCTTTGCCGTGGGTGCGGTGCTGGTGGGCGTGGCCTATTACCGTCTGCTACGTGATGGGTTCCCGCTAACCGCGACGGACAGCAAGCTGCAAGAGGCCATGAACCAGTTTGGTATTACGACCGCTATGGTTACAGTGGGCACCTTTGCCCTGTTCTGGGGACTCTCGGGCATGCTTATCAAGCTGCTGCAGAGCCTGCGCGGTGTGTATTGGCGCGGCCTCAACATGTTTACCGTGCGCCAGCTTGCGGCCAAGGTCAACACGGTGTGCTTTTCGATGGGCGTCATCGCGATGCTCCTGTTTTTGGCCATCACCTCGGTGACGTGCGGTATGTCGATTGCCAATGTGATGAACGAGAATCTGGAGCGCTATAATCCGGCCGACATGTCGCAGACGTATGTCTATTACACGCCCGATACGCTCGACTTCTACAAAGAGTCTTTCAATCCGTCTGAGGCCGATCGAATGGTGCTGGCCGATAGTACGGTCGATTTGTACTCCGCATGGCACGGTAAGGGCAAGTCGGCGGGCAACAACAACGAGACCGGCAAGAAGGTCAATATCGCCGATGTTGCCGGTGAGCATGTGCAGATCGATTCGTATCTGAGTTACCCGTTTGGCGGTTCGGATCCTTCGGTGACCCCAGGTGAGATGTGCAAGACCATGGGCGAAAAGCTTCCCAAGGCGTTCGGGGGTAGCAATGCCGATACGATGGGTCTGTTTGTGACGCCGGCGAGCCAGTACAACAAACTGCGTCAGATGATGGGCGAGGAGCCGGTGCACATCGGTCACGATCAGTATCTGCTCACGTGTGATATGGGCGGCGAGCTGGTCGACCTGTACACCAAGTATATGGCTGGCGGCCATGCCCTTACCTTGGGCGGGCATACGCTCAAGCCCGCAACCGATAAGTCGGACGAAGATGCGGCGGCCATCGCCAACTCGGCGATGGGCAGTAATCCGGGTACCGTCGTCGTTGCCGACGAGCTGTTGTCCCAACTTAATCTGCAGCCGTATTCCAGTAGCCTGCTCGTTAACTACAAACAGGGGATGGATACGACCGAGGCAGACGAGAGTATTAAATACACTGTGCTCGACAATCTGCTCGTTGACGGCAAGGAGCCGGGGTCGTGGGGAACCTTCATCACACGCTCCGAGATGTACGCGCAAGCAGCGCAAATGAACGGTCTTATTAGCTACCTAGCCATCTACATCGGCTTTGTATTGGTCGTTGCATGCGCGGCGATTCTGTCGATCCAGCAACTCTCCAACGTGGCCGACGGCAGCCGCAGCTATCGTGTGCTGGCACAGATCGGCTGTGAGGACCGCCAGATTCGCCATTCGGTGATGGCGCAGCAAGCGGTGTTCTTCCTGTTCCCTCTGGCAGTGGGCCTGGCGCACTCCTTTGTGGCACTTAAGGTGATCATCGAGCTGGTGAGCATATTCGGAAATATGAGCATCGGCGGCACCGTGGGCCTCACCTGTGCAATCTTCCTGGCAGCATACGGTGGCTACTTCCTGGTGACCTACCTCATGAGCACCGGCATGGTGCGAGCCGCCATTGCCACCCGCTACAGCGAATAGGCGACCTAAAGCAAAACAATCGCAGGTCGAGCATAAGTCAGACACTATGACCCAATCCGAGGGCACGGAAACGACAGGAGCCC
>CBCTFW010000012.1:0-71544 GCA_965146285.1 uncultured Collinsella sp.
GATTGAACGTCAGATTGCCGCTTAGGGGCGTTTGCAGCGTCGAGCCGTTACGCGGTTTGGCAAAACCGCGTAACCCGCTACACGGCCTGTGCCAGTTTCTCGGCACGCTCGGCGGCGGCGAGCGCCTCGATCACGGTGCCGAGCTGGTCACCCAAAAGGACGCCGTTGTAGGTGGAGTTGAAGCCGATGCGGTGATCGGTCACGCGGTCCTGGGGCTGGTTGTAGGTGCGAATCTTCTCGGAACGGTTGCCGTGGCCAATCTGACTCTGGCGCTCGGCGCCGAGTTCGGCCTGCTGCTTCTCGAGTTCCATCTCGTACAGACGGGCACGCAGCATCTGCATGCAGACCTCGCGGTTCTGGATCTGGGAACGCTGCTCCTGCGACTGCACCACGGTGTTGGTGGGCAGGTGGGTGATGCGCACGGCGGAGTAGGTGGTGTTAACGCACTGACCGCCAGGGCCGGAGGCACAGTAGGTATCGATGCGCAGGTCGGACTGGTTGATCTGGACGTCGATCTCCTCGGCCTCGGGAAGCACGGCGACGGTTGCTGTGGAGGTCTGGATACGGCCCTGAGACTCGGTCTTGGGAACGCGCTGGACACGGTGCACGCCGGACTCGAACTTCATGACGGAGTAGACGCGGTCGCCCTCGACCTTGAACTCGATGGATTTAAAGCCGCCGGCCTCGCTGGGGCTGGAATCGAGCACGGTGGTCTTCCAGCCGCGCGACTCGCAAAAGCGCTGGTACATCTTGTACAGGTCGCCGGCGAAGATGGCCGCCTCGTCGCCACCGGCGGCGGAGCGGATCTCGACGATGGTGTTCTTGTCGTCGTTGGGGTCGCTCGGGATGAGCATGTACTTGATATCTTCCTCGAGCTGGGGAAGCTTGTCCTCGTTCTCGGAGATGTCCATCTGGAGCATCTCTTTCTCATCGGCATCGGTGGTGTCGCGGAGCATCTCCTTGGCAGCCTCGATATCGTCGAGCGCGCTGATGTACTCACGCGAAGCGGCGATGAGGTCGGACTGGTGCGCGTACTCCTTGTTGAGACGCGTGAACTCCTTAATATCGGAGGCGACGGCCGGGTCGGAGAGCTTCTTCTCGAGCTCCTCGTAGGCCTTGATGATCTTTTCGAGCTTGTCGCGCATGGCAGGACTCCTTTATATGCGTGAAGGTGAAAATCGGCAGAATTGATGGGGCGCATGGCGCCGCTGCGGGGGTAAGCCCAGCTAGAACATGTCGATCTTCAGATACATGCGCATCCCTTCGCGTATGGGGTACATAGTTGCGGTCTAACCCATACATGATAGCGTGCGCAGGCAAACCTGCATATAACCCGCACGGAATGAGTGGACGTAGCCGTTGGGGACGCTCCTTAACGACTAGTCGTTTAAGAACGCCCAACGGCTAACAAAAGGACTGTCGCTTTGCCGAATTCTAGAGCGTTTGAAGCAGTGAGATGAGAAAACGGATGCCCTGGAGGTAGGCGCGGCGGGTAATGCGCTCGTTGGTGCCATGGACACCGCGATCGCATTCGTCATCGTCGACCACAAAGGCCGAGAAGCGAATGCACTCAGGGCAAATGCGCTGGTAGTTGGCGGCGTCGGTCGCACCGATCACGGTCGAGGGCACAATTGCCACTGGCTCGAATGATCCGTTTTCCTCCGTCCCCTTTGGATCACGGAAGTAGCGGGCGGCAATGGCGCGAACGGCCTCGAGCCCCGGTCCACCGACACGCGGGGACGGCGAGGGCTCGGAGCTGCCGGGGCCGAGTTCGACCTCCACGCGCCCGGCAAGGCCCGCCGCGGCAACGGCCTCGCGGCAGCAGGTAACGACATCGGCCACGCTTGTGCCCTCGAGCATGCGGAAGTTGATGTTGGCCCACATATCCTGCGGCATTACGTTGGCGCCGGTGCTGCCACCCCCGATCTGCGTGGGTGCGCAGGTGGTCGTCACCAGCGGATAGAGCTTCTTGCTGGCGAGGCAATCGCGGACAATGGCGCCCCCGTTGGCGGCAATTTCATCCGCCGTATAGAGCCCCAGCTCGACGAGCTGTACGGCAAGCAGGTCCGTAACGCGCGTCGGCCACTCGATATCGCAGATTGCGGCGATAGCGCGGCTCAGTACCTCGAGCGATGTGCCGCCGTAGGGGTTGGACGAATGCCCGCCCTCACTCTTCGTCTTGAGCACAATATCGGCGTAGCCCTTCTCGGCAAGGTCGGCATGCATAAGCCAGCCCTCGCCCGCGCCATACTCGGCAGCTGGAACGATGCGGTAGTCACCCTCGTCGATCAGGTACTCAAGCTCAATGCCGCGCTCCTCGAGCACGCGGCCGATGGCGCCTGCGCCGTACTGCGTAGTCTCCTCGTCCTGGCCAAAGGCCAGGAGCAGCGTGCGCTCGTGCTCCCAGCCGTGCGTTAGCGCATACTCAACCGCCTCGAGAATGCCTGCGACCTGGTCTTTCATATCGATGGCGCCGCGACCCCAAATGTAGGTGTCGTCTACATGCCCGCTAAAGGGGGCGTACGTCCAGTCAGCCTCGGTGCCGGGTACCACGGGAACCACGTCTATGTGGCCCATGAGCATAATGGGCTTGAGGGCAGGGTCGGAACCGCTAAGCGTCACTAATAGCGAATGGTCGATAAGCTCAACCTTACCCGCCGTAAATACGTGCGGCCAAGCCTGCTGCATATACGCGCGCAGGTCGTCGAACGGCTGCCAGTTCACCGCCTCGGCATCCATACTCGAGATGGTCGGAAACGACAGCACGCGGCCCAGGCGCTCGCACGCACCAGCTTCGTCCAAATCGGCAAAATCATCCTCATGCGCAAAGAAGCGCCAAACCTCGGCCATGACATCCTTTCGATTGTGATGACGAGGGCCGCCCCACCGGAGCGGCCCTGCCACATAAGCGTTTGCGGTCGGTTACTTGTCCTCGAGATAACGCGAGAGGAACTCGCGGGTGCGCCGGTGTTTGGGGTGGCCAAAGAGCTCGGCCGGCGCGGCGTCCTCGAGCACCACGCCCTTATCCATAAAGACCACGCGGTCGGACACGGTTCGGGCAAAGGCCATCTCGTGCGTGACGACGACCATGGTCATGCCGTCGGCCGCGAGCTTGCGCATGACCTCGAG
The DNA here is from genome assembly GCA_965146285.1 of uncultured Collinsella sp. Classification (GTDB taxonomy): domain Bacteria; phylum Actinomycetota; class Coriobacteriia; order Coriobacteriales; family Coriobacteriaceae; genus Collinsella. The sequence goes on from CBCTFW010000012.1 coordinate 3,130, forward strand.
CACCTCGCCCACGATCTCGGGGTCGAGTGCGGAGGTCGGCTCGTCGAACAGCATGATCTGCGGGTTCATGCATAGGGCACGAGCGATGGCCACGCGCTGTTTTTGACCACCGGACAGGCGACCCACGGCGGCGTGCGCGAACTTTTCGAGCCCCACGCTCACCAGATGCTCCAGCGCGACCTTCTCGGCCTCGGCCTTGCTCATCTTTTTGAGCGTGACGGGCGCGAGCGTGCAGTTGTCGAGCACGTCCATGTTGTTGAACAGGTTAAAGCCCTGGAACACCATGCCGATGTCCTCGCGCAGCTTGTTAATGTTGCAGCGCTCGGCCGTAAGGTCCTGGCCGTGGAACCAGATATGGCCCGCGTCCGGAGTCTCGAGCAGGTTGAGGCAGCGCAGAAAGGTCGATTTGCCCGAGCCTGAGGCGCCGATAATAGTGACGACCTCGCCGGGGTTAACGGACAGGTCGATGCCCTTGAGCACCTCGAGCGAGCCGAAGCTCTTGCGCAGGCCCTCGACGCGGATGAGCGGCTCATTGGTCTGTGCGGCGGCCGCGGTGCCGGTAGTGGCGGTATCTGCCATGATGATTCTCCTCGTCTTGAGCCTAGTTGGAGCTGGGCAGCGTGACCGGAGCCTCGGCGCCAAGCTTTTTGCCAAAGGCCTCGAGCAGGCGGCTCGCCACGAGCGTCAGGATCAGGTAGACCACGAGCGCCACGCAGTAGACCTCCATCTGGCGGTAGTACACGCCGGCGACGGTGGTGGTGGCGTACATAAGGTCGAACACGCCGATGACCGAGAGCACCGACGAATCCTTGATGTTGATGATGAGCTCGTTGGTGAGCGCCGGAATCGCGTTTTTAATGCCCTGGGGGAACACGACTTTGCGCATAGCCTGCCACTGCGACAGGCCCAGCGAGCGCGCCGCCTCGGCCTGGCCGGGATCGATGGACTCGATGCCGCCGCGCAGGACCTCCATCATGTAGGCGGTGGAGTTGAGCGAGATGGTAACGAGGCCGGCGGTGAAGGTGCTCCAGATCTGGTTGGCCTGGGCGGTCTCGAAGCCCATACCGCGCAAAACGGTGAAGCCCGCGTAATAGATGAGCAGACCCTGGACCATCATGGGCGTGCCGCGCACGATGGTGGAGTAGACGGTCGCAAAGCCGCGGCCGACACTCTTAAAGAAGCGCACCAGGTCGTTGTCCACGCGATCGAAGGTCTGAATGCGCAAAAACACGAAGAGCAGCGCCAGGAAGAATGCGATGACGGTGCCGAAGGTCGCAAGCGCGATGGTGATCTCGATACCGCGAATGAAGAAGTCCCCGCTCTTGTAGGTCATGTAGACCAGGCTCGACAAAAAGTCGCTGGGGTTGGAATCCGAGACAATGCTCACCTGCACCAGGTCGATAAACGACATGACGCAGCGGTCGACAAAGAAGATCGCCGCAATAGCAACGACGACATAACTGCCCAGGCGCGCGCCGCGACGGAAGCGCTCGGAAGCAAACGGCGACGTTTCGCGATAGTCGCTCCAGTGCATAAGCTTGGTGACCAGCGCCGCCGCCGACACGACGAGCCACACCCACAGGATCGCCCAAAGGCAATCTTGGAACACGCCCGTGGGGGCCAAGAAGCTCAGCGGCGTGGGGTTGCGCTGGCTAAACGCCAGGCCGAGCGCCGCGATAACGCTCGTGCCCAGGTATACATAACGGTGGTCGGCCTTGATAAAGGAGGCCAGGCGATTAACGGTTTTCATGCTGCCTCCCTATGCCGGCTGACGGTCGAGGCACGCGTCCCACATTTGGTCGCGCTCCTCTTGGCTAATGCCCTTGAGCGTCTTGTCGATGAGCTTAAGCAGCTTGTCCGAGCCCTTGCGGCAGCCGACGTTTGCCGTGACTTCCTGCTTAAAGCCCTCGCCCTCGGCAAATTGAATCGGCACGATACCCGGGTTTTGGGCCATATAGCCCTTCTCATTCTCGGTGTTGTAGGTCACGGCGTCGCACGTGCCCTGCAGCAGGTTCGAAAACACCGTGGGAACCGAATCGACCGGGTTCTTGTGGACAACACCCGGGATCTCGTCGATGATGGTATCGAGCATGGTGTCCTTTTGGCCGAGCACCGTAGCGCCGCTAAAGTCGCTGAGCTTGGTGGCGTTTTGGTAGGGCGAGCCCTCTTTTACGAACAGGCCAAAGTAGCCAATAAAGTACGGGTCGGAGAAGCCGACGGACTCCTCGCGCTCGGGCGTGGCGCTCATGCCGGCGATGATGAGGTCGATCTGCCCGTTGTTGAGCGAATCGATAAGGCCCGAGAAACTCTGCTTGACGGCAACGGGCTCGCCACCGAGGACCTTGCAGACGATCTTGGCGATCTGCACGTCGTAGCCATCGGCATAGGCACCCTGCACGTTGTCGATGGGGATGGTGTACTCGCTGGCCTCGGAGACCTGCCAGTTGTACGGGGCGTAGGCCGCCTCCATGCCAATGCGGATCTTATCCTTGCCGATCACGGAATCGGACAGGTCGTCGCGACCGCCGCCCGTCGTGGGCTGAACCACCTTGAGCGTTGACGGGCGCTGACAGCCGGCAAGCGCGCCGGCGACGACGGAAGCGCTCGCAGCGAGAGCGCTACCCAAAAAGATGCGACGGCTGCATACCGGCTGGCGCTGCGCATCGCACTGTTGGGGAGAATGCATAATCTGCCTTCCCTGTTGAATCGTATGCTGACGACTTAACAGGATATACGCCAGCAACCAGCAGCGCAGCACAAGCTCGAAAAATTAATAGACACACGGTAGTCATTGGGGACGCCGATGTTTTGGCAATGCCGGCGAGCGACGTCCAGAGCGAACAAGTGGCATGAAAAAGGCAAGGCATGACCAGAAGGTCTATGCCTTGCCTTTTGAATGACAAATTATCGCTCTGGACGGCGCGCAGCATCGACCGAGCGGCGGAACCTCTAGAGCAAGGTAACGCTAAAGCTGCGCTTGTCCGTCTCGCCGGGAGCCAAGGTGATGGTGTTGACCTTATGCTCAAAGACGTCGTCCTCGGTATCCATGGTGGTGTGACCGGTCCAGGGCTCGAGCGCCACAAACGGAGCGTCGTTGGCGGCAGACCACACGCCAATGTACTTAAAGCCCTCAAAGTCGATCTTGACGCCGTGGCCCGACTTGCGGCCGCGCAGCGTGAGGGTGGAGCCCGGGGTATCGGTGAACATGATGGCGTCGTTATCGAAGCTGCGGTGCGTGATGGGCAGTACGTCCGAGTTATCGGGGGCCTTGTAGCTGCCCTCGAACGTCATAAGGCCATCGAGCGTGATGATGGGGGCCTCGTTGGTCCAAGCCTCGGTAAACGCCAGCTCGTAATCCTCGAACGTCTCGTCCTCGGCACCGGGGGCGGGCACGTTAAATGCGGGGTGGCCGCCCACCGAGAACGGCAGGTCCACGTCGCCGGTGTTGGTGACGGCAAAGGTCTGCGTGAGGGTGGCGTCGCCAGTCAGGGAATAGGTCATGTTGAGCTTAAAGTGGAACGGGAACGCCTTGAGCGACTCGGGCGTGTCGGTGAGCTCGTAGGTAACGGACGAACCATCCTCCGACACCTCGACGATCTTGTGCTCGACAATGCGTGCGATGCCGTGGCGCGCCATCTCGCAGGTGCCGGTCGCAGACGTCGCCGTATTGTTGCGCAGCGATCCCACGATGGGGAACAGGATAGGCGCGTGCTTGCCCCAAAAGGCCGGGTCTCCCTGCCACAGATACTCATTGCCGTTGAGGGCAAGGCTCGTGAGCTGGGCGCCCATGGAATCGATGGCCGCGGTAAGGCCGCCGCGCTTGATGGTAGTGACGGTGGACATGCTACTTCCTCCAATAGTGAACAACGGTGTCGAGGGATATTGTCCCACTCTTGGCGGCGGGGTTGAGCGGCGGGCGCAGTTATTGAGCAATAGCGTAAAGGTCAAACCCGCCCTGCGGCGCGCTATCGACCGTGTCGGGCGCTTGCGAATTAAAACTCACCGGAACCATGCGCTTTGAGGCGCGGTAACGCGTGCCGTCGGTGGCGACGGGCGGCTCATCCACCGTGAGCTCGTAGTCGCCGGGCTTGAGCTCGATGCCGTCACCTTCGGAATTGACGTATTGATACTCGTCGATTGTTTGTCCCTTGAGCGTGCGGCCCACGATATGGACGAGCATCTGGCTATCGCCGCGCGCGGTGTCCCACGTCGCGCCGTCCTTGACCTCGACCGACACATGTACCGAGCGCGTACGACCGAGCGATTGCTCGACAGACATCTCGACCTTGGCGGCGTCTTTTCGCTGTTGTTCGACATGGCTCCAGACGTTTCCAATTACCGAGCATGCGATAACGCCGGCCATGAAGGCGATAAGGATGGGGCCGAGCGGCGAGCGACGTCCTGCATCTTCCTCGCGAGACAGATTGGGGCGACGTGTGGGTGCGGGCGCCTGAGCGCCCTGTGAGGGCACGTCGAGAATACTGAAGGATGCCGTGCTGTCGGGGTCGATAGTGTGACGCGGCTGCGGGGTCTTTGCCGGCGAGATCGACATGTCGGCTGGCTCGCCGAGCGTGACCGTAGCGTCGGCCTTGGCCTCGTCTGCCTCGGCCTGGGCCCAAGCTTGTTCGAAGGTCAGGGGCTCGACAGGGTCGAGGGCGGCGTCCGAGTCGGCGGCGACGTCGTTGCCGGTCTCGTCCTCGTCGCTCGACATGTCACGCAGCGCAGGCTCGTCCCACTCCTCATCCGGAGCTTCGCCCTCGCTATACCACCATTCAAAGTTATCGATATCCATACGGGGCGCCCCCTTGGCCTCGCAAATAAACACTTGCCAGCCTTATACCCCCAGACGCCACAAGGACTCGCACGGAATGTGGCAAAAGGACTGTCCCTTTGTCACATGGATGGGTTGCGACCCCTCCCCTGGGCAGAAAACCGTCCCAAAACCGTCCAAATAGCACCGCAAGTTCCGAGGGAAAACGTGGGAGAATGAAATCAGATGGCACCGTAGCGCAGAAAGGACTATCCATGGACATCAGCCGGTTTGGCGAGTTTGTGATCCTCGCGCAGTCGCGCACCTTCCTCGATGCCGCCGACCTGCTCTTTATGTCGCAGTCGACACTCTCCAAGCACATCATGTCCATGGAGCGCGAGCTGGGCTGCACGCTCATCGACCGCACGCAGCGCCATGTGGCGCTCACCCCGCAGGGAGAGACACTCCTCACCTATGCGCAGAAGATCGCCACGCTGCAGCACCGCTACCTCGCCGCGCTCCGCAGCGATCAGACCGCGCCCACCGAGCACATCACCGTGGGCTCGATCCCTATCATGGCGCCCTACGGCATCACCGATGCCGTGATTGATTTTCAGCAGGCAAGCCCCAGCTACCAGGTGGAGCTTATCGAGGGCGAGGGCGACAAGCTCAAGCAGATGCTCCTGCGCGAGGACATAGACCTTGCGTTTATCCGCGACGCAGGCACCGACGAGCCCGAGTTCAAGAAAATCCCCTTTACAAGCGACCGCCTGGTGGCGGTGCTGCCGGCAGAGCACATGCTCGCCCGCCGCGACCGTATCGAGATCGGCGACCTGCGCGACGAGAACTTTCTTATGCTGCCGCGGGGCTCCTTTGTGAGCGACCTTGTGATGGGCCTTTGCTCCGAAGCAGGGTTCTCCCCGCGAATCACCTTTACCGGCAAGCGCGCCGAGAATATCATCTCGCTCGTGGCGCGCGGTGCTGGTGCGTCACTGCTCATGCGCAAGCCGGCCGAGTCGCTCGCCGGCAGCAGGGTGGCGCTCGTGGACATCGACCCGGCCGTCACCACACAGGTCAGGATCTTTCTCAAACGCAAGCGCACTCAGCCGCAGGCCGTGGTGTCGCTCATAGGCTACCTCCCCTACCGCCAGTTGCTGCAGGGCGAGAGCTAGCGCCCCGCAAAACCGCCAATAAACCGCCCCCGGGCGCCCTTCAATGCAAAAGGGCCACGGCGGAAATCCGTCGCGGCCCTTCTGACACAGGTCGGAGTATCTAGACTCGAGATGCCAGGTATCTGAACTTAAACCACTTGGCATCTAAACTTGAAGCGCTAATCGACCTTGACGTTGAAGGAAGCGCCACCCTCGTCCTTCTTGGGACCCAGCACGCATGCGGCGATGAGGGCCAGAATAAAGGCGATCACGCCGGAGGCAACAAGGCCGATAAAGCCCGTGTCGATGCCAGCGGGGTTAATGAAGCTCGGGAAGCCAAGCGGGCCAGAAGCGCCAAAGGAGTAGAGCTTGGCACCCATGAGGCCGGCAACGGCGCCGCCAACACCGGCGGAGAGGAAGGTCGCCCACATAAGGCGCTTGCGGGGCAGCAAGATGGCGTAGAGCGCGGGCTCGTTGACACCGAAAATCGAGGAAACCAGAGCGGGCACGTTGACCTCGGCGTTCTCCTCGCCGTTCTTGGTGCGGATGATCATGCCGAGCACGGCGCCGGCGATGGCGCAGCCGCCAGCATAGACGAGCGGGTTGATAAGATCGTAGCCATAGGTGGCGACATCGAGGAACCACAGCGGGATGATGCCCCAGTGCAGACCGAACATCACGAGCAGGCTCCAGAAGGTGCCGATAACAAAGCCGGCGATGGCGGGCTGGAAGCTAATGAGGGCAAGGATGATCTGGGCAACGATATTGGAGAGAACCGTCATGACCGGGCCGATGACGACGAGGCCGAGGATGCCGCAGATAAAGAGCGTGAGGATGTTAGCGAAGAACGAGCTCACGACGGCAGGCAGGATGTTAACAAAGAACTTGTGCACCTTAGCAGCCACCCACACCACGAAGATGGCGGGCAGGATCGTGGAGGCGTAGCTCTGCATAACCAAGGGAATACCAAAGATATCGCCGTAGACGTTGGACTCAAAGATGGTGCCGGCACCGAGGGTGTAGAGCGGGTCGCCGCCGGTGAGTGCCACAAGCGTGGGGTACACGAGGATGCCGCCGAGCGCCATGCCCATGACGGGCTTGAGACCGAACTTCTTGGCAGACGTCCAGCCGATGATCAGCGGGAAGTAGTAGAACACGGAGTCGCCGATAGCGGACAGCACCACGTAGGTGTTGCTGTCTTTGGCGAGCCAGCCGGCCACGCTCGCGAGCGCGAGCATCGACTTGATAAAGCCGCCGGCCATGAGCACGCCCAGAATCGGCTGCAGGATCTCGGAGATCACCGCAAGCAGGCGCGTGAACGGGTCGCCCTTCTTGACGTTGTCGCCCTCGTCGATGTCGAGCGCGGGCTGCGCGTCAAAGCCGCCGATCTGGACGAGGTCGTTGTAGACGGCCTCAACGGTGGCGCCGATCACGACCTGGTATTGGCCGCCGGCCTGAATGACGTCGACGACGCCCTTGGTTGCCTTGAGTTCCTCGGTCTGGGCTTTGGACTCGTCCTTGAGATGGAAGCGCAGGCGCGTGATGCAGTGGCTCACGTCCTTAACGTTTTCCTTACCGCCGATCTTTGCGATGATCTCGTCGCAAAGCTGCTGGTATTTCATGGTTCCTCCTTTTCGGGGTTGAGGCCGCAAGGCTCGCCTTCTCTTAGTCGACGTCGGTTGAGCGAAGCGTTGGGGCCCCGATTCGGAAATCCGCGACCGCATGTACGGCCGGGACACGGGATAACGGTTTGACACCGGGGGGGTCATTTCCTCCATGAGGCACCCACGGGCCGGGCGCCGGCGCTACTGCGCGCTAGCGCCTCCGAGCAGGCGTGAGGTCTGGCAGAACTTATCGCAGAGAACCTCGGGCTCGCCCTTGGGAATCTGGGTGCGCTCGGTCTCAAACGAAAGGCCGTACTCGCGCGCCGGAAGGAAATACTCAAAGTAGCCGTTGGTGTAGCCACAGACGATGCCCTGGACCGGGCACTCACGCTTCATGCGGATGCCGAGGTCGCTGCCGAGCTCGCTGGGGAACACAAAGAGGTGCAGGCCGCCGAGGCTGATCACGGCGCACTTGAGCGTGAGGCTGAAGTCGTCATGCGCCACGGTGTGGTAGAAGGTCTGGGGAACAATGCGGTCGAGCACGACCTCCTGGGTAAGCTTGATCTTGGAGATCGCCTCGGCCAGGCCGTCGGACACGCGTTCCACCTCGGGAATGCCGCGGCCCTGGCGGAAGTTGCGGTCGCTGCAGTCGCCTGCGGCGCCAACTACCATAGCCGGGTAGTAGCCCAGACTGGACGCGAGTTTTTTGCCGGTGAGGCCGGCGAGCTCGCTTGTGAGCTCCGTGCAGTCGGGGCCCACACAGGCGGAGTGGACCGCCCAGTTGACAAAGCCCGCAAAGGGCTTGTTGTCCTCATCGAAGAAAGAGACCACGATCACCTCGTTGTCGGCGAGCTCGCCGGGGATGATGCGGTTGTCGTAGAAGCCGGTAACGATCTGCTTGCCCATGCGCGCGGTGGCCGGGCGAGCCTTGGCGCGACACTCCTCGAACATCCGGCAGATAGTGTCGAGCAACCAGCGGTAGTAGTTCTCGTCGAATTTGCCCGTCCACCAGCTACGGTGGTAGGCCACAATCGAGGTGTGGTCGTGGGTGGCCGAAAGCAAAACGCAATCTCGGTCGATCCCGTAGCGCGCATGGAGAAGCGTCTTGACCTCCTCGGCCATCTCCTCCTCAAACTCCAACACGTCGGCGTTAAAGAGGAAGACCTCGCGCTCGTCCTGGCTAAAGAGCAGTGCGTTGGCAAAGACATCGTCATGGATGGCCGTGGCGGGCTCCATGCGGTTGGGAAGGTTGCGGTACCCGATAAGGTAGACATCGCCCGTGGGCGTGATCTTTTGGCGTGCGCATCCGATATTCACAGTGCACTCCTTTCTGGGCCGCCGTTACAGGGCGGCAAGAATAGTATCGAGAAGATGCTCATGGGCTCCCTGGGCAAATCCGGAGTTCATGGCCTCGTATGTGATCTTTTGGTAGGCATCGGGGGCGGGAAGGTACTTGGCGCCGCCGTTGACGAGCGTGGCGAGCAGCACGAGGCCGGGATGCGCCTGGCGCACGGACGCGCCAAAGGAGCTCGCGACCTCGGGCTCGACGCCCACCAGGTGCATGTCGCCAAGACCCAAGAGCGAGACCCTCGTGGAGACAGTGCCCGCGGGCACAAAGCTGTAGCTCGTGCGCGGGGCGAGGCTGTGGAAGTCCGCGCGCTCCTGGGCGGGCAGGACCGCGTCGATCGAACGGGCGGAAAGGGCGCCCTCGACGGGCTCCGCGGCATCAAGCGCCTGGACAATTGCCCTGCCGAGGGCACTTCCCTGCTGATGCAGCATGCGATAGCCGTCCTCGTGCACGTCCTCCTGTGCGAGTGTGCCCGCGGCATCGAACGTCACGGTCACGGCGCGTTCGCGGGGAGCCTGGTCGCCGGCCGCGCCGGTAAGCATGAGGCACACGCCACCGCGGTCGCGCTCGACCATGCCGGCGGCAAAACCAAAGAGGTCACCCGAGACCACGCGCTCGCCCTCGGATGTGCGCGACTTGTCGAGCACCGAGGATTGCACGTCGGCCGCGGCGATCACGGCGATGGTGTCGCCACCCGAATCGGCCACGCGCACGATGGGCATCGCATGGTCAGAGAAGCCCTCGTCATTGGCACCAAGCCACCAACCGGCCGGCGTCTCCACGTCGCGGTTAACGTTGACGGGGCAGCTGCCCTGAGCGCGCTCAATCCGCGCGGGCACCATGCCGTCTATGGCCTCGACGACGGCACGCTCGACTGCACTCACGATGGCGGCAAGATAGCGCTCGTTGCGCTCGCGCTCCCCATCGCTCTTAAGGTGCTCCGGCGTGCGCACGTGCGGAGCCGAGAAAGTGTGCGCGGGAACGATCCAAGCATGGGGCGGTCTACAGCCGCACGCTGCCTCAACTGCGCCCTCGAGGCGTGCCTGCAGCGCCGGCGCGATCGAAGTGAGCTCGAGGCCGACGATGCAAACGCGCTCGGAGGCACGCTCCAGCACCAGGGCGCGAGCGCAGAGCGGATGGCGCTCCACGGTAAAGCCGTCGTGCGGGAGAACCCCGTCGAGCTCGATCCTCGCCTTGCCTGCGCCGGCCAAAAGCTCCTGCGCTTCCATGCGCGTCTCCTTTCCCCGTCTTTCCTCGGTATCTCTACCGCTATTTGATGCCGTACAGACGCTGGGCCGTCTCACCCAACATGAGGCGCTTGGCCTCATCGCTCACCGGCGCCGCGTTGACGCAGGCCACGCCTTCTGTGAGCCACTCGCGCTTGACCGGGTAGCTCGTGCCAAAGACGATGTGGTCGGCACCGAGCACCTCCACGGCGCACGAGAGCAGCGTAGGACCCCAGGGCTGGGCATGCGACATGTCAAAGAAAATGTTCTTCTCCAGGCGCGCCGAGACGGTCTCGGTGTCTACCTGGAAGCGGCCGGACGCATCCGGGCGCTTGGGGCCGTGCGGCAGGAGCATCTCCTTAAAGGCAAAGTAGGCGCCGCCGAGCATGGAATGGACCATGCGCACGTTGGGATAGCGCTCGAAGAAGTCGCCAAAAATCTCGCGGCCGATGGCCGTGGTCTGGTCCACGCAGCGGCCGTAGGAGCGGCGCAGGTTGTCGTAGGCCAAAAGCGAGGCGTTTTCCACCGGCACGGGCACATGGTGCACGTAAGCCGTCACGCCGCGCTCGTTAAGGTGCTCAAAGAAGCTCGCAAAGACGGGGTCGTCCAGGTAGCGCTCGCCGTAGTGGGCGCAGAGCTGCACGCCGGCAAAGCCCTCGTCCAAGCGACGATCGAGCTCGGCAAGATTGGCCTTGGTGCCAAAGGGAGGCACGGCGACGAGCGGGATTAGGCGGCCATCCGAGGCCGCAGCGTCTGCCGCCATGCCGTCGTTAAAGCGGCGGCACATGTCGAGCGACATCCACTCATGGCAGCCCGGAAGCTTGAGGATGGCCTTGTCCACGCCGGCCTCGTCCATATCGGCCAGGCGCTTCTCCAGGGTGTAGTCGCCCTGGATGTAGTTGAGGCCCGGGGCGCCGGAGGGCTTCTCAATCACGATCTGGCGCTTGCCGGCAGGGTTTACGGCAACGCGTCCCTCGGTGTTGTACTCACGGGGAACCTCGGAGAGAAACTGCTCGCACAGAGCATCATCAGCAAAGATGCGCTCATCGAACCAGTAGGAATTTGCATCGATAATCATGGATTGGGTCCGCCTTTCGCTTTTGACACCGTCATTGTAAAAAGTGAAGGCATGCCATATCAATTCCAGTTGAGAGCACTTGTATTCCAAATTGGAATAGGATTTACCGCTCACCCAAAACTTATAAACTTGCAAATTTTGCAAGTTTATAAGTTTTGGGTGTGACAAAGGGGCTGTCCCTTTGTCACATTGCGAGGGCTGCGGGGATTTGGATGCAGCAGAAATCCTCTTGGTGGGACTCGTCATAGCTCGTGGTGTCGAGATAGCAGAAATCAAAAGCGTTGCCGGCGGGCTGGAGCGCGTGCTTGTCCATGCAGGCCACGATGGCGCGGATACCCTTGGGCTCATACGGCATGCCCCAGCGGCTCATACACAGATAGGTGCCCTCGGGCAGCACCTCGACGCCAATCTCCGCCAGCTCGGCAGGATCGCTCGGCAGTATTTCCTCGGCACCGCGCGGCAGTACGGCAAAGGAGCCGGCACCGGCGATGGGGTCATCGGAATGCAGCGCCTCGCGACGCAGCATGGCGCCCCAACCGCGCATGGGGCGTGTGCCCGTGAGTGCACGCATGCGCAGAATCGCTCGCATGAGCGTGGGGTGCAGCATCGAGCGGCCGCGCTCGATATCGCCCGGGAACTCCTCAAAGACCACGTAGCGGCGCTCGAACTGCTTGAGCTCCGGTTTGCCCTCGCGCTCGCGCCAATAGACCGCCTCGTCGTAAAAACTCAGGCGCTCCTGCACGCTCGCACGCTCGGCTTTGAGCCCGGCAATCTGCTCGTCGAGCGCCTGCACCCGCGAGCGCAGGTGGTCGGTCATCTCTCCAATGTCGAACGTCGAAGTCAGGCGATCGATCTCGTCGAGCTCCAGCCCCAGGTCGCGCAACATGCAGATCAGACGCATGAGCGGGATCTGCGTGGGTGAATAGAAACGGTAGCCCTTCTCGTTCACCACGGCGGGCTTAAACAGGCCGATCTTGTCGTAATAGATGAGCGTTTGGCGCGAAACGTTAAACAAACTCGCCATCTCGCTGATCGCATACATACCCGTCTGCATAGGTCCTCCCGACACACCAAAGCCCGCCGCCCACAGGGGCAGCGGGCTCAAACACTACTCGTATCCTACCCTAAAGATGCCTATGACCAGCGCTTATAGTTTTCGCACGACACGCCGACGGCCTCGAGCGCCTTGGCGGCGATGTGATGCACCGCGTCGTCGAGCGTGGCAGGGCCGTTGTAAAACGTGAGCATGGGCGGCATGAGCATGACGCCCGGCACGCGCGCCAGGCGCGCCATGTTATCGACATGGATCGCACTGAAGGGCGTCTCACGCACCATAAGCACCAGGCGGCGCTGCTCTTTCATCTGTACATCGGCCGCACGCAGCAACAGATTTTCGCTGTAGCCGCTCGCAACGCCGGCGAGCGTCTTCATGGAGCAGGGCGCCACAATCATGCCGTCGACCGGATAGGTGCCGCTTGCGATGGCAGCGCCGATGTTCTTGTTGTCGTAGACCACATCGGCATAGCACGCAAACTCGTCGAGCGTCATGCCGAGCTCCTGCTCGATGGTGATCTCTCCCCCGCGCGTGACGACAAGCGCCGACTCGGCGCCAGCCTGGCGCAGGCATTTGAGGCACTCAAGGCCCAGCGCCGCACCGCTGGCGCCAGACACGCCAACGACAATGCGACGGGGACGGACAGAAGACTCAGACATGACAACTCCTTAGTTACTTGGTAGGGCTACTTACTAGAAGGCGAGTTCGGCGGCCCACTTGTCCTTGTCGATCTCCATGAACTGCGAGCGGATGAAGTTCTTCTTGAGGTTGAACGGGACCGTACAGTCGAAGATGGCCTTGCAGGCGATGCCGTGCTCGCGGATCGAAGGATCGAACGCGGGGTCGTTGGACGGATCGAGCACGTGGCAGTGGCAACCGGGGATGGTGATGAGGTCCACGTCGGCCTGGAAGCGCGTGGTCATGGCCCACATCACGTCGCTCATATCGAAGATGTCGACATCCTCGTCAACAAGGATGACATGCTTGAGCTCGGAGAACGCCGAGAAGGCGAGCATGGCGGCGTTGCGCTGACGGCCCTCGTCATTTTTGCTCGACTTCTTGAACTGCATGATGGCAACGAACTTGCCGCCGCCGCAGGGAGCGGCGTGGACGTTGAGCAGACGGCCCGGGATGGCGGTCTCGACCATCTTGTAGATGGAGGCCTCGGTGGGGATACCGGCCATGGACACGTGCTCGTGCGAAGGGCCGATGCAGCTCTCCATAATGGGGTTGATGCGCGTGGTGACGGCGGTGATCTTGATCACCGGGCAGACCTTGGCGCCACCGGTGTAGCCGGGGAACTCGGGCATGGCGCAACCGTGGCCGTTGACGTCCTCGTTGATAGCCTCGTCGTGCATGAGATAGCCCTCGAGCACGTACTCGGCATTGGCAATGCACTTCTGCGGAACGGTGACGCAGTCGGCAAGCTCGACGGCGCGGCCGCGCAGAGCACCGGCGATCTGCAGCTCGTTGAAGCCGAGCGGCGTGGTGGGAGCTTCGAAGCCGCAGCACATGTACACGGCGGGGTCCAGACCGATGGAGATGGAGATGGGCATGTTCTCGCCGCGCTGGCAGTACTCGTCAAAGAACGCACCGAGATGACGGCTGCCCGGGGTAATCCACATGGCGAGCTTGTCCTTGTCGACGCAGGAGAAGCGGTGGATGGTCACGTCGGACTGGGTGCCATCGGGGCTCGTGCCGTAGGCGAGGCCCATGGTGATGTAGGGGCCGCCGTCGACGGGCGTGTTGGTGGGGGCGGGAACGATCTTGCGCAGGTCGAAGCCCTCGTCGGTCGCCTTGTACACAACCTCCTGGCAGTCGACGTGCTTGCCCTCGGCGATCTGCTCAGGGGCGATCAGGTTCTCGAAGCGCTTGCCGATCTCGAGGCCCAGGTGCTCCTCGTCCAGGTCGAGCAGAGCGGCAACGCGCTTGCGGCTGGCAAGCATGCCGATGCAGACCTTGGCGTCGTCAAAGCCCTTGACGTTGTTGAAGACCATCGCCGGGCCCTCTTTGGTCGGGCGCATGACGGTGCCGCCGGCGCCGACGTGACGGTAGACGCCCGAGACCTCGGCATCGGGATCGACCTGGGTGTCGGTCTCGAGCAGCTGGCCCGGCATCTCGCGCAAAAAGTCGAGTGCAGAACGCAGGTCGTGGATCTGGGAAGCATCGGTAGTGGACATAACGTGCTCCTTTCGGGAGAGAGCCCAGCGGCGGGATGCCGCCGGGCGGAATAACGTAAGGGGGCCGTGGCGCTTATAGATGGGGCGCTCGGCCACTCGCAGTTCAGGCGCTCAGCTGCTTGCAGCCAAAACGCTCGACCGCTTACATCAGGCCAAAGAGGTGGAACCAGGCGGCCTCGACCAGCACGACGACAAAGACGACCGCGGTGAGGGGGATGCCCATGCGCATGGCCTCTTTGGAGGTGTAGCCGCCGGCGTCCTTGCCTTCGCCGACAAGGATCGGCAGGTTATGGAACGGCAGGATGTAGTGGATGTTGATGGACGTGAAGACGATGAGCGCTACGGCGAGCGGGCTCACGCTGGAGCCGGCGGCAAAGCTGATGAACGCCGGCACGCACACGCCGAGTACGGCCATGACCGAGCCCATGAACATGTGGATGATCATGGAAAGCGCGGCGACGAGCAGGGCGAACAGGAAGATGTTCTCGGGCACAGAGCTGGGGAGCACGACATCGGCGATCCAGGCGTTCATGCCGGTGGCACCGCCCACGGAGCCCACGGCCATGGCGGCCGTCAGGAACATGAGGGACTTGATGTCGACAGCGTTCCAGCTGGCGGGGGTGAGGACTTCGCCGATGATGGGCATGGCGAGAGCGACACCAATGGCCAGGGTGACCCAGCCGATGTAATCGCCCGAAACGGTGAGCCACAGCGCGATGGCGATGACAAGCCACACGATGGTGCGGATCTCTTTGACGGAGAGCTTGCCGAGCGCGGCCTGCTTGGCCACGATCTGCTCGCGATCGTAGACGAGCTCCTTGCTGGGCTTAAAGAGGAAGAGGCCCAAGAACAGGGTGCACAGCAGCGCGACCAGCATAGGCACGCTCATGTACAGGAACCAGTCGACGAAGGACGGGCTCATGCCGCCGGCCTCGGCACTGTACTGTGCAACGAGGGGGTTGAGCGTGGAGTCGCCCGTCAGGAAGAACATGGAGCCCGGGGCGGCAGCGGCAAACACGAGGAAGCCGAGCTTGCCCTTGTCGTCGTCACCGTAGCCGGCGGACTCGGCGATGACCGAGACGACGGCGAGGATGAGGAAGGCGCGGGGGAACGGATGCGGGATCAGCAGCGACAGCACAAAGGTGAGCGCGAAGATCGAGATGATGAGCGACTTAGCGTCGCGCACGAACTTGAGCATGAACGCGTAGGCGATACGCTCGCCCAGGCCCGACTCCTTGACCGCGCTGGCGATGAGGTAGGCGCCGATGACGAGCCACATGGTGGCCTTGGTCCACGAGCTAAACGTAGAGGCGACCGTCGCCGAGATGCTCGCGGCGCCCGTGTCGTCCACGCATACCTTGAACAGAACGAGCAGCGCGCAGTAGAGCAGGCCCACAAAGCCCGGCTGCGCCACGCCACATGCCCAGAACACCACCGTGGCGAGCGTCAGTGCCAGACAGGTCTGACCGCCGACCGTGAGCTCGACCGTCGAGCTCAGCTCCGTCAAAGGAAGAAACTTCACCAGCAAAAAGACAACGATACCCAGCACAAAGCCAATTTCGCGCTTGGTGATCTTAAACGCCTTCTTTTCCGCTTCCATCTCCCCACCTTTCTTGTTGGGGGCGCTCCGGATTCGCAGCCACGTTGCCGCTTAAAAAGGGGCGCCCGTTATCGGACGCCCCTTACGTTGCGCTGTGTTGCGGCAATACAGTCAAGCGAGATTTTTTGAATTTATGGCACTAGGCCTGCTCAAGGATCTTGGCATCCTCATCGCGATAAAGCAGGAGCTGCGCGACAAAGGCAAAGAGACAGCCGACAGCAACGCCAATGGCATACTTGACCAGGTCCTCGATGACCACGCCGCAGAGGGCCATGGACACAGGGCCAATCACGATATATACAGCAACGACGGAGACGAGCAGGGTGATGAGCGGGGTGAAGATGCCGCGCAGGGAATCGGGCAGCGCATCTTTGCACCCCCTGGGCGATAGCGCTCACCAATTGGGCGTATTTACCCATGAGTGCCTCCTTTGGTCTATATGTTGGCCTCATCCTTTTGGCATGGCCCCAGCCAGGGCGGGCGGCGCCGGCTTGCCGCCATAAACCCGATGTATCGCGTGGGCTAGGCGCGCAAGACCCCGCAGATGCGGTCAACCCAGGCACCGAACTCGCCGGGACAATCGGCATCACAATGACCCCGGCCCCAAACAAAGCCGTAATCGGCATCAACACCACGCTCGACAAGGGCACGGTAGAGGTTGAAGCTTGCAGAGAACGAATGGTCCGCGTCGCGCGAGCCCACGCGAATACGCACATGGGGCGCGATATCCGCAGGCTCAGAGCCCGTCGCAAAGGTCATGGGGTTGATGAGGCGCGCGCGGCATGCGCGATCCTCGGTCAGGTCGGCTTCGTAGGCGCCCGCCCCATCCACGGCAAGGGCGCGCATCGTCCTTGCCGTGGCGGGAGCAAAGTGACATTTATCTTCGGAATCGCCCTCGCAGGCACCCCACTCGCCCAGCTCTTGGTTCTCAGGAGCGGCCCCGTCCATGGGGTCAAACGCAGGGCAGCCCTTCATGCGGCCGATGTAGGCGCGTACGTAGGCGTCGAGATCCGTAATCGCGGGCTCGCCGTCCCGGATGGAGATAAACGAATGGGCTGGGTCGAGCTCATCCACCAGCTCGATGCAATCGCCCGGGTCGGCACCCTCGGTTTCAAGGAAGGTCTTGAGCGAAGCGGAAAGATAGCTCATGAGCTCGTGATAGTACGAGCCGCTGCGGCCATCCTCGCCTAATTTGAGACCAAGAGGCAGACTGTTGACATATGCGGGATACGCATCGCCCAGAGCCTTCGAAAGCTTGGCCTCGTCCGCGCCAAGCACCGCAGGTGGACGCTTTGCGCCCATAGTGTAGATACGCTTGGAGCCAAACATCCACTCATATGCCATATCGGCATGCTCGAGGTCCACGATGGGACAGTAGCACTGCGCAGCAAAGACATCGTCTCGCTCCCCCGTACAGGCGCCAATTTCCTCAAGATAGGGCAGATAGAGCGCACTGTTTGCGCTTGTAGCGACAAGTGAGCTCATGGCGCCGCCCGCACTTGTGCCCACCGAGACGATCCGATCGGTGTTTCCTGCCGGAAGCTCGTCGCGGTGGGCGCGCAACCAACAAATCGCTGCTTTGAGGTCGACGAGCACAGCTGGGGCCTTGCCGCAGGCTCGCCCCTCGGCATCACGTGTCTGACGTCCGCGAGCGCCCACGCTCACCAGGACAAACCCGTCCTTAAGATAACGGCGGTTACGCGGCGTGAGCGACGCCGGCTTACACTCCGCATAGCCGCCGATATCGTTATAGAAAACGATGGGTATCTCTGCGGGAGCGTAAACCGTACCGCGCGGAGTCGTGACCGTGCCGACATCGCGCGGCGCTCCTTTTTTACCCATCAAGCTCTCGGGCACATAGATGTTGAGGCTCTGAAGCTCCGGCGCTACCGGCTTCTCGCAATAGCAGATACCTTCAACGGCATAGCAGCCGTCCTGGAGACGATATTCCCAATCAAGTGACACGTTTCCCTCCAAATCAATCATTCTTATGCATTGCATAAATCATTTATTTACACAGCTGAGTGTATGCATAAATTATTCAACAGCAGAGAAAGGCTTCCGCCCAACGGTCGGTTTTATCCGGTAAACGGCGTGTTGAGTTTTCACATGAAAAGATCATTGATCCCCTGAGAGGTTTGAATGGAATATTCTATACAGTGATTTTGAATACCCAGGAGGCACCGTGAACCCCATGCAGCTTATGGAGCTCCGTTCTGATCGGTTTACCCAAAACGACCAGCTCATCTACAAAACCATCCTCGCCAACCCGCAGATGGTTGTATCCAAGACAACCAGCGATCTGGCAGCGGAGTGCGGTGTGTCGCAACCGGCGCTCTCGCGCTTTGTAAAGAACCTGGGCTACGTGCGTTACCGTGATTTCCGTTCGGATCTAGTTGCCTGGCTCACCGAGCAGGCTGCGAACGAGGAATCGTCCGACGAGCGACGCCCCTATTTCAACACCCTTTTTGGCACGCTCGAATCCGCAGAGAAAGTACTCGACGAGAAAACGATGCGCGACCTGGCAGCCTACGTTTGCAGCCACAAGCGCATCTATGCCTCAGGAAGTGGCAAGAGCTACCAGCCTGCCAAGCTGTTCGAGATCATCATGCGGCGCAACGGGCGCGGCGTACACGCCGTTACCTCAGATGAAATCAAGGAACTCAGCGACTATATGGACGAAGAGGACCTTCTGGTGCTGTTCTCGGTCTCGGGGCGCAGGAGCAACATCCGGGACGCAGCCCAGGCAACCGGAAAGCTCCTGTTAATCACTGCCAATCCCGCCTACGACTGCGCCCGGGCCGTCGACCGAGCCGTTGTGCTTCCCTATCGAGGAACCGACGCCGAAACTGCCTCCGTATCGCCCGTGCTCTTCGATGTGTTCGTAGAGCTACTCACGAACTATATAGCGGTGTCCTAGACGTTATGGGCATGCAGGGCCTCACCCTGCCGAACCCTCGCTTTCCATAACTTGCGGCGTCTATCGTATGGTATCTATCGTACGGTTTCGGCGCATGGACCAAAACCGTACGAATAGCACCGCAAGTTATGAATATGGGCTAGGAGAGGAAGTCGACAAAAGCCGATTTGATTTCAGTGGCCTCGAGGGCCTCGCGGAGCCAGGGGGCCAGCTGCTCGGGGTGACCCTGCAGATAGCCGTCGAGCTCGGACGGGGTCACGCGGCGCACCTCCGAGATCTCCTCTTGGTTGATATGCAGCTCGCCCGGCTCAACATGGGCAAGGTAGACCTCACACCATTCGCACTCGCAACGACCATCGCCGTGGTCCTCACGGTACACCACGTGTCCGAGGTGCTCGAGCTGATCGGGCTCGCGCGTAATGCCGAGCTCTTCGTTGATGCGGCGCGCCGTGGCGGCCGCGACGTCTTCCCCGGGGAGCGGATGGCCGGCACAGCTATCGGCCAGCACTCCGCCCCACAGTCGCTTGAGCGGACTGCGGCGACAGAGCAGCAGGCGCGCGTCTTCGCCCCGGCCCTCGACCAAAAGCGTCAGAAATGCCTGATGCAGGATGCCCTCGCCGGCATGGGCATCGATGCGGTCGACGGGGCCAAGCGCCTCGCCGGTCGCGGCATCGACCGCCACGACCTCGGCGCCCGCGCCGCCCTCATCCCAGCCGGCGCGCAGGATGCGCGCGGCGGCTTCCTCAAGCGCGGCGATGAGCTCCTTGGTGGTATCGAGCACGCGCTGCAGGTCGTCCCCGCTCGCCTGTTCAACATGAAAACCCGTGCTTGCAACGACCGGCACGCCAAAGCGCGTGGCCAGCGCCGCCGCGATATCGTGCGCCGGGATCTCATCGCGATGGCACGGAACGGCCAGAATGCTCACCGTCGCCGTACGGCCGGGCTCGGGGCGCGGAATGGCCTGCGCCGTGGCGCCCAGGTGCGCGAACTCCGGCGAGCAGGCGTACACCGCCATGCCTCGCGGCGTCACCGTCAGCTGGGCCTCGAGCACAAACTTGCCCTCGCCCACTGCAACCTTTGTCGTGTGCATACCCATGGGATCTCCTGTCGCCCGCGATGTACCTGAGACCATCTTCGCCTGTATTGCGACTATACAGGCAAGCTTTCCATGTGACAAAGGGACTGTCCCTTTGTCACATTCTGCTAGAGTTGCAGGGATTGAATCCCGCTTATTCATGCGACATTGGAGTGACAACCTTGACCGCCGCAACCACGCCTAAAAGTAAGTCAACCGCCGCCGCGCTCTCCCCCGCGCGCACCAAGCTCTGCCTGGCGCTGCTCGTGCTGTTGGGATTCTCGCTCGGCTGCTCCGAGTTCGTGGTCATCGGCATCGAAAGTGACTTGGCGACGGAACTCGGCGTATCGCTTGCCACCGCAGGCCAACTTATTAGCGTGTTCGCACTGATCTACGCTATCGCGACGCCGGTGCTCGCGCTCAGCACGGGGCGTTTTCGCCGCTACCAGCTGCTCGTGTGCTACAGCATCGTCTTTGTGCTGGGCAATCTTGTCATGGCTCTGGCGCCCAACTTCCAGGTGCTGTTCATCTCGCGCATCATCCTGGGCTCCGTCTCGGGCGCACTGCTCGCCGTGGGTGTGACGTACATCCCCGAGCTTCTGTCCCCGCAGCAAACTTCGCTTGCCATCTCGGTGGTATATGGTGCGTTTTCCGTGGCAATGGTCTTTGCCACTTCAATCGGCAAGTTTGTGGCCGACACGCTCGATTGGCACGTGGCCATGTACGGCACGCTTGCCTTTGCCGTTCTGATTTGCGGAGCGCTCGTGGCGTTTATGCCGCGCGCTGGGCAAACCGACGAGCCCGCCACCTTTCGCGAGCAGGCGGGTCTGCTACGCGAGCCGAGCATCATCACCGGCATGCTCATCTTTTTGTTTGGCGTGGGGTCGGTCTACGTTTTCTATGGCTACGTGACGCCTTATCTTGAGCAGGTGCTGGGCATGGGCACGGTCGAAGCCAGTACCACGCTCATGGCCTACGGCGTGTTCTGCCTGATCTCGAACATCCTGGGCGGATGGATCGATGCGCGCTTTGGCATGAAGGCGCTGCTTGCGACGTTTGCGCTGCAGGCTGCGGCGTTACTCGGGCTGTTTGCTGTGGGCGGCACCATGCCGCTCGCGCTGGTCTTTGTCTTCAGCTTGGCGCTGCTCATGTACCTGTTCTCGGTGTCGTGCATCACGCACTTTATGGACGTGGCACGCAGCCGCCATCCCAAGTCGATGGTACTCGCAAGTTCGGTTGAGCCCATGGCGTTTAACGTCGGCATTTCGTTTGGCACCGCAGTGGGCGGTGCCGTGGTAAGCAGCGTTGGCATTGCGTACGTGGGCGCCGTGGGCGCCGCGTTCTCGCTTGTGGCCTGGGCGCTCACGCTGGTGACGATTAAGTTGGCTCGCTGGGAACGCAAGAGGACGATGGCGCAGGCGTAGATGCGATACTCGAGCTCGATGATGGCGATCGAAAGGAAACCGCATATGCAACACGTACTGTTTATCTGTCATGGCAACATCTGCCGCTCGACGATGGCTGAGTCGGTGTTTACCGAGCTGGTGCGGCGCGCCGGACGCGCAGGCGAGTTTGTCATTGATTCCGCTGCGACCTCAACTGAGGAGATCGGCAACCCACCGCATCATGGCACGGTCGCCAAGCTACGTGAAGTCGGGATTCCCGTCGTTGCGCACCGTGCCCGCCAGGTGCGTCGCGCGGAGTATGGCGACTGGGATCACATTGTCTATATGGATGCTGAGAACGCGCGCGGCCTGCGTCGCATTTTTGTCAGCGATCCCGATGGCAAGATCTCGCGCCTGCTCGATTGGACCGATCGTCCCGGCGACGTGGCCGACCCCTGGTACACCGGCAACTTCGACGCCACCTACCGCGATGTACTCGCCGGTTGCACCGCTATGCTCGAGCAGCTGTAGGCGCTCGGGCGGCGCGGGCACACGGGCCACGCCATCGGCATAAAACGAGCGTGGATTTTCTCCCACTTTGAGCGTTCAAGTGCGCTCTATACGGAAGAAAATCCACGCTCGTTATCTCGGTGGGAGAAAATCCACGCTCATGGATGTGACAAAGGGACTGTCCCTTTGTCACATCCGGGACTGGCCCTAGACCGGCTTGACCTCCAGCTTTATCCCCTCGGCGCAGGAGTCGCCCAAAACATCCGAAAGGGCCCAGGTCGCATATAGCGGCAAATAGAGAACCGCTCCGTTGCGCTCAACGTTGCCTCTCGAGAAAACAATCCCGAGCCTTACGCCATATTCAGCCGTATCAAGCACATGACCGAGCGCAGCGTGCGCGTGGTAATAGGAGCCCGATTTAACCTCGATCGGAACAGCCGTCCCATCCGGTCCATCGACCACAAAGTCCACTTCACCGCGCTTTTTTGTCTGATAGTAGTAAAGCTGGCGATTTTGGGCAGCCAGCTGCTGGGCCACCACGTTTTCGTAAATGCCGCCCAGGTTGGGCTCCTTGCTATCAAGATACGCCGCTTGGGCGACTCCAACGGGGTAGCGCGCCATCAACATGCCCGTATCCGATTGATATAGCTTGAACTGCGATGGCCGTGCCGTCTTAAGCAGGGGCGATTTTGGCTCGGTTACGATATCGGCTTTGAGAGCAACGCCGGCATCGACAAGCCATACAAAATCTCGCTGATACTTCTCGTAGTGAGCCTTGGGGTCAATGGAATTGAGCACGAAGCGCTTGTTTTCGCCCTCGAGCATAATAGGGAGCTGATCGTAGATGCTCTGCACCTGCAGGGCTCGCCCGCTTGCATACTTGGAGATATCCCGCCGGTACTGTTCGTTGAGCTCTGACTGTAGCTGACGAACAGAGGCAAGGTCGCCCTGCGTGTCAAGGAAACGCTGCACGACCTCCGGCATTCCGCCGACAACGGTATAGGTCCTGAAGTTTGCCATCATCGCGTCATGAATGTAATCAGGAATGGGCCTCTCGCTGATACACGCGTCGCGTATCGTTTGGCGAGCCCCCTCGCTCACCCCGATTGCCCAGCAAAACTCCTCAAAATCGAGCGGGAACATCCTAAGCTCGTGGACATACCCCACGGGATAGGACCTGACGCCCTTGAACTGGGTCCCGAGCATTGACCCCGAAAACGCCCAGCGGCACCTCCCGTCCTCTACAAGGAACTTTGCCATCGTCATGATGTCGGGGGCCTCTTGGACCTCATCGATAAACACGAGCGTTTTGCCTGGTGCAATCGACTTTCCCGAAAGAAGCGTCACCCTGCTGATGAAATCATCGGCATTCCGCGCCTCGAGAAGAGCATCTTTTGCCTGGCGATTTTCCATGAGATTGAGCTCGATGTAGGTTGCATGGCTGGCTTTGCCAAATGCGCGAATCGAATAGCTTTTGCCGATCTGGCGAGAACCCGTGATGAATAAGGCCTTTTGCTCGGCAGACTTCAGCCAACGCTCCAGCTCTGCCGCTATTTTCCTGCGCAGCATAGGCTCTCCCCTCAGTGTCATCAAATGAAATGCAAAGTTTTATGCGCTTAATTATCGATGAAATGTAGGATTTTTAGAACCTAAAATCGGATGAAATGCAGAGATTTAGGATTATAAGCAAAAAGAAGGGGCAGCCCCGGCGAATGTGACAAAGGGACTGTCCCTTTGTCACATTGCGCTCGACTACTCGTCGACGATCTCGGCAAGCCAGACGTTCAGCGTATCGACCTCGGGGCAGCAGAACTTTGCCGTACCGGGCTCGTTGCCAGGCACGGTTCCGCCATAGCGCAGGATATCGATATAGGGAAAGCCCACATGGCAGGCCATGGCACACATCTTGCCGCGGTCTCGGTCGAAGTCAAAAACGTCGCCCGGCTTGTGACCATGGTGGCAGCGGCACGCACCCAGCTGGTCCACGCAGCTCACGCGGATGCGCGGACGCTTGCCCCGCGGCGCGCCGAGCGGCTTGTTCTCGCCCGCAGGCTTGGCGCCGCCCTCGCCAGCATTACTCATGGTCAATCACATCCAGGCAGGCCTCGATGGGAAGGCCAGCCGACTTGTCCTCTTGGTCGGCATTGCGCTCGATAAGCTCAGCCACCACGCGCATGGCATCGGACGTCGCGCGTTGCAAACTCCAACCTGCCATAACGCGGCCGACGAGCACCGCCGAGAACGTGTCACCCGTGCCCGGGAAATAGACCGGGATCAGGTCGAAGGGAATCGTGAAGTACTCCCCCGCCACATGGTCGTAACCGATGACGACATTCGCACCGTCGACCACAGCGCTCGTAATGACCACCGACTTGGCGCCCAGGGCACGCACGGCATCCACAAGAGTGCGGCCCTCATCGGGCGTGATTTGCTCGGCAATGGGCGTATCGGTGAGCAGGCACGCCTCGGTGTAGTTTGGCACCGCATAGTCGGCGCACTCGAGCAGGCTGCGCATGAGACCGATCGTGGACTCGGGCACGCCGGCGTAGAGCTTGCCGTTGTCGCCCATGATGGGGTCGACGAACACCTTGGTACCCTTTTGCGCGCGACGGTGGCAGAAGTCCGAAATGATGCGCGTCTCTTCCTCGGTCACGATAAAGCCGGTAGAGATGGCGTCGAACTCAAAGCCGAGCTCCTCCCAGATGGCGAGGCTCTGGCGCACGTACTCGGTGGTGTCGTGGATGTAGAACTTGGGATAGTTGAGCGTATCGGACACAAGTGCCGTCGGCAGGTTGTGGATGCGGTAGCCCATGTGCGACAGCACCGGCAGCATGGCGGAAAGCGCGACCTTGCCGTAGCCGCACATATCGTTGATCAGCAGCAGCTGAGTGTTCTTCATGAGGGTCTCCCTTGGTTCGGGCACGGCGCAGCAGCGCCACAGTGCGACTAAGTGTAGCGCAGGGGACGTTGTGAGCGGAGTCGAGCAGCGCGAAGGGTAAATTGTTGCGGAAAGGTTACGGAAAATGATCCCTTTTCCTCCGTCCCCAAGGGATTGCATGCACCGAAACGGACCGTGGCGGAATCACAGGTTGAGGACGGACAGCGAAAACGTTCCTAAGCGAGCAAGGTGGCGTGAAAGAGGAGGGCATAGGCCTTGTGGCCATGCACGACGATTGAACGCCAGATTGCCGCTTAGGAGCGTTTGCAGCGTCGAGCGGTTACGGCGTTTGGCAAAACGCCGTAACTTAATAAGTTTGGTACCTTGACATTCATTTCTCATGCTCCTAGATTGGTTAGGCACAAAACAATTCCACTACCTAACTAAAGAAAGGAGCAACACTAATTCATGTGCGATGAACCTCTTAACCTTTGTTCGCACGAGCCCGGCGGCGACCCGTCACAGCCGGCGGATGCACCCGAAGCGGTTAGCTCAGAAGACAAGCTTGCCAAGCGCATCCTCAATGGCCTGGGCTTTTGCGGCCATTACATGCATTTTCATGGCGGAGGCGTGTCCGGCAAGGCGCCCATCATCTGCCTGCTGGCCAAGCAACCCGGCGGCGAGATGTCGCAGCAGGAACTCGGCATGCACTTTGACCTCAAGCCGGGGTCGCTTTCCGAGATCCTGTCCAAACTCGAGCTCAACGGCCTCATCGAGCGCAGCCGTAACCCCAAGGATCGACGGCAGCTCACCATTCGCCTGACCGAAACCGGCCGGGAAAACGCCCGCATCGACCAGGCAGCCCGCATTCGCTTTAGAGAGAAGGCCTTTGGTGCCCTCACCCACGACGAGCGCGAGCAGCTCGCCGAAATGCTCGAGAAAATCCGTGTAACCTGGGAGGAACTGGATGATTAAAACCCTCATGGGCAGCATCCGCGACTATATAAAAGTCACCGTTGCCACGCCGTTGCTCGTGCTTGGCGAGGTGCTCTGCGAGATGCTGATTCCATTTATCACCGCCAACCTGATCGACGCCATCAAAGATGGCACCACCGTAGCCGAGATGCTTCCCACCGCGGGCTTTTTGGTGCTCATCGCGCTGACGTCGCTTGCTTTTGGCGCCGCTGCCGGCGTCACCTGCAGCCATGCGAGTTGCGGCTTCGCTAAGAACCTGCGTCACGACCTGTTCTACAAGATCCAGACGTTCAGCTTTGCCAACATCGATGAGTTCTCGAGCTCCTCGCTCGTCACGCGCCTGACCACCGATATCAACAACGTGCAGCAGGCCTTTATGATGATCATCCGTATCGCCGTGCGCGCGCCGCTGGTATTGATCTTCGCCTTTACCATGGCATTTATCATGGGCGGCAGCGTCGCCATGGTCTACCTGGTCATCATTCCGCTGCTGGGCTTTGGGCTGTTCTTTATCATCTTTAAGGTGCGTCCCATCTTCTCGCGCGTGTTCCACAAGTACGACGCCCTTAACGAGTCCGTCGAGGAAAACGTCACCGGCATGCGCGTGGTCAAGAGCTACGTGCGCGAAGACTTTGAGAAGGAGAAGTTCGCGACCGCCGCACGCGACGTCCAGATGGACTTCACCCGCGCCGAGAAGCTGCTTGCCTTTAACAACCCCATGATGAACATCTGCGTCAACGGCGCGTTTGTCGTCATCATCTACCTGGGCTCCAAGCTCATCATCACGAGCCAGGGCACGCTGTTCGACGTGGGCCAGCTCTCCTCGATCTTTACCTATGGCTTCCAAATCCTCATGAGCCTGATGCAGCTATCGATGATCTTTGTCATGGTGACCATGGCCGACGAATCGGCGCACCGCATCACCGAGGTGCTAGCCGCCGAGCCCACGATCGCCGATCCCGCCGAGCCCGTGCTCGAGGTTGCCGATGGCTCCATCGACTTTGACCACGTGAGCTTTAAGTATTCCGCGCATGCGAAGCGCCAGGCGCTCGACGATATCGACCTGCACATTAAGAGCGGCGAGACCATCGGCATCATCGGCGGCACCGGCTCGGCCAAGTCCACGCTCGTAAACCTCATCGCCCGCCTGTACGACGCCACCGAAGGCATCGTGCGCGTGGGCGGCGTGGATGTGCGCGACTACGGCTTGGACGCTCTGCGCCACCAAGTGGCCATGGTGCTGCAGAAAAACGTGCTGTTTAGCGGCACGATTGCCGAGAACCTGCGTTGGGGCGACCCGAACGCCACCGACGAGGAGGTCCGCGAGGCGGCACATCTGGCCTGCGCCGACGAGTTTGTCGATGGCTTCCCCAAGGGCTATGACACCTGGATCGAGCAGGGCGGCTCCAATGTCTCGGGCGGTCAGAAGCAGCGCCTGTGCATTGCGCGTGCCCTGCTGCGTCGCCCCAAGATCTTGATCCTGGACGACTCCACCAGCGCCGTCGACACCAAGACCGACGCCAAGATCCGCGCAGGGCTGGCAAGCTATCTGCCCAACACGACCAAGCTCATCATCGCCCAGCGCATTAGCTCCGTGCAGGATGCAGACCGCATCATCGTCATGGAGGGCGGCCGTATCGCTCAGATCGGCAGCCATGACGAGCTACTCAAGACGAGCGAGATCTACCGCGAGACCTTCACCTCGCAAAACAAGATGTCTGCCGAGGGCGAAGAGGCCGTCGAAGCCGACACCGAGGCATCCGCAACACAAGCTCAGACCCAGGAAGGAGGCGAGGCACATGAGTAAGGCAACGACCGCCGAGCGCGCGCTCAACCGCAAGGGTGGCACCATGTCGCGCCTCATCAAGACGCTCTTTGGCTTCTACCCCGTGCTTTTGCCCCTCGTCGTCGTCGGCGTGGTGCTCTGCGCCATCATCAACTCCATCGGCGCGACCTTCCTTCAGAGCGCCCTGCAGATTATTAGCGAATCGTGGCAGTCGGGCGATTGGGAAGCTGCACAGCCCAAGATCGCACAGCTCGTGACCACCCTCGCCTGCATCTACGGCGTCGGCATCCTGTCCTCGCTGTTCTGGAACCGCGCCATGGCCATCGTCACGCAGGGCTCGCTCGAGAAGCTTCGCGAGAAGATGTTCAACCGCATGCAGGACCTGCCGATCCGCTACTTCGACACGCACCAGCGCGGCGACATCATGAGCCACTACACCAACGACATCGACACGCTGCGCCAGATGATCAGCCAGTCGCTGCCCAACCTGCTCATGACGACCATCGTCATCGTCACGGTGTTCTTTATCATGCTGTACTACAGCGTTTGGATGTGCCTGGTCATTGTGGCAGGCGTCGCCTTTATGACCTTTATGACCAAGCTGCTCGGCTCCAACTCCGCGCGCTTCTTTATTGCGCAGCAGACCGAGCTCGGCGTTGTCGAGGGCCATATCGAGGAAGTCATGAACGGCCAGAAGGTCGTCAAGGCATTCTGCCACGAGTCTGCCGCCGAGGCCGATTTTGACGAGCGCAACGAAAAGCTCTTCGAGGTCTCGCAGAAGGCCAACATGTACGCCAACATCCTCATGCCCATCCTTATGAACCTGGGAAACCTGCTCTACGTGCTGGTCGCACTGGCAGGCGGCATTTTCCTGGCGCTGGGCGTGCCCAACCTGAGCATCTCGGGCATGGCGCTGTCCATCGCCGTCGTGGTGCCGTTCCTCAACATGACCAAGCAGTTCTGCGGACAGATCGGCCAGATCTCGCAGCAGATCAACGCCGTGGTCATGGGCCTCGCCGGCGCCGACCGTATCTTTGAGCTCATCGACGAGGAGCCCGAAGCCGACGAAGGCTATGTGACGCTCGTCAACGCTCAGGTGAACCCCGACACCTGGCAACTCGAGGAGGCCGACCACCACACCGGCATGTGGGCGTGGAAACATCCGCACCGCGCAACCGGCGAGATCGAGTACGTGCCGCTGCGCGGCGACCTGGTCATGGACAACGTCGACTTTGGCTACACGCCCGACCACGAGGTGCTGCACGGCGTGTCCGTGTTTGCCAAGCCGGGCCAGAAGGTCGCGTTTGTCGGCGCCACCGGTGCCGGTAAGACGACCATCACCAACCTCATCAACCGCTTCTACGACATCGCCGACGGCAAGATCCGCTACGACGGCATCAACGTCAACAAGATCCGCAAGGCTGATCTGCGCCGCTCGCTGGGCGTCGTGCTGCAGGACGTGAACCTGTTCACCGGCACCGTGATGGACAACATCCGCTACGGCAACCTGGACGCTACCGACGAGGAGTGCGTCGCGGCGGCCAAGCTCGCGGGCGCGGACGACTTTATCACCCGCCTGCCCGACGGCTACGACACCATGCTCACCGGCAACGGCGCACAGCTGTCGCAGGGCCAGCGCCAGCTGATTTCGATCGCACGCGCCGCCGTCGCCGATCCGCCGGCGATGATTCTGGACGAGGCCACGTCGAGCATTGATACCCGCACCGAGGCCATCGTGCAGGCGGGCATGGACAAGCTCATGGAGGGCCGCACGACGTTTGTCATCGCGCACCGCCTGTCCACCGTGCGCAACTCCGACGCGATCATCTGCCTGGACCACGGCCGCATCATTGAGCGCGGCAACCACGACGAGCTGATCGCCAAGCGCGGATATTACTACCAGCTCTACACCGGAGCGTTTGAGCTGGAGTAGTTCGGCCCGCCGAGATGGCCGATTTGCCGCTCATTCGTCGGGCATGACCCTAAGGTCAATGCCCTCCTCTTTCGGGGCAAATCGACTCATCTCAACGATCCAAACACAATGCGCCGCAACGAATAAAGCCTCCGCAGCCACACGAGCTGCGGAGGCTTTTTTCATGCCGGCCGGAAACCGTATCCCACTTTTCGGGCCCAAAATGGGATGCCGTTTCCCGCTGGACCCCCTCCGGGAAACGGCATCTCATTTCAAGGGGGTAAACCGGGATGTGATTTCCCCTAACGGCACCTTTGGGAAGCCGCATCCCAATCTAGACGCACAAAACGGGATGAGCTTTCCCATGGTGATCCAAGACCAGAAACATGTTCGATAGCGCGGCCAGGTCAAGAACAACAAGACAAGCGTTACGCCAATTTGGACGAGCGTCTGCTGCAGTTTGAGGCTGCTGGCCCATATGGTAGAGTTAACCACCCATGAATTTCAGCACACTGCGTGCTACCTGTTCTTTTGTCATTTAGGGGAGTGAACTTGTGAATACTTCTGTCGCCAAGAAGGCCGGCCAGGCGGTGCGCCTGCTCATGATGGTGCTCACGGCAGTTCTCATCTTCTTCTTCATCAATGTTATGCTGCTCGTCTCCGATATCCAGGGCACGGCACGCGTGGTCAACTATGCCGGTCTGGTGCGCGGCACCACGCAGCGAATCGTTAAGCTCGAGGATGCAGGCCAGCCTCAAGATGACCTGCTCAAAGCGGTGGATTCATACATTAACGGTTTACGTTACGGAAGTGACGACCTCAACCTCGTCCGTCTCGACGACGACGAGTATCAGGCAAAGATGACCGAGCTTGCAAATTATTTTGATGAGCTTTGCGCCGAGATTAGCCGCGTGCGCGAAGTCGGCTACGAGAGCACCGACATCATCTCCATGAGCGAGGAGTTCTTTGGCATTTGCGACGATGCTACGCGACTCGCAGAGGACTACTCTCAGGAGAAGGCGTCGGCGCTCAACTATCTCGAGGGCTTGGTGATCATCGACATCGTGGGCTTGGTGGCGACCTTTGCGGTCGAACTTGTTCGCGCGGTGCGCACTGCCGCGCTCAACCGCGAGCTGCAGAGCAAAGTCTATCTCGACGAAGCCACGGGACTGCCCAACAAGAACAAGTGCGAGGAGATCTTGGGGCAGGAGCGGCCTGTCTCCGCGGAGGCGCCCGTTGCGGTGTGCGTCTTCGACCTTAACAATCTGCATACGGTCAATAACACCTTTGGCCACGAGAAGGGCGACGAATACATCCGTTCTTTTGCCCAGCAGCTGGGGTGCGTGGCGTCCGAGACCTGCTTTGTGGGCCGTGACGGTGGCGATGAGTTTATCGCGGTGCTGCGGGATGCCGATCGAGCTGCCGTGGAGTCTCGTCTCGCTCGGGTTCGTGCGAACGTGAACGAGTATTCCGAGGCTCACCCCAACATGCCTATCAGCTATGCGGTGGGCTACGCGCT
This sequence comes from uncultured Collinsella sp., assembly GCA_965146285.1. Classification (GTDB taxonomy): domain Bacteria; phylum Actinomycetota; class Coriobacteriia; order Coriobacteriales; family Coriobacteriaceae; genus Collinsella. The sequence continues at coordinate 34,081 of CBCTFW010000012.1, forward strand.
TTCCAGTGATTTTGATGAACCGCCTACGATGCGTGAGCTCTTTTCTCAGGCCGACAAAAACATGTACATCGACAAGAATCGCGTAAAGACAGCCGAGGCAGCCGGGCCGCAACGCGAGGACCGCTAAACCCGTAGCAAAAGGTAGCTAATTTGGGACGGGGCTCTTTTGGCTATTTGAGGAGTTGGGCCATGGCGTTGACGAATTTTTGGACTTGGAGGGTGGGCTCGAGCGGGTAGTGCAGAAAGACCGGCACCTCTCGCCCGCATAGAAACGGCACGCCCACAAAGGCCGGGTGTACCCCCGACCATGCGCCGCAGGTGAGCACCGCGTCGCCCTTTTCCTCGGCTTCGTTAAAGAGCGCAAAGTCAAAGCTGTCCACGTCGATCACGTCTACGCCGCCGTCTGCCAAAAGATCGATACGCAGACTGTCCATAGCGTCGTTGCCGTGACGGAGCACGCGCAGGCGCATGCCCTCCAGGTCAGCAACCGTGATACGCGTCTTGCGCGCAAGCGGGCTCGTGCGCGGCACGTCGATATAAAACGGCACGTTGACGATGCGGAGCCTTTGGCATGCGTCGCCCCAGCGTGGGGTCGAAAAGCTCGACTGCACCACATCGACCTCGCGGCCCAAGCTGCGCATGACGGTCTCGCACTCGTCGTAGAGGTCGCTTACCGGCACGATCTCAAATCGCAGCGACGGTTCCAGATCGTGAATGCCCGACCACATCGACAGCGTTTGGCGCCCCGGGCACATCATCGACACACCCAGACGCACGGCACCGCCCTCGCCCGCCGCGCGTCGGGCGCGGCGCAGCGCGTCCTCGGACTGCCGCATGATCGAGCGCGCGTCGTCCACCAGCAGTGCGCCGGCCGGCGTCACCTTGACGCCCGAGTGCGAGCGTTCGAACAGTGTGATGCCGAACTCGGCCTCGAAGCCCGACACCTGCTTGACGAGCGCCGGAGTCGACACGCGCAATTTTGCCGCCGCGCGCGAGAAGCTTCCCAGCTCCGCGGCGGCCGATATGGCCTCGAGTCGTCGATCGTACACGTCAATCTCCTGTTTCCAGACGCATGGCAATGAACTGCCGAAGGGGGTTGTTTTGGCAGGTCACACACTCAATTAAAGGCGCATCGTCTTGCAAGCTATAAACCTACGGTTAACGCCATTCTAACAAATATGCAATTCACCTGCGCAAATGCAAAGCATACGATAACCAGCGAAAACCACGTGGGTCGGTTAATGGGAGCGACCCACCGGGAGGCACAAGAAGGGAAGTTCCTATGAGCGATTGGCTTAAGCTCGAGGGCGATGTCTGCGCCGTGACTGGCGCGCTCGGCGGTATGGGCGCCGAGATCTGCCGCGAGTTCGCCCGCAATGGCGCCAACGTCGTCATGCTCGACCTGGACGAGGAAAAGGTCAAGGCCGCAGCCGCCGACCTCGCCGCCGAGTTTGGCATCCACGCCGAGGGTTACAAGATGAACGCCACCGACGAGGCCGAGGTTCAGGCCGCCGTCGACGCCACCATCGCCGACTTCGGCCACGTCGACGTTCTCGTCAACACCGCCGGCATCCTGCGCTTCGCAGCTATGGAAGACCTGCCGCTGAGCGACTGGGAGCAGGTGCTCAACGTCAACCTCACCGGCTACTTCATCACCTCGCAGCGCTTTGGTCGCGAGATGATCAAGGCCGGCCAGGGTCGCCTGGTGCACATCTCGACCGTTGCCAGCCACTCCCCCGAGACGTTCTCGGGCGTGTACAGCTCCACCAAGGCCGGCGTCAACATGATGTCCAAGATGCTCGCCGCCGAGTGGGGCCCCTACGGCGTGCGCTCCAACTGCGTCGAGCCCTGCTTCGTTAAGACCCCGATGTCGGCCAATTTCTACGCCGACCCCAAGGTCGAAAAGAGCCGCAGCCGCCTAATCGCCACGCGCCGCATCGGCGAGGTCAGCGATATCGCCAACGCCGTCATGTTCCTGGCGTCCAGGCGCTCGGACTTTACCACCGGCGACGCCATCAAGGTCGACGGCGGCTTCTCCAACATGATGGGCGACCTCACCGCCAAGCCCGGCGGCCGTCGCGCCTATGCCGACAACTACCTTAAGAGCAAGGGCGTCGAGCTTTGGTCCGACGAGTCCGGCGTCGCTAAGCCGACTGACCAGTAAACCAACCTGACAGGGAGGACCCGCGGATACGCCCGCTCCTCCCCCGCATCGATCAGAAAGAGTCCAATGGCTTCCACCAACTCCAACAAGGGTCGCGCCGTCGTGCTTTCCGCCGCGTGCGTCACCATGTTCTTCATCAGCTCCATCGCGCTGTATTCCGTCGTGAGCAAGAACCTGCTCGCCGTCTACCCCGAGTGGTCCAGCGCTCTTACCTGGGCCTTCCCGGTCTTTCAGACCATCATGGCCGTGACGGGCATCTTCGCCGGCCGCATCTCCGATAAGATCGGCCCGCGCAACGTCGTGATCGCCGCCGCCGTGTGCTACGGCCTGGGCTGGTTCATGTCCGGTACCGTCACCGAGCCGTGGCAGTTCTACCTGTGGTTCTCGCTCGTCGCCGCCATCGGCAACGGCCTGGGCTACAACCCCGCGCTCACCACCGGCCAAAAGTGGTTCATTGACAAGAAGGGCCTCGCCTCCGGCATCACCCTGGCCGCTTCGACCGCCGGCCCCGCCGTGCTGTCCCCAGTGCTCGCCTCGCTGCTCATCCCGAGCCTGGGCATCTTTGGCGCCCTTAAGGCGCTCGGCGTCATCTTCTTTGTGACGATTGCCGCCTCCGCCCTGTTCCTGAAGGCCCCCGAGGCCGGTTGGCTGCCCGAGGGCTTCGAGGCCCCCAAGGGCGGCGCGCATGCCGGCACCTTCGGCGACCTCACCCCGGGCGAGATGGTCAAGACCCCGCGCTTCTGGGTCCTCATCGTCACCTTCGCCTTTGCCGCCACCGCGGGCACCCTGCTCGTGGGCAAGGTTGCCTCCATCGCCGCCGTCCAGCTCTTCGCCGATCCCACGAGCGCCGCGGCCGTCGCGCTCGGCGGTGTGGTGGTCTCCGTCAACACCTGCGCCAACCTGGTCGGCCGCCTGTCCTTTGGCCAGATCATCGACAAGCTCGGCGCCTATAAGTCGCTGCTCATCAGCCTTGTCGTCACCATCGTCGCACTCGTCATCATGTCGATGAGCTTTACGCAAGCCATGTTCTTTGTGGCGCTCGCTCTGCTCGGCTTTAGCTTTGGCGCCCTGCTCGTCATCTACCCGCCGCTCACCGGTGGCGCCTTTGGTACCAGCAACATCGGCGTCAACTACGGCATCATGTTTTTGGGCTATGCCGCTTCCACCTGGATCAGCCAGCCCATCACCGCCGTGCTGTATCACGCCGAGGCCGGCAGCGCCGCCTACCAGCAGTCCTTCTACGGCGCCATCGTGATCGCCGCCATCGCCGTCGTGCTCACCGTCTACATGATGGTCTCCGACAGCAAGAAGAAATCCGCCTAGTTTTACCGACGTGACAAAGGGACTGCCCCTTTGTCACATTCCACCGGCCACCAGTATTAAGGAGTCGAAATGTCTGAGCTCAATCCCGTCCGCATTGCCGTTATCGGCGCCGGCGCCATGGGCCGCAACCACATCCGCTTTGTCACCGAGGAGCCCGAGGCCGAACTCGTCGCCATCGCCGACGCCTTTGAGGGCGCCCGCGCCACGGCCGAGGCCGCCGGCGTGCCGTTTTACACCGATCCCGCCCAGATGATGGACGAGGTCAAGCCCGAGGCCGTCATTATCGCCACCCCCAACGACCTGCACCTGGGCGTTGCTCGCGAGGCTGTGAAGCGCAATATCGTGCCGTTGGTCGAAAAGCCGATCTCCAACGACCTGGAGGATGCCCAGGCTTTCGCTGCCGAGGCCGAGACCGCCGGCGTGCCCGTGCTCGTGGGCCAGCACCGTCGCCACAACCCCTTCGTCAACAAGGCCAAGGAGATCATCGAGTCCGGCGAGCTGGGCAAGCTCACCGTGTCGAGCTTCCACTACATGATCTATAAGAATGACGAGTACTTCGACGTCGAGTGGCGCCGTAAGAAGGGTGCCGGCCCGATCCTGGTCAACCTGGTTCACGACGTCGACCTGCTCCGCTACCTGCTGGGCGAGCCCGTTGCCGTCCAGGGTATGCAGTCCAGCGCCGCCCGCGGTTTTGAGACCGAGGACTCCGCCGTGGTCAACGTCCGTTTTGCCGATGGCGCGCTCGCAAGCATGACCATCTCCGACGCCACCGCCAGCCCCTGGAACTGGGAGGCAACCGCTCGCGAGGATCCGCAGTACCGCCCCTTCGACGCCGACGCCTACTTTATCGGCGGCACTAAGGGCGCCCTGTCGCTGCCCCGCCTGCACCAGTTCTCTTACGACGGCGCCTCCAACTGGCACAAGCCGCTGCAGATGGAGATTCCGGCCGTCGACCCGGCACTGCCGCACAAGATGCAGCTCAAGCACTTTGTGAAGGTTGTCCGCCGCGAGGTCGAGCCCGTCGTGACCCCCGCCGATAACGTCAAGACGCTCACGCTGCTTAACGCTATCAAGGAGGCCGCCGAGACCGGCCAGCTCGTCGAGCTGTAATGCTTTAGGGCGAGCCGCGGCAGACTCCCCGCCGAGCGCCTTGGCCCGCCGCCAACAAGCCCCTCTTCTTTACCCCGCGAGCAGCCTCCTGCCCGCGGGGCCTTTTGCTACCTTGCCGACGATTTTTCAGAAGCGGGGGCTATTTTGCACCTCGGCTTGATCCGTTCGCCACGAAACGCGCCTATCTACTACGTTTAACCGATCGCCCTTAACCATGCCAAATTTCGCGAAATAAAAACCGCAGGTAGACGGCTTGCGTATTCTCGGAAAACCGGGGGATGGTCGACCCATACGGTTCAAACGTAGTAGATAGGTCGTTTTCGTGGCGCGGCCCCAAAACAGTCTTTTGGGACGGGTGGTATCCTTGGTAGCCCTGTGCTGCAAACGCACCTTAAACGCAAGGAGTCCCATGGATCTTATCGCCCAGCTTGCCCGCGAGCTCAACCTTAAGGCCGCCAACATCGAGGCAGCCGTCAAGCTCATCGACGAGGGCAACACCATCCCCTTTATCTCGCGCTACCGCAAGGAAGCCACGGGCGGCATGGACGACGTCGCCCTGCGCACACTCGACGAGCGCCTGTCCTACCTGCGCAATCTTGAACAGCGCAAAGAGGACGTCATTCTGCTCATCGACGCCCAGGGCAAACTTACGCCCGAGCTCGAACAGCAGATTCGCGAGGCCACGCAGCTCCAGCGTGTCGAGGACCTCTACAAGCCCTACCGCAAAAAGCGCATGACCCGCGCGCAGAAGGCCCACGAGGCAGGCCTGGAGCCGCTCGCCAACATGATCATTATGCAGGCCTCGGCCAAGGGCAGCGCGCTCGACGCCGCCGCGGCCTACGTCAACGAGAAGGCCGGCTTCGACACGCCCGAGAAAGCGCTCGCCGGCGCGGCGGACATCGTGGCCGAGACGGTGGCCGAGGACCCTGAGAACGTCGCCGACCTGCGCGCCTTTACGCAAAACACCGCCGATATCGTCGTCGAGGCCACCGACCCCGCCGAGAAGACCCCCTACGAGCCGTACTACAGCTATGATGAGCCGCTGCGCCGTATACCCAACCACCGCGTGCTGGCTATCGACCGCGGTGAGCGCGAGGGCAAACTCCGCGTGCGCGTGAACGTCGACGGCGCCGCTGCCACGGCACGCCTCGGCAGCCGTTGGCCCCGACGTCAGGGCGTCTTCGCGCCCGTCTTTGACGCCGCCATCGCCGACGGTTACAAGCGCCTCATGGCCCCCTCGCTTGAGCGCGAGGCCCGCGCCAAACTCACCGTCCGTGCGCAGACCGAGGCCATCAACGTCTTTGCCAAGAATCTCGAGGGCCTGCTCTCGGCACGCCCCGTGCGCGGTGCCCGCGTGCTCGCGCTCGATCCGGGATACCGCACCGGCTGCAAGGTCGCCGTTATGGACGAGACCGGCAAGCTGCTCGACCACGGCGTGGTCTACCCCACCAAGCCGCGCCACGACGTCGCCGGCACCAAGCGCGAGCTCGCCCGCCTCGTCAAAAAGGACAGCGTCAACACCATCGTCATCGGCAACGGCACCGCCAGCCGCGAGACCGAGGAAGTCGTCTCGGAGTTCATCGCCGAGCAGGCGCCTGGGCTGCGATACACCATCGTTAACGAAGCCGGCGCGTCCGTGTACTCCGCCTCCGAGCTCGCCAGCCAGGAATATCCCGACCTGGACGTCACCGTGCGTGGCGCCATGAGCCTGGGCCGTCGCCTGCAAGACCCGCTGGCAGAGCTCGTCAAGATTCCGCCCCAGTCTATCGGCGTGGGCCAGTACCAGCACGACCTTGACCAGGCCGAGCTTTCGCGCACCCTGGGCCATGTGGTGGAGGACGTCGTCAACCGCGTGGGCGTCGACGTGAATACCGCGAGCGCGAGCCTACTGGGATATGTATCGGGCATCACGCCGAGCGTGGCCAAAAACATCGTGGCCTACCGCGAGGAAAACGGCGCCTTTACCGATCGCCGCCAGCTCAAGAAGGTCCCCAAGCTGGGACCCAAGGCATATCTCAACGCCGCGGGCTTTTTGCGCATTAGCGGCGGCAGGAACCCACTCGACGCGACAAGCGTCCACCCCGAGAGCTACGAGGTGGCCACGTCCGTCCTAGAACGCGCCGGCGTTAAAGCAAGCGAGCTCAGCCGCGGCGGCGTGCCCGACATCGAGCGCCGCCTGGGCAGCATCTCGGCGCTGGCAAGCGACCTGAACTGCGGCACCCTCACGCTCATCGACATCGTCAACGAGCTCAAGAAGCCCGGCCGCGACCCGCGCGACGACGCACCCGAGGTGGTCTTTAGCCGCTCAGCGCTTTCCATCGACGACCTGGAACCCGGCATGGAGCTCAAGAGCACGGTGCGCAACGTCGTCGACTTTGGCGCCTTCGTCGACGTGGGCGTGCACCAGGACGGCCTTGTGCACATCTCCAAGCTGGCCAACCGCTTCGTCAAGCACCCGAGCGACGTGGTACGCGTCGGCGACACGGTCAAGGTGTGGGTGGAAAAGGTCGATCGCGACCGCAAGAAAATCTCGCTAACCATGGTGCAGGGAAAGTAAACCGCCAAAGCAAGGGTACCCCCTGTAGCGATGTGCAAAATCGCGAGTATTCTGCAAATTCCACCGTTCCGGATGCCCCTCAGAGACGAAAAAGCAAAAAACAGCCCCCGTTTTGGCGTTTTTAGAGCCAAAACGGGGGCTGTTCCGTGCTTCGATTAACTGGTAAAAGCCTTTACCTTGCTGAATACTCTCGATTTTGCACGGCGCAGGCGGGGGTACCTTTGTCCACGGCATAATATGGAAGCCAATCACCAACCTACCGGCAAGCTCGTGTCGGCAGCCCCGGCCTTTCCTTTGCCTAGCGCGACCCTCGCGAAGCGCGTGAGCGATAGGGAAAGGAAAGGCCGGGGCGAGCAGCCCGCGGCGTAGCCAGTGTTCGCGTTACGGCAGAATATGGAAGCCCAAAGCGGCGATATCCTTGGCAAAGCCGCGCACGGTGTCGAGCGAGACCTCGTACGGGTCGCGACCGATGTTCTTGCGCTTGGCCAGGATGCTGTTGGGCACCGTGATGATCTGGCAACCGCAGGCCTCGGCCTGATAAATGTTGATGAGCTCGCGCGTGGACGCCCACAGGACCTCGCAGTTGGGCTTTGCGGCGGCCTTCTTGACCGACTCCGTCATAAACGGAATGGGGTCGACGCCGGTATCGGCGATGCGGCCGGCAAAGAGCGAGATGATGGACGGCGTCTCGGCGTCGACGGCCTCGACCATCTCATCAACCTGCGTAGGCGTAAAGATGGTGGTGACGTTGACCTTGATGCCGTCGGCCGAAAGCTTGCGCACCAGCTCGGCGGTGGACTCGCCCTTGGTGGTCACGCACGGAATCTTGACGTAGACGTTCTCGGCCCAGGTAGCGATCTCGCGCGCCTCGACCTCCATGGTCTCGACGTCGTCGGCAAAGACCTCAAACGAGACGGACACATCAGTGATGTGGGCCAGGACCTCCTTGGCAAACGCGCGGTAATCCGTCACGCCGCCCTTCTTCATAAGGGACGGGTTGGTCGTGAAACCCTGAACGTTGCCGTTCTCGTACATGTCGAGCATGCCCTCGAGGTTTGCACCGTCAGCGAACACCTTGATTGCCATCTGCCTGATTCCTTTCGCTTGCACATGGGCGTTAAACTGCTAAACACTTTACCTACGTTTATCAAGGCGTGAGCTGCGGTTTTTTATCTTCTCGGCGAACGGTATAAACACCTCAGTGTTTGGATTGATAAATCGATTGAGCATGCAAAAGCAAAGAGTCGCAGTTTAAGCAAACGTCAGAACGCGGGATTCATTAGATGAGGCCGAAATGCTGCATCGCTGTGACGGTGCCGTCGTGTGCGACATCATCAGTCACGTAGTCGGCGAGCGCCTTGACCTCGGGCATGGCGTTGCCCATGGCGACAGCCGTCTCGACCGCAGCGAGCATGCCCAGGTCGTTACCCGAATCGCCAAAGCCAAAGGTGCGCGCATTTCCCTCACGGCCCAGATACGCCAGCGCTCGCGCCACGCCCACGCCCTTGTCGATGCCCTTGGGACTCAGCTCGCGATTCTGGCCACCGGTGTTGCACAGCTCAAACTCGCGATCGATAAAGCCATCATCGTTGGCTACGCGAGCCAGGTCGCTCGCGACGATGCCTACCTTGCCCACGCGCAGACGGCCGTCGACGCGCATTTCCTCGGTGCTGTGCACCACAGAAGTGCCGATCAGAGACGACTGCTCAACACCCGCGGGTTCCAGGGCAAAAGTAGCCACGTTGGTCTCGAAAAAGGCTTCAATCCCTGCCGCGGCCATACGGTGTGCAAGCTCCTCAACAATGTCTTCGTCAAAGCAGTCCTCATACACCACGCGGCCCTCGACCTCGAGCGTGGCGCCCGCCATGGCAACGACGCCCGCGGGGTCGAGCGCACGCAAGCTATCGGCGATGAGCCACAGGGGGCGACCCGTGCAGATAAACGCCTTGTGTCCCGCGTCGCGCAGACGATGAAACGCCTCGACGACCGCCTGCGAGGGGCGAACCGCCGAAAAGTCCTTGTCGGTCATGTTGTCGGGATCGAACGACGTCAGCGTGCCGTCCACGTCAAAAAAGAGCACAGCGGGTTCGGGACACGCATCAATCATATGGGTTCCTTTCGAGGATAAGGGCAAACGAAGCATCCATCATATAATGGAGCGACGCAACCAGAGAGGTCACCCATGGAATTTTACGCAAGCTGCCCCGAAGGCTTTGAGTCCGCACTCGCCGATGAGCTTAAACGCCTCGGGCTTTCGCATGTTCGCCGGCTGAAGGGCCGCGCTACATTTGAGGGCGAGCTTGAGCAGGGCTATCGAGCGTGCCTGTGGTCGCGCCTGGCGAGCCGTGTGTTCGTGGTACTCGGGCGCTTTGAGGCGCAGGATGCCGATGAACTGTACGACAGCGTTTACGACATCGCCTGGGAGACCGTCATCCGCCCCGGCGCCACCATCGCCATCACCGCCCGCGGCGTGACCGAGCAGCTGCGCAACACGCGCTTCTCGGCCCTGCGCGCCAAGGACGCGCTGTGCGACCGTCTGGCCGAGACCACGGGCCGTCGCGCCGATGTCGACGCTGCCGATCCCGACGTTCACCTGTTGCTTTCGCTGCGCCAGCGCCGCGCGAGCATCAGCCTGGACCTTTCGGGCGACCCACTGTTCAAGCGCCTGCCGCCCGCGGCGACCCGTGCCGGCGAGGGTGCGCACGTGTTGCGCCCCGACTACGCCGCCCTGGTGCTGGCGCAGGTCGGCTGGACCGCACTGTGCGAGCGCGAGTTGACGGCCGACGATTACGAGAATGAAGCCCTTCCCACGCTAATCGATGCCTCGTGCGCCGGCGGCGGCCTGTTGCTGGAAGCCGTGAACACTCTGACCGACCGCGCCCCGGGCGCCGCACGCGAGCGCTGGGGCTTTGAGGGCTGGCAGCTACACGACGCCGCTCTGTGGGAGCAGCTGCTTGCCGAGGCGCGCGAGCGCGAGGCGGCAGCGCGCGAGCGCCAGGCGCGCATCGTGGCCATGGACATTGACCCCACCGCCCGCAAGACCGCCGAGCGCATGGTCAAGTGTGCCGGCTACAAGCGCTTTGTCGATTTTTGCGCCGCTAAGTCCGCCACCGTGCTGGACCACGCGGGCACTGTCGCCGGTGCCGCCCTCGTCGCGGATACGACCGAGACACCGCTTTCACTCATGCACGATGCCATGACGCTGGTCGGCGAGCTGCGCCGCGCCCCCGAGCTCGCTTCGGCGCCGGTCGCCGCGCTCACCCGCGACGGATTGCTGGCCCGCGCGCTCCACGCCGAGCCCAAGCGCTCGATCGCCGTCATGCCCAACAACGAGGAGGCGGCTATTGAGATTTGGCCCTCGCTCGACCACGCCGCCGCGGCATTTGAAGCAGCGATCAGCGCAGATGCCGAGGAACAGACCGCAGACGCTCATGACGAAGCCGCCGATACTCCCACGCCCGAACCTGCCGCCACGCTCGACCTGGGCGACGGCAAGCCGCTGCCCGTGCTCATTCCCGAGTCTGAGCAGTTCGCCAACCGCCTGCGCAAGAATGCCCGCCTGCGCCGCAAGTGGGCCAAGCGCGAGGGCGTGAGCTGCTACCGCGTCTACGATGCCGACCTGCCCGACTACTCCGCCGCCATCGACCTGTACGAGGGCTGCCCGCAGACGCCGGGCCGCTGGCTCGTCATTGCCGAATACGCCGCACCCAAGACCATCGACCCCGCGCTTGCCCAGGCCCGCATGCTCGACATCTTGGCCATCGCGCCGCGCATTCTTGATGTTCCGGCCGAGCACGTGCACGCCAAGGCCCGCATGCGTTCGCGCGGCGGCTCGCAGTACGGCAAACAGGGCGCCGGCAAGGGTGGCTCGGGCGAGCGCGCCAACATCGCGCGCCGTCGTCTGCCGCTCATCGAAGAGGGCGGCCTTACCTTTGCCGTCAACTTTGACGACTATTTGGATGTGGGCATCTTCCTGGATCATCGCGTCACCCGCAACCTGGTGCGCGAGCACGCCAAACAGGCGCGCCGCTTCCTCAACCTGTTCGCCTACACCGGCACCGCCACCTGCTATGCGGCCGACGGCGGCGTCGAGGAAACCGTGACAGTCGACCTTTCCAACACCTACCTGGACTGGGCCGAGCGCAATATGCGCCAGAACGGCTTTGTTGGTCCGCAGCATCATTTTGTGCGCGACGACGTGCTCGCCTGGATTCGCGACCAGCGCCAGACGCGCAACCGCTGGGACCTGATCTTTGTCGACCCGCCCACGTTCTCGAACTCGTCAAAGATGGGCCGCCGTACCTGGGATGTCCAGCGCGACCATGTTGAGCTTTTGGCCGGCGTGTCGCGCCTGCTCGCACAGGGCGGACATGCCATCTTTAGCTGCAACCTGCGCGGCTTCCGCCCCGAAACGCGCAAGCTCGCGCGCGCGGGCGTCGTGCTGGAGGACATTACGGCGCAGACCATCCCCGAGGATTTCGCACGCAACCAGAAGGTGCACCACTGCTATATCGTGCGCCGCCTGCCCATCGAGGACGCCATGGCCGAAGTCGGCTTTAGCGCCGAGGAGATTGCCGAGCGAACCGAGGAGCTGCGCAACCCCGAGGCCCGCAAGCCCCGTGCAGCAGCGCCCGCGCACGCGCAGGCCGGCAACGGCAAGTCCAACTTTGCCAGCAAACCCTCCCCTGCCGGCAAGTCCAAAAAGAAGAAGTTCTACGCCAGCAAGCCCAAGGATAAATAGACAACGTTGCGGTGGAATACGGACTGTTTTGCCTGGAATTAGGTAAATTTAGACCGTATTTCACCGCAACTCATATTGGGATGGCGGATGCCGACCTATCCCTGGATGACCAATCGGTAACCAATACCCACGTGCGTCTGGATATAGCGCGGGTGCGCGGGGTCGGACTCGATCTTCTTGCGCAACGTGCCCATAAAGACGCGCAGGCTCGCCAGATCGCTCTTAGTTGCCGTGCCCCAAATCTCGTGCAGGATAAACTGGTGCGTCAGCACCTTGTCGGCGTTGTGCGCCAGCAGGCACAGGAGCTTGTACTCGATCGGCGTCAGATGCAGTTCCTCGCCATCCATCGTGGCGATACCGGCATCAAAATCGATATGCAGCTCACCGGCATCGAACGAGCCCTCGGAGGAAACACCGCCCGTCTGCGCATACGAAAGGCGCCTGAGCGTCGTGCGAATGCGCGCGAGCAGTTCCTCGACCGAAAACGGCTTGGTCAGATAGTCGTCGGCGCCGGCATCGAGCGCGCGGATTTTGTCCGCGTCCTCGCTGCGCGCCGAGACCACGATAATCGGCATGCCCGACCATGCGCGCACCGACTCCACCACCTTGACGCCGTCCATATCGGGCAGGCCCAGATCGAGCAGCACAATGCTCGGCGTCTGCGACGAGGCGGCGGCGATAGCGGCATGGGCGGTCTCCACAGCCATATGGCGCAAGCCGTGCGCCTCGAGCGCGGCAACAATAAGATTGCGGACGGCGGGGTCGTCCTCAACGACCAAGATGAGCGGTTTTACGGCAGAGTTCGGCACAGCGCTACTCCTTATCAAACGAAACGTCGGCGGCAGGAAGCTCAATCGTAAAGACCGAGCCGTGCGGGTCCGCCGCGGCAACCTCTATGCTACCGCCATGCGCCAGCGCAATGGAGCGGCAGAGCGAAAGACCCAGGCCCACGCTGCGGTGACTGTCAGCCAGACCGTGGTTGGCGGTATAGAACGACTCGAAGATCCGCTCGCGATCCTCGGGTGCGATGCCCGGACCATCATCGGCCACCGAGCACGCCACGCGTCCATCGTCGACGCTAATCGAAATCATGATATGCGAGCCCGCGGGCGTATAGGTGATGGCGTTGTTCACCAGATTGACCACCAGCTGCACCATCAGGCGCGCATCGACGTTGACGAGCGCCGGCTCATCGCACGCCACTACCTTAAGGTCGTGCTCGCGCACGGCAGGGTTCACGTGGCGCAGCGCCTCCTCGACGATATCGTCCATGAGCTCGAGTGTGGTCGACAGGCGCATACCGCCACCCTCGAGCTTGGTGATGGCGAGCAGGTTCTCGACGGTGGCGTTGAGCCACAGCGCATCCGAGCGAATGGATAGAAGCAGGCCGCGGCGCGTCTGGGCATCGAGCACCGCGGTGCCGGTCGAGCCCTGGTCGAGCAGCACGTCGGCATTACCCGAAATACTGGTAAGCGGCGTGCGCAGATCGTGCGAGATGGAGCGCAGCAGGTTGGCGCGCAACTGTTCGTTTTTGGCGAGCACCGCCGCCTCCTCGCGGGCCTCCATGGCGCGGGCGCGATCGAGTGCCAGCTCGCCTTCGCTCACGATAGCATCGGCAAGCGTCCGCTCCTCATGCGTCAGCACGTCGGGCTCGGCAACGATAGCCAGCACGCCCACCACCGAGGCGGGGTCGCCCGAGCGCACGAAGCCGTCGCCCGTGCGAACCGTCAGGTAGATGCCATAAAACGCCGAGCCGCCAAACGTGGCGTCGAGCGGCGTTCCCACATAGGCGGACGCCGAAAGCCGCGGCGGCATCTGCGGCGCCAGCTCGTGCACCGGCGCGGCATCGCCCACGGCCGTGTACGTCGCACGCGGCAGCAGGTCATCGCCCTCGGCGTCGGCGCTGTACCACACGACCGGACAGCCCGAAAGACGCGCCAGCTGCGTGGCCATGGCGTGAACGATCTGCTGCTCGTCGGCGCAGCGCTGGAGCATGCGGTTGGTCTCGAGCACCATATGCGTGCGACGGTCGCTGGCGGCAGCCTGCGCCAAGGCCCGGCGCAGGGCTAACGCAATCGAGCTCGATACAAGCGAGACCACAAACATGATGAAGAACATGCCGGGATAGCCGCGGTCGATAAGCGACAGCGAGTAGCGCGGGTCGACAAACAAGAAGTTGTAGAGCGCCACGGCGGCAGCCGAGCTCAGCAAGCAATACAGGCGACTCCAGGTAAAGAATGCGCACAGCTGCACGGCGAACACATAGACGATCATGATGCTCGGCGCGAGACCCGGATGGTCGAGCAGCGCGCCCACAATCGTCGCCGCGACCAACAGCCCCACCGACACGCAGGCGTCATACAGAGGAGTGCGGCGCGTCAGCGTTGTGCGCCGCCACCAAAAGCTATCGGCAATATCGCCGTCCGTACGGACGTCCATCAGCGCCCCGCCCCTCTCTCAAAAACAAAAACCACCACAAAGGGACAGGCACCTTTGTGGTGGTTTCCCTTGTGGTGGTTCCAAGTGTATAGCCTTTGCAACCTGCGGACGTTAGACAAACAGCACGTGCGCGAGCAGTGCGCACACGCACGCCGCGACAAGCACCGTCACCACGATCGAAATCACGCGGTCGGCCATGTCCATGTTGGCCCGATTCGTAAAGAACCGATCTTCGGCAGCATCGGCGCGTATCTCACGCACCAGCTCGGTCGCAAGATCGCAACCGTCAAGCACCTTTGCATCCATGGTTTCCTCCCAGGACTCAATCCCCGTCAATACAAGCCCGCCCGTTCGCAGACAAACCTCGAGCTTCGACTACGGCCGCTCGTTGGGGGCCAGGCGCTGCATCTTGTTCACAGCCTTGAACTTGGTGAACAGCGGCACGTACTCAAAGCTCACGTTGGAGTTCTCCAGGCCGTACCAACGCGCGGGCGTGCCGGCGGCACGGCGGATGATGTACTTGAGCGTGATAGCCGTACGCTCGCTCGGCTCCACATCGCTTTCGGGTGCCAGCAGCTTACGGATCAGGACGAACTTGAACGTACCGATGTTACCCGGATCCTTGTAGACCGAGTAGTCATGCGTCTGCGGCGGCAGCTCGCCAGTGGCAGCCAGGTCCTGAACAACCTGACGCAGGTAGGCATTGACGCGCTGGTTGATCTTGTATCCCAGGTACAGATGCACGCGGAACACGTAGTCGGTGCCGAACGTCTCGACCGAATAGGCAAAGGTGTGCGGCTCGTCCATGGTCTCGACATTCACGAACCACCAGGCGCGGGCGCGCTTGGGATGCTTGTCCAAGATCGAGTAGACGATATCACGGTCGATGTAGTCGGTATGGGTGTCCTTGGTCAGGTACACGATGTTGTCGCTCAGGCGCTCGTAGCGATCGTCATCGCGCAGGCGCTTGAGCTGCGGCAGGTAGCTGCGCAGCGGCAGCAGCGTAAACTGGCGCTGCTCAACAGCCGTACCGTTGTACCAGCACACCATGATGCCCATGATGAGCGCGGCCATGAGGATGGTGAAATAGCCGCCGTGGAAGAACTTGGTGAGCGAGCTCACGAAGAAGAAGCCTTCGAGCAAAAGGAAGAAGGCCGCGAAGATCCACGGCGCGACCTTGAGCTTGCGCTCCTCGTGCAGGTAGAAGAAGAGCAGCAGCGTGGTGCACATCATAGTCAGCGTAATGGCAAGGCCGTAGGCGGCTTCCATATGCGCCGAGTTCTGGAACAGCAGCACCACAATGACGCAGCCGACAAGCATGACGTTGTTGACCATGGGGATGTAGAGCTGGCCCTTGGTCTCGGCAGGGTAGAAGACCTGCATGTGCGGCATGAGGTCCAGACGGCTGGCCTCGGACACCAGCGAGAATGCGCCGGTGATGAGCGCCTGCGAGGCAATGATGGCCGCGACGGTAGAAAGGCCGACGGCAAACGGGCGCAGGCCCGGGGCGAGCATCTGGTAGAACGGGTTGAGATCGGCAATGCCCATGAGCTCGGGGTTGGCAGCGTTGTTCATAAGCCAAGCGCCCTGGCCCATATAGGACAGCAGCAGGCAGCACTTAACGAACGGCCAGGTAGCGTAGATGTTGCCGCGGCCGACGTGGCCCATGTCGGAGTAGAGCGCCTCGGCACCGGTGGTGGCGAGGAAGCAGCTGCCCAGAATCATGATGCCCGCGTGGTTGTTGGGGCTCAACAAAAAGGCGATGCCGCGGAGCGGGTTGAGGCACAGCAGCACGGCGGGGTGCTGTAAGACAAAGAACAGACCCGTGCCGCCCAGGAATAGGAACCACAGCGTCATGATGGGGCCAAAGGCGTGACCGATCTTGGCCGTACCGATGCGCTGTACCAAGAAGAGCACGATGATGATGGCGAGCGTAATGGCGACGACGCGGCCCTGGTCATCGCCCAGCACGGCATGAACCGCCGGGATAGTGCGCAGGCCCTCGATGGCCGTGGTAACGGTAACGGCCGGCGTCAGGATGCCGTCGGCGAGCAACGCGGCGCCACCCAGCATGGCGGGGATGATAAGCCACTTGCCGCAACGCTTGACCAGGCTGTACAGGGCAAAGATGCCGCCCTCGCCATGGTTATCGGCGCGCAGCGAGATGAGCACATACTTGATGGTGGTCAGCAGCGTGACCGTCCACACGACAAGGGAGAGCGCGCCGAGCACGAACTCCTCCGTGACGCTTCCGATGCCGCCGTTGCCGGCAACGAGCGCCTTGGTTACATACATAGGGCTGGTGCCGATATCGCCGTACACCACGCCCAGCGTGACGAGCATCGCCGAGATGCTCACAGGAATCGCAGCGTGCGAGGCTGCCTCCTTGGCCTTTTGTTCCATAAGCCGGTTTCCTCCCAACTTTAATGTTCGAAGGGATTATAGGTAATCGGCCCATGTTTTAATGCACTGTTTTCCCAGCTAGATAAAGATTTATACAGTCTTTAGGCCACCGCGGCGATATGAAGTGTGACAAAGGGACTATCCCCTTGTCACATTCGTCATTTTCCGAGCCAGTTTTTGAACCACCACTCCATGGAGCGGCTCATCTCGGCCATAAAGGGGCTCGTGTGCTTGCGGGTGTAGATATCCACGACGCGCTCCCCCACCTCGCGGGCGTGCGGGCGAAACATCGCATCCATCTCGGCCACCTGCGCGTCCATGGTCGCAGCATCGGCGCGGCAGTAGCGCTCCTCGTGCACCAGGTTCACCACGGGGTGCGCGATTGCCGGGCGCTCCTTACGGGGCGTGCCGATGATGAGCATCGACAGCGGCATGGTATAGGGCGGCAGATCGAGCAGCTCGGCAACTTCCTCGGCATTCTCGACGATATCACCGATGTAGCAGCTCCCCAGGCCCAGGGCCTCGGCGGCAACCACGGCGTTTTGCGCGGCGATCACGGCGTCCTGGGCCGCGATGGCAAAGTCGCCCAGACCTGGTGCACGACGGGGCGCCTTGCCCGTGCGCTCGACAAACTCGGGCTCAAAGCAGCCCACGTGCTCAAACAGATCGATCCACTTGGCATAATCGACCACAAATATTAGTGCCCAGGGCGCCTTGGCGATCATGGGCTGGTGGTCGCACAGGTCGGCCAGACGGTCGAGCGTAGCCTGCTCACGAATGCTCACGATGGAATACATCATCATGGCGCCCGCCGACGGCGCGCGACTCGCCGCATGCAGAATCGCCGCCCGCTGCTCGTCGGTCACCGCCACGGGACGGTCGTCGTCATCACGCGCGAAGGCACGCGTGGAGGAACGGTGCTCCAACGTGTCCAGCACCGCATTGCCCGTCGTCTCGACCGGATAGCCGTTCGCATCCACGCCCGCAGCTCCGCCGCAGTACTCGGCACCCGTCATACAAACCTGCTCGCCCATAGCTCTATCCTCGCTAATTCTTTAAGAAGCTTTTACGTTTCCGTGTAATTCCCGTCCATTATCGCGCAGGTCGCCACTACATTGCGCCACACCGCCACACGTGCGCGTTAATATGGCTGGTTGTTGTGCGCAGACACCAATTGCAGCGCATATCTTGGTAACAATCGGGTAAACCCCCGCTTTCGTACGTTTTAGTTTGTGAGGAGTCTCAGCATGTTCGCTGCCGCCATCTCGCTCGTCGGTCTTGCGGCGACCGTCTACCTTGTCTTGCGCGAGGCCAAGGCCATTCGCGCTCAGTCGGGCACCGTTGCCAAAAGCGCTCTTGGGTGGAGCGTCGCCTTCGGCCTGTTCCAGCTCTTTTTGACCATTTGGGGCGCCATTGGCCTCGTCGCCCAAAACGAGCCGCTCGCCTTTGTGATGCTCATCCTGACCAACGCCATCCTCACCGGCTGCGCTTGGGCCAGCATCGCACGCGACCGCATCGCCCCGCGCGTCTTTGCGTTCGCCGCGCCCGACGCCCCCGCTCCCACCGGCAAGCTCGCCCGCCTGCGCGGCGCCTTTGTGGGCAAGCCACTCGTCGCCGCCGTGCTGTGCCTGCTGCTCGCCGGCGTCTTTGCGCTGCTAGGCATGGAGGTATCGTCCAACCACGACTTTACCTGGGTCTACCCCCTGTGCATCCTGCTCGAGTGGGCCATCATCACCACGCTCATGGTCGGCCTGTTCTTCCTGTTCCAGCGCCATGGCGCAGCTCCCGCGGTCCTGGCCTTTGCCCTCTTTGTCCTGGGCATTGCCGAGTTCTTCGTCATCACGTTTAAATCCATGCCCATCCAGCCGGGCGACCTTTCGGCCATCTCCACCGCCGCGGCGGTTGCCGGCAACGGCTACACCTTCTCGATCTCGCTGTTCTGCGTGCTGTCCATGGGCTTTACCGCCATCGCCATGCTGCTGTGCGAGTACGCCGGCCTGGTGGCGCCGCACCGTCAGAAGGGTGCCGCCAACGCCAAGCGCATGCTGCTCACCAACCTGCTCGTGGCAGTGCTGTGCCTGGGCGGCGTGACCGCACACGTCACGCTCATCGACTACTACAACACCCTCGGCATCACCGTCTACACCTGGCGCCCGCTCGAGAGCTACTGGCGCGAGGGCTACCTGCCCGCCTTTATTAGTGCGGCGCAGTCCATCAAGCCGCCCAAACCCGCCGACTACTCCGTCGACGATGCCAAGGCCACGCTCAAAAAGTACGCCAAGGCCTACGACAAGTCCGATGCGGCCAAGAGCGACGAGCGCGCCGCCGCAAAGGAGCAGTTCGACAGCGAGAAGCCCACGGTCATCGCCATCATGAACGAGACCTTCTCGGATCTGTCGATCTACCAGAACATGCGCGCCGGCTACGAGGGCCCGCAGTACTTTAAGAGCCTGTCCAACTGCCTCAGCCGCGGCAAGCTCTACGTGAGCGCCTACGGCGGCGGCACCGCCAATACCGAGTTCGAGTTTATGACCGGCAACTCCATGGCCAACCTGGGCTCGGGCGTGTACCCCTACACCATCTACAACATGGAGACGACCGGGAACCTGGCAGAGCAGTTCAAATCGCTCGGCTATTCCACCACGGCTATGCACCCCAACCACGCGACCAACTGGAACCGCGAGAACGTCTACAAGGACTTTGGCTTTGACCAGTTCCTGTCCATCAACGATTTCCAGGGCGCCGATACCCTGCGCGGCATGGTGACCGACCAGGCGACCTACGACAAGATTCTTGAGCTGCTCAACCAGAACGCCGATCCGCAGTTTATCTTCGACGTGACCATGCAGAACCACTCGGGCTACGATACGGGTCTGCTGCCGGTCGATAAGCAGATGCACCTGAATATCGACACGACCGATCTGGACGCCAAAACCGTCGAGGACGGCACGCTCTCCGATGTCGACGAGTACGTCTCGTGCATCGAGCAGTCCGACCAGGCGCTTCGCTACTTCCTCAACGCCCTGAGCAAGCTCGATCGTAAGGTAGTCGTGGTGTTCTGGGGCGACCACCAGCCGTTCTTCCCGTCAAAGTTCAACGACAAGTGGTTTACCGGCGAAGACGACGCCACGCACCAGGAACGTCTGTGGCAGACCGACTACATCATCTGGGCCAACTACGACGTTGCCGGCTGCGACCAGACAAGCGAGGTCGACGACCTGTCCACCAACTACCTGTCCACGCAGCTGATGCAGCTGATCGGCGCACCCCTCTCCGACTACCAGAAGGCGCACATGACGCTGCGCGAGTCGCTGCCCGCCATCAACTCCGTGGGCTACGAGGACGCCAGCCTGCGCTGGGCGCTCTCCTCCAACGTCACCGGCGACGACGCCGCCGCAGCAGCCGCCACCAAGGCGCGCGAGGATTACGCCAAGATGCAGTACTACGAGATGTTCCGCGACGGCAAGAACGTGTACACCGAGCACTTCCAGACCGAGGCCAACGAGACCGACCCCAACCTGGCACCGGGTACGACCAAGATCAAGTAACGGCGCGTCTTAACTGGTTCGTCTGCCCGGCGGCGCGGAACGTAAGGTTCCCTGCTCGGACAGTCCTGCTCGCACGGAGAGCACATTAAGTGCTCTCCGGCTCGTGCGGAACTCGCGATGAACCTTACGTTCCGTGCCGCCGGGCAGACGCCTCGGTGTTGAAACGCGGCTTGTCATGGGGGCATCTGCTGAACATATATAAGTTGAAGGCCACGTCATGTGGCCTTTTTGCATCCGGAAACCGTGTCCCAGAATTCACGTCCGGAATGGGATGCAGTTTCCGCTTGGGACCCGATTGGGAAAGTGTGTCCCACTATTCAGCTGGATTCCGGGATGTATTTTCCGGTTGAGGCTCGTTGGGAAAGTGCGTCCCACTTTGGGGGCTGATTCTGGGACGTGGTTTCCGGTTGGCTCTCATTGGGAAAGTTCATCCCATTTCTCGGCCTAATTATGGGACGCAGTTTCCGCTTGCGGAGTCTCCACTCAACAGAAAACCCGGGTGGCCTGTTTTTGGCTACCCGGGTTTTTGGGTTGTCGATATGTTCGACTGGCTACTAGTGGGTCTTGCGGCGCTTGATCAGCATGATGAGGGCTATCACTACGAGCGTTGCTCCCGCTGCTGCTGCGGTGGCGACTAGGGCGAATGTTTGGTCGCCGGTGTTTGCGAGGTTCTTCGCTGTGGTCGTAGTCTTGACCTTGGTGTCGGTCTTAGCTCCGTTGTCGGACTTGGGCTTGTCCGGGTTCGTCGGGGTCTCAGGAGTCTCGGGGTCCTTTGAGCCTTCGGAATCGGTTGGGCCGGCGGTGTTTACCAGCGTATGGTCCAGGAACTTCTTGGCGCCCGCACTTGCCTGTGAGAACAGGCGGCGCGTGCGGATCGGGGTGGCGTTCACCGTTGTGGGCGCCGTCTCCTCGGCCTCGATATTCACGAGCGTCGTGCCGGTGTCGAGGCCCACGTCGTTGTATCCCACGTGGCAGTAATACTGCGCACCGTCATCGTCTGCGGTCAGGTCAATCTCGAGCTTTGAGGCCGTTCCAGCCGCGAGGTTGCCATCGGCACCCACGAGCTTAAACTCTGTCTCGCCGCGGCCCTTGCGGTACCACATATAGGTCGGTGCCAGACCTGTTTCGCTATCGTCGGCACCGAGTTGCTTCACATGGCCAATCGCCGAGAGCGTCAGGTGGCTTCCCGCCGTGCGCTCAACCGAAGAGTCGTATCCAAGATCCGACCCCTCCGCAGCATCCGCCGCAGGTCCGCTCACGGTCATCGTCATGCCATCGGGCATGGTCTTGACCGTGATGATTGCCGAGCGAATACCTGTTTCGGTCGTGGATCCATTCTTAACGGCGGCGATGGCGAATCGATACTCCGTATTGGGCTGCAGCCCATCCCACTTGAGCGAGGTCTGCGTGTTGTCGGCAATCTTCCAGCTATTGACGACCGCATCCGCCGCATTGCTCTGCAGCATGCCCACGCCGTAGCTAAAGCCACTCTTGTTTGCGAGTACATCGTCCCAGCTAAACGTAACGCTGGTCGAATCGACGGCGTTTGCCGTAAAGCCCGTCACGGCCGGCGCGTCGGGCATCTCGACGTCCTTAACGTCATAGCCCACGATCCAGAACTGGTCGGTGTCCTTGGTGCCGAGCTTGTCGCCCGAGTCTGCCTCGAACTTGTCGACATCCACCGCGTTGACGCCCAGACGCCACACAAAACCGTACTTGCCCTGCGCGGCCTCGGGCAGGTTGTCGACGGTGCCGCCGTATTCGGTCGATTCACTCGAGGAGTTACCCGTAGTAAAGCCGGCGTTGGCACCAAAGCACAGGCCGCCAAACAACTCGTGCTTTGCGAGCTTCGCGCCCATGACAACGCTGCCGTTCAGCGTCAAGCCGAGCTCGAGCTCCTGCTCCTTGCCCTCCTCGACTTCGATGGTCTGCTCAATGCTCGCCCCCGACTGCGCGGCGGCGCCGTTAAACCCATCGTGCGTGTAGGCGCGCGTTACGCCAGGCTTGCCCAGGCCAAAGGAATCCCCAACGGGAGTCTCGCCGTTGAGCGTCGTTTGATAGGTTCCGGGTTCTCCCGACCGGTTGGTCAAAAAGTAGCTGAGCGGCGTCATATTGTGCTGTTTGGCAATGCGGTCATAGGCCTCGACATTAACGACCGAGGTCTGCGCGCCGAGCGACACGGGCGCCGCCATCACGCCCTTGCCACCAGTTTCCTCATTTTCGATCTCATACTCGTAATAGACCATCGGAATCGTGTAGAGCACGGCCTTGTCACCCTCGCCGGCATGCGACTCATAGCTTACGCTTGCGCTGACCGTGCGCTCGCTCCGGTAGTCATAGCATCCCTCGGCGGCAAAATCGACTGAAGCATTCATCGCGACCAGGGGCGGACCGGTCTGCACCTCGACGGCAACGCCCAACTCGGCGCCAATGGTATAGCCCTGGGATGTCCCCGTGCCCTTTTCCTCTCCGTATGACGTGCCGCCCAACACCAGATAGCCGTATGCCTGCTCCAGATCCTCAACATAGGGCGCATCCTGCAGCACGGCAAGCACGCGCGGGTTGGTATAGACCTTGTAGCGGTCCTTGTACGTGATCTTGACGCTGTCGTTGTCGACATCGGGCAGCGCGAGCGAGATAAATGTGCCGTAGGTAGTGCCGCGACGGTTGCTCTCGCTAATCACCTGCTCCTCGCCGCGGCGCACCTTTCCGTTCTCGTCGAGCGAAAAATGCGAGGCGGTCATCCAATAGTAGTCATCGTTCTTGCGCAGGTCCTCGTCGCGGTGCTTGCCCACCACGGCGATAAAGCTCTCGTTATAGCGGTCCGAACCCGAGACGCTGCCCGCCTTGACGTCGCTGATCCACACCTGCTCTATACCCTTGTGGTCATGCTTGTTGCTGCTGTTGTATTGCTGACCGCTCATGCTCATGGTTCCGACCATGGACCCCAAGCCCTGAGCCCCGCTCTGTGCCGTGTTGCAGGCAAAGTCGCGGAACGCATCGCCGCCCACGAGCACCTCGTCGACCGCCAGCTGCTCGGACAGGCCGTCAAGGTTGGCAGTGGCAAGGGCAATAGGCGCCAAGGTGCACGGATAGCGCTTATCCTGAGCGCTATCCTTCCATGCGCTGTTGGGCACATGCATCAGCCCATAGGAGGCGAGGAGCCCGTCTCTGTATTCCTTGCAATCGGAAAGCTTGAACTCGCCAGACTCCGAGTCAAAATACGCGTAGCGGTACAGCGCGCCGTACAGCCCCTTGCTGCCGTCAGAAGCGCCGTAATCAAAAGCGCTGCGTTGCCAGTCATAGCCCGCAAGAATAAGGCCCGTGACGGTTTCACCCGTCTTCTTTCCTTCTTCATCGTAGGCGGCAAACGTGCCGAACGTCGCATTCGCAGCGACCATGGTCTTGCCGTTCGCGGAGAGGGAGATTGCGCCCGCGTCGCCCAGAGCATCGACATGGACGAGCGCACCCTTGGATGCATCCCACGAAAACAGCTCGCAATGCGTCGACTTATCAATATTCTTCTTGCCGTAGGGTGCCGAGACCACGATGGCGAGGTCATCGCAAAAATCGCGATCGAGGTCGCCGGCCGCTAGCGAAACGACAGGAGCTGACTGAAGCTGCGTCCAGGAGTCGTTCCCGCCCTTGTTGTGCGTGGTGTAGTCCGCGGCGTTACCGGCATCGATCTTGACGACGCTTTGCTTCCAGTTGCCGCCCTCCAAGTCATACATGTCGACTACAGCCTTGCGCACGCCGTTCTCGTCGACATAGCAGCCCGCGTAGACAAAAAGCTCGTCGACGCCGTCGCCATCGACATCGCCCGCCTCGACATCAAAGACGGCGTCGTGCTCTTGCAGGTAACCGGCATCCAGGTACTTAAAACGGCCTTCGTACATCATATTAGTGTTGACCGTCACCGGCAGGTGTGTGTCGAGAGTGCGCGTACGCCCGTTGCTAAACGAGTAGAGGACCAGCTCAACCTTTCCGGCGTATGACTTGCCGTCAATCGTCGTGGAGGAACTGTCGCCGTAGGCACGGAGCTCGGCAACGCGGCTCTTTTTGCCCGTGCTGGCGTCGCTGCAGAACTCAACACTCGTGGCGTGAATGCCCGAGAAACCGTTGTTGTCGTTGGCGAGTACTGTTGAGGACTCATTGTTGCTTAGGTACGACCAGGTACCGCCACCGTAGTCGCTATGCTTGTAGAGATCGCTGTTCGTATCGAAGTTGTTGACGTTTTGCCAGAACTTTGCGGCGCCCCACACACTTCCATAGCCATCGGTGAGTTTGCTGCTGCCGCCAATGTCACCGCGCTCGACGTTCTCGAGCTTGTCGCGCAGAGTGTAGCGATTGCCATGACTACCGTTAGCTGCCATATAGACCTCGCTGCGCGTGGCAAACGTCGTGGGGGTATCAGTGGAATAGGGGCCAACGGTATCGGCCGGAATGTCCTCGCTCGTGCCCAGACCCAGGGCTTGATAATCCTGCTCGGTCATATCGGTGATTGCGGGCGCGTCTGCCGCCTGGGCAACCTGGGGCGTGGCCGTGAAGCAGGCGACGCTCGTGGCGATCAACGCAGCAAGCGCCGCCGTCCCAACAAGCGGGATTTTCGACAGCCTACGGATACGGGGATGTGGAACGTACATGAGGGACCTCGCTTTACTCGAGTGGAGTGGACTCATTTTTGCAAATGATACGTCCGATGCCCGATATCACGTGTCTCATTTTCGCCAACGGCGTGTCTCATTTTTGAGAATCCGAGATGCCGCGGAAATCTTATCCCAGCTCAAAAGCCATTTCTGGGATGTATTTTCCGTCGAGTACCTCATCGGGAAACTGCATCCCATTTCAAGCGTCGATTCTGGGACGCACTTTCCCCTTAGACCCTCAACCGGAAACCGCATCCCACTTTGAGCGCAAATTCCGGGATGCATTTTCCGCTTGAGCCTCATTGGGAAACGGCGTCCCACTTTGAGGGCTGATTTCCCGTTGGAGCGCCTTTGGGAAAGTGTGTCCCACTTCGACCGCCCAGAGTGGGATGCACTTTCCGCAAAGCACCTCAACAGGAAACTACGTCCCATTCCAAAGGCAAATTCCGGGACGCATTTTTCGAAAGCCTGCCCATCCGGAAAGCCCGTCCCACTTTGGACGCATCCGGGCACGGAACCATCGACCTATCAGGCCTCCCATCAATAAAGAGGCGTCCTCCCGGACGGCGGGGCACGAAGTTCATCGCGAGTTCCGCACGCAAAGAAGGCCACTTAATGTGGCCTTCGTCTTGCGCAGGACTGTAGAGCAGGGAACTTCGTGCCCCGACGCCCGGGAGGACGTTTCATTTAGAAAGATGGACCGACCGCCGTCAGCGATGGGAGCTACTCCCCCAGCACGGCCTTTTTGGCGGCTGCAGCCATGTTGTCCAGATCTTCCTTGGTGGGGTGATCCTTTGCGGCGACCCAGTTATCGAGCAGCATCTTAAAGCGGACATTGTCGGGATCTTGCTCGAGCATGGCCTCGTAGCGCTGCTTGACCGCGGGACCCATCTTGCCCTGGCACATTGCCCAACCCACAAGCTCGGCATCCTCGGCCAAATTGGAGGTCACGCGATTGATAATCTGCTGATAATAGCTCTGGTCGGCGCCAAAACCGCAGGTACCAAAGAGGAAAACGCGCTTGCCGTGCAGAGCGGAGAGCAGCGCGGCAACCGAAGGCGTGCACGCGCCCTTGTCGCACCAAAAACCGACGAGCACCGTGTCGGCCGCGCAGGCGCCCTGCGCCTCGAGCGCAACCTGATCTGCATCCGCATCGTCGCTCAACGCCGCGGCATGGACAAACTCAACGCCCGCAGCCTGCAGAGCGCGCTTGATCGCGCCCGAAACCATCCTGGTATTACCGCTCTTGCTGTTAACCACCAAAGAGCACGTCATAGTCACGTTGCCTCGTTTCCCCCAAAACTAAAGCCACTAATGCAATTTATTAGATGAATATCTTAGTACTAACGTGACAGATGTAAACCACCGTCTGTCGATTGGCGACGCAGACGACATCTTTGGACAGATTTCGAACAGTATGTACTTCGGATTGAAACCGCCGCAGAGCGTTTCACAAATGTCCGAAAAACTGTTTCACAAAACGCCGTCAAATTGTTTCATATGATACCGTCAATTTGTTTCACGAAATACCGTCAAATTGTGTCATGGTTTTTCGTCAAAATGTTTTACGCGCTGGTAAGATGCTATAAAACAAAATGTTTCTTTGAATGGCGGGGAGTACGATGGCTAGGTATATGAGTAGATGTATCGATCGCTCAATCGAACGCGATCTTGGCATTTTTGGTGCCGTGCTCATTCAGGGACCGAAGTGGTGCGGAAAGACGACTACGGCCCAGCGATTCGCTGAATCATCGCTGTCTCTCTCCGACCCTGCCGGAGACTTTGCCGCACTGCAGCTTGCCAGGATCGACCCAGCTCAAGCAATAGTCGGCGCAACGCCGAGACTCATCGATGAGTGGCAGGAAGAGCCAAAACTGTGGGACGCAATACGTTTCGAATGCGATCGTCGAACCGGTGAGCCAGGGCAGTTTTTGCTTACGGGGTCAGCAACACCAAACGATGCCGACCAACCGATGCACAGCGGCATCGGGCGCATATCACGCTTGCGCATGGAAACAATGACTCTGGCCGAACTCGAGGTTTCCTCAGGGGCGGTCTCGCTCGAATCGCTGCTTAACGGATGCCCCATCAAGGCGGCACTTGGATCCATCAACGGCATCGCCGATATCGCCGAATTGCTATGTCGCGGTGGTTGGCCTCAGGCGGTTGGCAAGACGACTGCCGATGCAATGCGTATATCCGCTGCCTACATCGACGGTGTCTGCGAATCGGATGTTTCGAGGGTCGACGGCGTGAAGCGTGACCCGGAGAAAGTCAGGGCTCTTCTGTCTTCGCTTGCGCGCAACGAATCCACTCTTGCCGGCGAAAAGTCTCTTGAGAAAGACCTCGGCGGTGATGTATCGAGAAGCACGCTGCGGCGCTATACGGATGCCTTGCGCAGAATACACATCATCGATGATATCCCGGCTTGGCATCCGACGCTCAGGTCGCCGGTAAAGCTGCGACAAAGCGCAAAAAGGCACCTTGCCGACCCTTCGCTTGCCGTCGCACTGCTCGGAGCAAATCCGGAGTCGTTGGCATCCGACCCGAAGACGCTGGGACTGCTCTTCGAATCCCTCGTCCTGCACGACCTTAAGGTCTATGCAGCCGCAAACGACTCGTCGGTGTCCCACTACCACGACGCCGACGATCTCGAAGTCGACGCCGTTATACACAGGCGCGATGGAACTTTGATTGCCGTGGAAGTAAAACTCGGAAGTCCGCAGATCCCCGAGGCATCTGCAAACCTGCTTCGGCTCGAGCGAAAGCTGGTCGAACGCGGCGAGAGACCCCCTGCGGCCAAGCTCATCGTCATCGGGTTCGGCATGCCGGTCCATACGACGCCCGAGGGCATCATCGTTGCCCCCGTTGACACACTCGCGCCCTAGCGCTGCATTACATGCCCCACGGGCTTGCTCACTGGGCGAATTGGCTGCGGTAGAGTTCGGCGTAGAAGCCGCCTGCCGCTAGCAGCTCGTCGTGCGTGCCGCGCTCGATAATCCGGCCGTCGCGCATCACCAGAATGCAGTCGGCGTTGCGGATGGTGCTCAGGCGGTGCGCCACGACAAAGCTTGTGCGACCGGCCATGAGCTCATCGAATGCCGCCTGCACCTGCAGCTCGGTACGTGTATCGATGCTCGACGTTGCCTCGTCCAGCAGCAAAATCGCCGGGTCAGTGAGCATGACGCGCGCGATGCACAGCAGCTGTTTTTGACCCTGGCTAAACGTGCCGCCGTCCTCGCCGATGACCGTATCGTAGCCGCCTGGCAGCTGCACGATAAACTTGTGCGCATGCGCGCGCTTGGCAGCTTCGATAACCTGCTCGCGCGTGGCGTCGGGACAGCCGTAGGCGATGTTTTCCGCCACCGTGCCCTCGAACAGCCACGTATCCTGCAGCACCATGCCAAAGGCGCGGCGCAGGCTTGCGCGCGTGTAATCACGCGAGGAACGGCCATCGACCGCAATGCGACCGGCATCGATATCGTAAAAACGCAGCAGCAAATTGATGAGCGTTGTCTTGCCACAGCCCGTAGGACCGACCAGGGCAAAGCGCATGCCGGGCTTAGCCTCGATGCAGATGTCCTGAAGCAGCTTGCGGTCGGGCACGTAGCTAAAGTCCACATGCTCAAGGGCGACCTCGCCCTGCGGTGCGGCAAGTTCCACGGCATCTGGCGCGTCGGGCTCCTGCTCGCGCGCATCGAGCAGCGCAAACATGCGGCGCGCCGAGACGTACGCGGTCTGGATCTGCGTAATGACGTTGGTGACCTCGTTGAACGGCTTGGTGTACTGGTTGGCATAGGACAGGAAGATCTGCACGCCGCCCACCGTAAGCGCCGCGGGCACGCCCGTGATCACGCCCACGCAGCCGATCACAGCGACAACGGCATAGATGATGTTATTGATAAAACGCGTACCGGGGTTGGAGAGCGAACCCATAAACTGCGCGCGCTCACCTGCCGTATAGAGTTCGGCGTTGAGCGCGTCGAAGCGCGCTTGGGCGTTCGGACCGTAGGCAAACGCATCAACCAGCTTTTGCTCGCCCACATACTCCTCGATATGGCCACCGAGCTGGCCTTGAATGCGCTGCTGTGCCGTAAAGCTCTTGTTGGAGAGCTTGGCGATGGCGCCGGCTGCAAAAATGGAAAGCGGCGTGACGAGCACCACCACGAGCGTCATGGTCAGGTTGATGGAGAGCATAAACGCGAGCGTGCCCACAATGGTGATAACGCCGGTAAAGAGTTGCGTGAAGCCCTGCAGCAGACCGTCGCCCACCTGGTCGACGTCGTTGACCACGCGGCTCATAAGGTCGCCGTGGGCATGGCTGTCGATAAAGCTGAGCGGCATGCGGCTGAGCTTATCGCTCGCCTCCACGCGCATGTCGCGCACCGTTTCGTAGGACAGGCGGTTGACGCAATAGCCCTGCAGCCACTGGAAGGCCGCAGCACCTACGACGACAATCGCGAGCTTGGTAACGAGCGGCAGCAGCGCATCGAAGTCCACCTGCCCGGCGGCGACGATAAGGTCGATGCCCTCGCCAATGAGAATGGGCGTGTAGAGTTGTAAGATCACCGAAACGGCGGCACTCACAAACGACGCCGTAAACGAAAAACGGTGCGGACGAACGTAGCCCAGCAAGCGGCGGGTCACCGCACCCACGGGATAGCGCTCGGGATCGCCGGGCTGGCGCGGACCGTCGCCCAGGTCGTTGAGGTTATCGTTACCGGACACGTTGGCCGTCATCGTGGCGACCGAACCGGAGGAAGTGTACGGATTCATTTAGCATCCCTCCTTTGCGCAGACGGATGCGGGGGCGGTCGGAGCGGACGCGGGGCTTAGGGTGGACGCGGGCGCCGGAGTGGGCGCGGGCGCTGTGCTCCCCCGCTGGCCCTCAAGCTCCTCGCGGCGCAGCTGCGACTGGCAAATCTCGCGATAGAGCCGACAGGTCGCATAGAGCTCGTCATGTGTGCCCAGGCCGGCAACCGAGCCGTGGTCGAGCACGCAGATCACGTCGGCATCGCGCACGGTCGAGACGCGCTGGCTCACAATCACCGTGGTCAGCGGCAGCCCGCCCTTGGCGGCACCGCGCATGCTGCGCTCGCGAATGGCATGGCGAAGCGCCGCGTCGGTCTTAAAGTCGAGCGCCGACGCGGAGTCATCCATGATCAATATCTGAGGCGAACCAACCAAGGCACGCGTGATAGTCAGGCGCTGACGCTGGCCACCGCTAAAGTTCTTGCCGCCCGCCTCGACCGGGGCGTCTAAGCCCTGCGGCTTGTTGCGCACGAACTCGCTGGCCTGCGCCATGTCGAGTGCCACCCAGAGCTCCTCGTCGGTCGCAGCTTCATCGCGCCAGGTCAGGTTGCTGCGGATGGAGCCGCTCACCAGCGATGCGCGCTGCGGAACGGTCGCGACCACACGGCGCAGCTGGTCGAGCGGCCAGGTGCGCACGTCGACGCCCATCACGCTCACGCTGCCGGTGCTCGCATCGTACAGGCGCGGGATGAGCGAGACGAGCGTGGACTTGCCGCTACCCGTACCGCCGATAATGCCGAGCGTCTTGCCCAGCGGGAGTTCCAGCGTCACATCGTTGACAGCATTGGCCGCGCCAGCGCCAAACGAGAAGCTCGCATGGCTCAAGCTCAGCGCGGGAACTGAAGCGACATTGCCCGGCTTGGGCAGCGCGACCGGCTGGTTGCCCTCGTCAGCGATGCCCGGCACGCAATTGAGCACCTCGTTGATACGCGACGCGCTGGCGCTCGCCTTGGTAAAGACCACGACCAGGTTGGCGACGTACACGATGGAGGTCAGGGTCTGCGTCATGTAGTTCACAAACGCCATGACCTGGCCCTGCGTAAGCTCGCCCACGCTGACCTGGATGCCGCCCACCCACAGGATGGCGCACACGCCCAGGTTCATCACCAAAAACGTGACGGGGTTGAGAATCGACGAGAGCTTGCCCACCGCGATGGCAGTATTGGCCTGGTCGTCGGCGGCCTGCGCAAAGCGCTCGCGCTCGTGATCTTCGCGCACGAAGGCGCGAACCACGCGGGCGCCCGAAAGGCCCTCGCGGCAGATAAGCGCGATGCGGTCGAGCTTTGCCTGCAGCTGCTTGTAGTACGGAATGCAGCGCGCCATGACAACCCAGAACACCAGGCCAATGGCGGGCGTGCAGATCAAAAAGATGATGCCGAGCTTAAGGTCGATGGCAAGGGCCGCGCACATGGAGCCCACCGCTAGAAAGGGCCAGCGGATGAGCATGCGCACGCCCAGCGCCACAGCGAGCTGGACCTGGTTAACGTCGTTGGTAATGCGCGTGATGAGCGACGGCGTGCCAAAGCGGTCGAGCTCGGCATAGCTCAGCTTGTTGATGTGCTTGTAGAGCGCGCCGCGAATGTCGGTGCCCATGCCCTGCGATGTCAGCGCCGCCATCTTTTGGCAGACAAGCGTAAACGAGATGCCAATCACAGCCATGGCGCCAAGTACCATGCCGTAGTGGATAACGGCGCTGACATCGTGTGCGCCAATACCCTTATCGATCATCTGGGCAATCACGAGCGGTGTAAGCAGGTCAAAGATCACTTCGATCAGCTTGCACGCAGGGCCAATCACCATATAGCGGCGAAACTTGCCACCAAAACGCCTGAGCAGCTCAATCATGTATAGGCGCTCCCTATCATCATTCACACTCAATTCGAATCATGATAGTACGGTGAGCCCAAAAGAAGCGTAAACAACTCGTCATTTCTAATGGGATTCGGTTTCCAAAGAAGCGGAAAGGCACGCGCACACCCAGCCAGTGTCGGGTCGACCGCCTGATATACTTACATTAGTGCTACCAAGTTAGTCGCCGACCCTTGAAATGAGGTGCCGAGATGAACGACATTCTCGCAAGAAGAGCAAGACGAGCACCTGTGGGCATCGCCCTTTCCGCGGCACTTGTCGCGGGAATCGCCCCCGCAACGGCGATCGCGGCAGAAACCAGCTCCCCCACCGGTGCAGTTGCCTTGCAGACGGAAGATGCGGCCGCCGCAAAAGAAAAAGCGTATGCAGCCATGCAGGAAGCGCTCAAAAACCTCGAGGCCGCGAAAGACGCCGCAAGTCCCGAGAAACTTGCGGAAATCGATACTAAAATTGCCATTTTTCAAGAGAACTACGACGCTAATTTGGCGCAAGCCGCCATATATAAGGAATCCCTTCCCGCCATGCAAGCGAACGTCGATGCAGCTCAAGCCGAATGCGATAAGGCCCACAACCGGACAAGAGCCCTTGAGGCAGAATTAAATAAAATCGACTACACGACTCCTGCCGAAACTATTTGGCAGTTGCAAGAGGCGATCACAGAGGCAATAATGCAAGAAAATTCCTGTGAAGATAAGCTTGAGCACTGCCGAATGCGCCTCGAAAGTCATAAAAGCCTGATTTATTTCTTTGAAAGCGAAGTAGAGTTTAATAAAACCCATCTCGACGGAGAAACAGCCAAGCGGGATGCGCTCCTCGGCGATTTGAAAAGAGCGCAAATAGCCTATGACGACGCCTGCAAGGCATATGAAGAAGCAAAGGCCGCGGCAGACAAGGCCACCTCGCCCGAGATAACGAAACCCGCCGAGACAACACCTCCCTCCGGCTCGGCGCAACCGACCGAGACGACACAGCCCACCGGCTCGCCCGCGACCGGTAAAGACACCTCGCCAAACTCCACCAAGCAAGCGAACACGAGCAGCGGCAAACAAGCAGATACGACCGCCGACAAGCTCGCGAACACGGGCGACACAGCGCCGAGCGCAATCGCACTCGCAGGAATCGCCGCCGCAGGCCTCGGAATAACCGCCACAGCCACACGCCGCATCAAGAACTCAAAATAGCCGACAGAGCATTCTGCCTTCACCAATTCACAAGCCCAGAGACAAAAAGAGGCCCGTTTCCCCAACCTAGGGAAACGAGCCTCTTTACTTGTAAAAACAGATGGTAATGCCGCCGTCTCTTGAACCACGTAGCCGCCGCGCTCCAGACAACGCCAACGAGCAGCAAAAGACACGGGATTAATTTATTCAGATAAATGTGACCCTTCAGGTGGTTTTGGTCGGCTACCCGCGAGTGCCGGCAGGGCGCTTGGTAGTCGAGCGATCCCGCAGGCAAAGCCGAGGACCAGCGAGACACCAAGCGCCCTGCCGGCACTCGCGGGTAGCCGCGGCACCAAAAAGCGCCTGCGCACTCGATGGATTCGGATGCCCGACAGAGGCTCCTTATGGCTGCTTCCTTCCGGACCTGACCAGATTCGGAACATGTCGTCATCCGAACCCATCGAACGCGCTAGGCGCTCGGTATATCTTACCTGCTCCCGCCCGCCAGAGCAAGGTAGCTAATTTGGGACGGAGCTTTTTTGACTACTTTTGCAGCCCGATTGCCAGAGCAGCCAATGAGTAGTCAAAATAGTCCCATCCCAAAATGACCGGCTTGGTGCCGCACCACAGAAAGGACCTATCTACTACGTTTAGGCCGCAAGGGTCAACCATAGCCGGCTTTTTCGAAAATCGGCAAGCTTTCTACCTGCGGTTTTGTTTTTGCAAATTCCGGGATGGTCGAGGGTGGCCGGTTTAACGTAGTAGATGGCCGCATTTCGTGGCAAACGGTCCGACCAAAGACCCAAGGCAGCCAACCTCGAATGGCCATTCTCGAAGTTGCGGTGGAATAGTTCCTGTTTTTGCTGTCTGAGCCGCCAAACAGGAACTAATCCACCGCAACTTATAAAGAGATAGGTTTTAGATACGGCCAAGGTCGTAGGATCGAGCGGCTGCTTCGCCAGCGCAGATAAGGTTGGTGGTGGCTTCCTGCGGATTAAGCGCTTGCTCCAGGTCCATGGGCTTGCGGCAAATCGGCAAAACCAAGTCAATACCCTGCTCATACACCGCATCCAGGTTGACGGCGCGCCCGCCCACGACGGCGACCACCGGCTTGCCATATCGCTTCGCGCGACGGGCCATGCCCACCGGCGCCTTACCGGCGGCGGATTGCTCGTCCATATTGCCCTCGCCCGTAATGACCAGGTCGACATCGCGTACGCGCTCGTCAAACCCAATCAGATCGAGCACCGTCTCCACGCCCGAACGCAACTCGGCACCGAGCGCCAGCAGCGCGGCACCCAGGCCGCCGGCAGCACCGGCACCGGGCACACCGAGCACCGAGCCAAATGTCCGTGCACCCTCGGGCACACGCAACAGCTCCTGGGCTCGCGCCTCGGCAATTGCCGCATCAAGCAGGCGGCCGTAGCCGACCATCCAACCGTCGTACCTGCGCAGCGCCTCGGCGTCACCCGTCGGCAAACCCTTCTGCCCGCCAAACACCGCCAGTGCACCGCGACGCCCCACGAGCGGATTCTCGACATCGGAAAGCACCACGACACGCGCGCCGTTCAGCGCCCGAAGCGCTGGCGCCAAATCGATACTCACCACCTGCTCAAGGCCGGCAAGACCGGGGGCGATATTGCAGCCCTGATCATCGACCACACGCGCGCCCAGCGCCTGCAGCATACCGGCGCCACCATCGTTGGTGGCGCTGCCGCCCAAGCCGATATAGATAGTCTTTGCCCCGGCACGAACCGCACGGAGCATCAGCCCACCCACGCCATAGGTTGTAGCAGCCAGCGCCGACGACTCCGTGCAAGGCGAGTACCCGATGCCCGCGGCTTCGGCCATCTCAATAACAGCCGACTCATGCTCGACATCAACCAGCATCCGGGCAGGCACACGCTCGCCCAAGGACCCTGCAACCTCGCAGGTCACAAGCTCGCCACCGCAGGCGGCAACGGCATCGAGCGTTCCCTCACCACCATCTGCCAGCGGCAATGTGCGCACCTCGGCATCGGGCCACACACGGCGCATGCCTTCGGCAACCGCCGCCTCCGCCTGCGCACTCGAAACGCTGCCCTTAAAGGAGTCGATCGCCAACAGCACACGGCGGGGCCGGCGGCACGCAGGACCAAAGTCAACCGCCGTGCCAGCATCCTCACCGGCACCTGCAAGCGCTGCGGCGTGAGCGGCGTGTGCTTCAAGATCAGCCCCACAACCGCAATCAGCGCCGCCCGCTCCGCGCAGACCGCCAAAATAGCTACTCAGCAGCTCACGGCATTCATCCGCCAGGACCCCAGCCGTCACGTTAAACCGATGATTCAGGCGCGAGTCGGCATTGAGGTCATACAGCGAACCCAGCGCGCCCGCCTTGGCATCAGCCGCGCCATACACGCAGCGCCCCACGCGCGCGTTAACCATAAGCCCCGCACACATGCAGCATGGCTCGAGCGTCACGTAGACCGTGCAATCGGAAAGGCGCCAGCGGCCAAGTGCCTGGGCAGCGGCGCACACGGCCGCAAACTCTGCATGCGCCGAAGGGTCCTGGTCGAGCTCGCGCCGATTGTGCGCCCTCGCGACGATCTCGCCGTCGCGCACCACCGCGGCTCCGATGGGCACCTCGCCCACCGCCGCGGCGGCTCGCGCCTCCGCCAACGCCTCGCGCATGAACTTCTCGTCGATTTCGGTGATCGTCATCGTTCGCCTTCCCTGTTGCAAATTCAAAACGATGCTATCATTACGACTCACGGAGAGATGGCAGAGCGGTTGAATGCGGCGGTCTTGAAAACCGTTGAGCGCGAGAGCGTTCCGGGGGTTCGAATCCCCCTCTCTCCGCCACTTTTAGTGATGCACCGGCGTCATGGTCCGCTCAAACAGCGCATCGACCACGTCGGCCATCTCGGGTCGACGCTCAAGATCGTGGCCCGATTCCCACCATATCGTGAAAAGTCGAATAATACCGCCGGCGACAAACTCAGACGTCGTCTCGAGTGACACGGGGGCCAGGGCATCCTCGGCAAGCACGTTCATCACACGCTCGCGGATGGAGCGGGCAATACGGTCGCAAATAACGTTGGTCAACATGCCCGACATGCTGCTTGCCAAAATGTTATCCATGAGCTGCTCGTGCGCCAGAATCAAATCCATGGCATCGTCCAAAATCGCGTGCCGAAGCGCGCGCACGTCCTCGGCAGACACTGCGCCGGCCTCATCGGGCTGTTTTTGCGGCAAGCCCGACATGAGCTCATCGATATAAAAGGCAAAGTAATCGTTCTTGTCGCGAAAGTGCTTGTAGAACGTCGTGCGGCGAATCATGGCGCGGTCGCACAGCATGGCAACCGTCAGGTCCTCAAAACGATGCTCCTCGAGAAGCTCGGTAAAGGCATCGAACAGGGCGCGGTAGGTTTTCTTGATGCGAAGGTCCACTGGTATCGCCATCCTCAGGGCAAAGACAACACTCGTCAATCTGTCGCATATCTTACACCTGTACCTCGCGCGCTTTGCCCCGGTGCCAACCCCGCCGAAAACACAACGCTTACCGGAAAGTTCGGCACGACAAAACGTTGCGGGTATACTAGTAGCGTTATACCAACGGCAGCTGGCGCATGCCGCCGCGGCCATTCGAAACGGAGACATCATGATTACCGTCATCATCGGCATCGTTGTTGTCATTGTGATTGTCTGCGCCATCGCCGGCATCTACAACAACATGGTCACCAAGCGTAACCGCATCGATAACGCCTGGCAGAACATCGATACGCAGCTGCAGCGCCGCAACGACCTGATCCCCAACCTGGTCGAGACCGTCAAGGGCTACGCCAAGCACGAGCAGGAGACGCTCTCCGCCGTGATCAGCGCGCGTAACACCGCCGTCAAGGCCACCACGCCCGAGGCCAAGATGGAAGCCGACAACGTGCTGACCGGTGCGCTGCGCCAGCTCTTCGCCGTGGCCGAGGCCTATCCCGATCTTAAGGCAAACACCAACTTTACGCAGCTGCAGGCATCGCTCGAGGATACCGAGAACAAGATTAGCTATGCACGCCAGAGCTACAACGACTGCGTGCTCAGCTACAACAACGCCATTCAGACGTTCCCGGCTGTCATCTTTGCCGGCATCTTCCAGTTTAAGGAGCGCCAGGGCTTCGAGGCCGCCGAAGCAGCCCGCCAGGCCCCGACCGTCAAGTTCTAGTAGTTTGACAGCGCATCCTTAATCGGCCAAATGCATAAACCGCCCCGTCGAATGCATACTTCGACGGGGCGGTTTCTTTTTTCGCGAAGGTCCCCCTCTAAGCGCCGTGCATTTTTAGGAGTATTCAACATAACCAAGAGCTTCGGGCGCCACGATACATGCCGAAGACCGCGAATATCCCTGCAAATCAAACGCTATAAGCCCATAACCCCGCCCATCATTCGTAGAAAACATCGAGAACTCCCGATTTTTTGCCCGAGGTCGGTATGCAGGGACCTTCGATTGCAGAATACTCGCAAAAATGCACGTCGCCACCACCCCCACATGGCGCGAAGCAAAACACAAGCGCGGCCTAAAAGGCCGCGCGCCATGTTTATTCAGATTAATTATTGCCCGTTGTGGCGACGCCGAGCCCGCAGGGCGGAGAGCAAGTTCCCTCCCGGCGCACTCCGCACTGATATTTTCTGTATTGAAGACGTCGATGATGCACCCGTATACCA
>CBCTFW010000013.1:0-58254 GCA_965146285.1 uncultured Collinsella sp.
GATGTTCTCGGGGTTGCCGGCGTAGGTCAGCTTGTCCAGGACGGTGACGTGGACGTCCGGATGGTTGTTCACGACATAGTGCACGAAGTTGCTGCCGATGAAGCCGCAGCCGCCCGTGACGATGATATTCTTGGGTTCAAAGATCTCAGACATGAAAATCCAATCTGAAGCATGTACAGCTTCTTTAGTATGCCGCAGGAAGTGACGACGCGACACTATTCAACAAAACTATCGGACATTTCGGCATGCGATAAGAGCCATAACCTTCGCAGAATTACCTCCCGTACAAAACGCCTCCGGAATGCAGTCTTTGTCGTAGTGAAAAACCGAATCCCCAGTTATTTCACGTAAGTACTTATAGAAGAAATCCTCCCAGCTTTTAAACTTCTCACTGTTTACAAAGGCTTCTGGGGTTTCCAAAACCGTCTTAACATCTAGCCCTGAAATTACGCCGGAGCTCAGCAGAAGCCATTCGAACGACTCGGGAAGACAAACCGTAACAGTATCGCGGTGAATGTCTTGCAGCTTAAGGACGCGGTCCGCATAGCACCCAAATGCCGCTCCGTCCGCAACAACAAACACGCGATCGTCGAGATGCTGATCCAACCAGCTCAAAATCGCGCTGTTCGTCATGGCCGAAGTACAGGTAAGCTCACTGTCAGCGAAATGCCGTTCAAAGAACTGGAAACCAGACTTACTATCCTCGCATAGAAGGATAGAAAAATCCTGTTTTGGCGCCGACCGGGAAATAGCATAACGATGATTCCCGCGATCTTGATAAACAGGGACGAAAGAATGGTATTTTCCGCTCGTCTTAATCTTGTAAATCTCATCCACGCTATACGGAAGATTGGGGAAATCAGCCCTTGAGATCAGCACGAAATAATTCGAGGAATACAGCACATGATGGGCAAACTCATCAGAATGGATCTCTTTTAAGCCCTCATCGACAAATACAATCGAGTCATGAACGGACGAAAGCTGGTTTCGCCAATCATAATCGGTCAGGGCGACACAGGGACAATCGCATTGCAAGGAAACGCCCGACTGCTCGCCCGTTCGCATGTAGTCTGCGACCATGTCAAACAGCGTCGTCTTACCCGTGCCGCTATCGCCACGCACAATAGTGATGTTCCGCTTGATGGTAAATGTGTACTTGGTTCCCCTACGGCGGGAAATCTTAACGAGATGCGAACCGTTCATAAGCAGCACCTACAGATACGGAATCGACTCGTGAATCAATTCGGCCATGTTATGAACGATTCGGCCGCTGTTCACGACTTTGATTTTAAAATCCTCGCGACCAAAGTCCATCACATGATAGAGATTCACAACGAGCTTGCGGTCTTTCGCCATGTCGAGAATCCACTTGGCACAGTTGTCACCACAGGTAGAAGCGTTAAAAATATGCTTACGATCAAATCTCATAAGCAGCAGCGTTTTCACGCCACCAGAAAGCTGGAGTGGGGAGATGGATCCAAGCACAGGGCTTTCGATGACGTTTTCGGAGACAACAACCGATCGATCGACATCTTTAATTATCGAGACTGCATAGGGATCCGTAATCCAAGAAGACCGGTAAGAGTTTTTGAAATATGTCGCTGTGTTGTAAATCGCTTCTGGCATATCGCCAAAGTAGACGCTTAACACATCCACTCCCAATCATATTGTCTTTATGGTCAACGTAATCATAACGAAAGGGGCCACCAGATAAACGGTGACCCCTGAAAGAAAACAAGCTTGCGCTAGTACTCGCGCGGGCTGTTGACGATCTCGCCGGCGGCGACCTTCTTCAGGTGCTGGCCGTAGACCGACTTGCCGTAGGCCTTGGCCGCCTCCTCCAGCTCGGCGGTCGTGATCCAGCCGTTCTCCCAGGCGATCTCCTCGGGCACGGACACGGGCAGGTCCTGGGAGTGCTCCACGGCGCGGACGAACTCCGCAGCCTCGTGCAGGCTCTCCATGGTGCCGGTGTCCAGCCACGCGTAGCCGCGGCCGAGGGTGACCACGGACAGCGTCCCCTCCTCCAGGTACATCTGGTTGAGCGTGGTGATCTCCAGCTCGCCGCGCGCGGAGGGCTCGACCCTATGCGCCTTGGCGGCGACGTCGCCCGGGTAGAAGTAGAGGCCGGTGACGGCGTAGGAGCTCTTGGGGCGCTCGGGCTTCTCCTCGATGGAGACGGCCCTGCCCTCCCCGTCGAACTCCACGACACCGAAGCGCTCGGGGTCGTCCACGTGGTAGCCGAAGACCGTGGCGCGGCCCGACTCGGCGTTCTGGACGGCGCGCGTCAGGTGGCGGGACAGCCCGTTTCCGTAGAAGATGTTGTCGCCGAGCACCAGCGCGCACGGCTCGCCGGCGATGAACTCCTCGCCGATGGTGAAGGCCTGGGCCAGGCCGTCGGGGCTCGGCTGCTCGGCGTAGGACAGGTTGACGCCGTAGCGCGAGCCGTCCCCGAGCAGGCGCTCGAAGTTGGGCAGGTCGGTCGGCGTGGAGATGACCAGGATGTCCCGGATGCCCGCCAGCATGAGGGTGCTGAGCGGGTAGTAGATCATGGGCTTGTCGTAGACCGGCAGCAGCTGCTTGGAGGTCACGAGCGTGAGCGGGTACAGGCGCGTGCCGGACCCGCCGGCGAGGATGATGCCTTTCATGTAGTCCTCCGTGTCATTTAACTGATTTAGTTACGACTTATATAATAATCTCTATCGGTCATATCAATTAAAAATATATGAGCGATACCCATTGAACAGGCCATCTAATTGCCTCAGCACGGAAAGAGCGTCAGGAACAGTGAAGATTTACATCGCAGCGCATAAGCACTTTGACATTGATGCGCAAGCGCCATATCAGCCGCTCTACGTTGGGGCAAGCTCCATTCCAACAGACAATCGTCAGGCTGGATGGCTGTACGACGATCAAGGCGATAATATTTCCCAGAAAAACAAACACTACTGTGAACTTACCGGCCTCTATTGGATATGGAAGAATTCTCCTGAGTCGATAGTTGGGCTCACACATTATCGAAGGGCGTTTGAGTCCCCCAATGACTCAAAGCAGATGCTCAAAGACTATGAAATTGAGAACATCCTTACTAATTATGACTGTATTGTTGCAGCCAAAGAACCCTGCACAAGCTCAATCGGGTGCAACTTAATCACTGTTGCTGAGCAGTATAGAATGATCCATTCTTCGACAGATCTGTTACAGGCAAGGGAAATCATCAGGACGAAATGCCCTAGCTACTTGGATGCTTTTGATAAAGCAATCTGCGAGGAGTGTTCTTTTTCGCCATGCAATATGTTTATTTGCAAAAAGGAGCTGATGGACCGATATTGTAAATGGCTTTTCAAAATCGAAAAACAACTTGAGAAGCGAATTGACTATATAAGTGGTCGCAATAGCTATCAACAAAGGATGCCTGGCTTTATCTCAGAACGACTGTTTAATGTCTTCCTTAAAAAGGAAGACATTAAATGCTATGAATGCCACATCTTTAACCCAATTAATAAAGAAGCCCTCACGATCGATCAAAGCACGTGGCCTCGAAGGAGACCGCAACTTATATGCTCTTGCTCTACGAATGCCATATTTAACGGAGTAGACTATTCATCTGTATTTGATTATTCCTTTTATGTAAATCATTACGAGGATCTATTCGATAGATATAAAGACGACCCCCTTGGAGCGCTGGAACATTTCATCGCAATCGGCATTAATGAACATCGAGTTGCACATCCACATTTTTCTATCGGCTCTCTTCTGAATGGAAATCCCGATTTAAGAAGTAGGTGCAGCGGAAATCTCGAGGCAGCGCAAATGTATATAGCGAATCCTAAAGAATATATGCATCCAATTGGGTATGAAAACATTCATCCGCTAGATGAGCAGAGCAATTCAACTATGGCAACATGGCATGAACGTCGAATTACAGCGGCGCGCATTCGATACCAAGAAAGAATCGAGAGACTACCTGTACTGGGTTAATTCAATGCAAGAATCAACCGGAGATCCAAGTGAAATAGCGTGGGCATCTTCAGTGCAACGGAAAGGTAAATTGAAATGAAAATTACCACGGATTGTATTTGTCGCGGAAGCGGAAAGGTATACGTTCTCCTAAAGAATGTTGAGATAGATGTATCAAATATTCAGGTGACAGCAGCGAAGAGCGACGGAACGACAATACCAAGCTCAATCTATCCATACGAGTCAGATAAAAGTCAATACGTCGTAGTTCTTCCCGACCTCAGAACTGGTGATTGCGATATTCAGATTAATGATTTGAGTGCGCACTACGCCTACGACGCCATTAAAATCAGCTTTAGCACGGCAAAATGGGCGTCAAGATTAAACTACAAAATTAAGAATGATTTGTCCCATTCCATTAGGAACTATGACGATAAGCATGACTTGGATGTAGCAAGCATGCGTTTTCACGAGTTTATCGAAGATGGAGATGAGGCCATTCTTCGTTGCTCAGTAAAACTTCCCCAGCGCAACGACAACAAAATAGCCATCAGCTGCTTCGATACTTCGATGAATCGTATTGAGATCGAGCCGATCACCACCGATGACATTACGATTCCCTTGTGGTTTGCTCCCAATAAAAAACGTCGCGAAATTCAATACTCGGTTCGAATCCCAAATAGCACAAATAGGCTTATCTTCACAATCGAAGACAACAACCACCCAAGCTTTAACAGCTTCGCTGTTGTGGACAACGAAGAGCTCGATAAGCTGCGCATTTTAACCACGTCGAAAATGAAGCCTATTTCGATTGATCCGTCTGCATATCCAAATTGGTTCGAGCAACACAAGGCAAGTTCGGCGATGCTCGAAAAGCAATCGATGGTTACCTTCAAGAAAATGCCTTTGTTTAGCATCGTCGTTCCCCTATTCAACACACCCGATAATTTGTTCAGGGAAATGGTGGAATCAGTTCTTAAACAGAGCTATGCGAACTGGGAGCTTGTGCTGGTCAATGCAAGCCCAGATAACAGTGCGCTTGTAGATATGATCGAAACCGCTAAGAATAAAGACG
Source organism: uncultured Collinsella sp. (assembly GCA_965146285.1). Lineage (GTDB taxonomy): Bacteria > Actinomycetota > Coriobacteriia > Coriobacteriales > Coriobacteriaceae > Collinsella. The sequence goes on from CBCTFW010000013.1 coordinate 5,033, forward strand.
CTCGCATTAAGGTAATAGAGCTAGCAAGCAATTCCGGCATTTCCAAAAATACTCTTGCCGGGACAAAAGAAGCGAATGGAGATTTCATTTGCTTCTTAGACCATGACGATACGCTCGAGCCATCGGCGCTTTATGAATATGCGCATGCAATTAATGCTGAAAACAATACTGATCTTATATACTGCGACGAAGACAAACTGTTTGCCAATGGCAGCTATGGTGACCCATTCTTTAAGCCAGATTTAAGCATCGATTTACTACGAAGTGTTAATTATATTTGCCATTTTCTTGCAATCAGAAAAACACTATTCGATTCTCTGGAGTACGGCGACGAGCAGTACGATGGAGCCCAAGATCATGACCTGACGCTTAAGGCGATAGAAAACGCACGGAATGTGGTACACGTGGCTAAAATTCTGTACCACTGGAGAATCACCGAAAACTCAACTGCAGGTGACCCGAACTCAAAGCTATATGCATGGGATGCTGGCGTCAAAGCCGTACAGGCCCATTTGGACAGACTTAATGTTTCAGCAAAGGTTTACCGTGGGAACGACCCCTTCACTTATAAAGTTACCTATGCAGTTCCAGATAGTCATCCACTTGTATCAATCATTATTCCGACAAAGGACCATCCCTCTGTTCTCGATACGTGCATTAAGTCGATCATTGAACGCTCAACGTACGATAACTACGAAATCGTCATCATTGAAAACAATAGTGAGAACCCAGAAACATTCGAGTACTACTCCGAATTAGAGAAGAGCTATCCCGATACGATTCGCATCGAATATTGGGATGCGGAATTTAATTTCTCAAAGTTGATGAATTTCGGCGCTAGCAAAGCGAAGGGCGACTACCTTCTCTTGTTAAACAACGATACGGAGGTTATAACCCCGAACTGGATTGAAAACATGTTGGGCATTTGTTCGAGAAAAGAGGTTGGCATTGTTGGCGCAAGACTTTTCTACAGCGACAATACTTTGCAGCATGCGGGCGTCGGTATCGGAGGAATTGGAGCCGGTCACCTTGGAAAAGACTACCCCAGAGGTAAATGGGGCTACTTCAATCTATGTGACCGCACACAAGATTTAAGCGCAGTAACTGCAGCATGCCTCATGACTAAGAGAGCTGTATTCGACGAAGTCGGCGGCTTTAGAGAAGAACTGGCTGTTGCTTTTAATGATGTTGACTATTGCCTTAAAGTGAGAAGTCACAACTATCTTGTTGTATATACACCCGATACCGAGCTGTATCATTACGAGTCCTTATCACGAGGCTACGAAATCAGCGATGAAAAGAAAATGAGATTCCATAGGGAATACTCACTGCTCAACTACCTATGGCCAGAGTATTACGTGAAGGGCGATCCGTATATAAATCGCAACATCGTCAGCGGGAATTTGTATTATCAAATTTAAAAACGCTTATGACGCTTTAATTCTGAGCAGGTAAAGGAGGAATAAGGGGCTGTCGGTTTAACCGACAGCCCCTTATTCTCAATAGGTTAATTTATAAAGAAAGAACCCATTTGCTGAACCTAATTGCGTGATTTGCAATTCAACAGATGAATACTCTGTCAAATCCCTACTAGACATAACGTACTTCACATTAAGCTGCCTTAAATCATTTTCAGTCAAATTCACTGTGAAGAGATCATCCTGAGTGGAATTAAATGACGTAGATGGAGCGAATACGTTAGCAACGATATGAGCATATCTGTTGTATGCGTACTCATTCTCGTTATTATCATCGATAGAATTCCAACGCGTCAGATCAGGATAAGCATTGGTGGAGTTAATTACAGGCGCTCCATACGCAGCGCAAAGATTGGCAACTGTCCAAGAACCATCGACAACCCATTTATCTGAATAATCACTCTCTTCCACAAACTGATTAACGAGAGACTCTAAATTCGTATCTGTAAGTGGAGCCGCACCGATTTGAATTGGATTAATACAGAGCCCAGGAATTACGCCGAAGCAAATCGCAAAAGCAACGAATAAACCGGTACATTTTTTTCCAAGAATAAAGGAGCAAAACGAAAGGCACGAAAAAAGACAGAACAACATAAGCATTAACAGATACAGCATCCTTGCGACAAGATATTTCGCAGAAAGAAGCATGAAAATCTGGAATGCTGAACTCAGAATAAGACCGATTATTAAGATAATTGGCAAATAACCAATGGAGCTGTACTTCCCTTGGGATTCTTTAGCCTTTTCGACAGAAATCAAAAATAGGAGAAGTTCCAGGTAACCAATAGGAAACAATAGTCGCAAAACAGGAACGTTATACATTAAGGTTATTCGAGATAGAAATGACGGAAAACCAATAAATGCAAAGACTAGGAAAAACAATTGAAGTGCTGTAAGCACAATTAACTGCCAATCTCGCCTTTTAATAAAACAAAGCAGAGATGCAAGCGTTCCAAGAGGGAAGAAACAAAGAATGGTTGCAATTTCGCATTCATTTGAAACCAGCGGTGAATCAAAGGCGTAAAAGAGTGGAATTGCATAAGAAAAAAGTTCAGGGAGTCCGCTTCCACCAGTTTCAAAGCGCGCACCAGGATAAACGGTATTCATAACAGATGTCATTGCTTCGGAGGACTGGAAGAAGGAAAGGAATATTAGCCCCGCTGAGATCAATAGGCAGAATACTAAAACAAAAGTATCACTTAGTGACCATGCAAGAACTGAATGTTGATCGTTAGATTTTAAAGTTTGACAATACTCTATTATTCTAAATACACCCATCAAGGCAAAAATGAAGAAAAATGGGACCATCCAAGCAGGATACATCAGCATTATGTAACAACCACATAGCCATGCTATAGCAACCATCGCAATAATCCTGATATTCCTTTTTCGAGTAAAGAGCGCACTATCCAACAACAAGACAAGGGCTTGGCCATAAAGAATCACCTCGCCCGTGCCCCACCATTGAATTAGTGGCGAAAAACAAAGCAAGCATGAAAAGAGCAAGCTGAGCGGCTTTGACTTAATAATGAGAAAGGCACAATCAAAAGAGACAAGAACCATTAGACATAGTTTCGCGGACCAAGCAAACGCTAGACCGAATTCAAAACCAAATAACAAATAACCCCAAAGCACTGGTCTAAATAACGTGATTATGCTCCAGCAGGAAGCGCCATAAACCATCCGGACATCCGTTAAATCTCCTCTCAGGATTTCCGAAATTGGAGCATAGCCATTATGGGATTGAGAGAGTTGAAACAGGGTTCCAACTGAGAACTCATCACTTCGAAGGGACCTCGGTATACCCCAAAACGGAGTACCAGCGTTTCCGGGAAGCATAATGCTCCACATTCCAATCGATGAGCCGCTGATTTTAAAAGCAACGGCAAGCATCGCAACAGTCATACCGATTAACCATCGATGTTTATACAAAAACTCGCTTTTATACTCCACCAATTTGATTACAGAAATGACAAATACAATAGTCACTCCAGCAACAAATAGAACTGCCATATCGTCATTAAACATCGGGTTGGCAATTGTAAAGCCAACCGTGCCATAGAAAGCATCAATATAATTAACAAACAAAGACAGATATATCAGTGCAAAAGATAACGGCAGGGCAAAAATACCAACATGGTAAAGGCGATACAAGCCGCTGCAAACACGATGGTTTCGAGCTTCCGCTCCTAAATAGTTATTCATACAGTTAATCTAAACCTCGTCTTTAATTAACTCTGCTGATTTCGCAAAACATCATTCTCATTTTCAAGAATCGCAATACGTTGGGTTAAGTTCTTGCAAGCCGTAACGAGTCTGCTAATCGCAATACTGAGTGATAATGAAATCATCAATAAAAGTACTACAGCGACAAGAAAAGCGAAATTTGACGGGCTAATAAACCCAATACGATCTGAAATTCGATAAATTAACTCCGGAAAGCAAACGCTAAATAGTGCCACCACGCACAGGCAAAGCCATAGTAACGAGTACTTTAAAAGTAGCTTTCCTTTACCGACTAAGGAAACAACATAAAAGAAAAGGCCACTAAAAATTACGCCAGCGCCCACGCGAATTATCATACTCATGAGTGAGCCGCCTTTCTATAAACAAAACAGGCCATGGAAATTGCAAGCGAAACCTTAATCATGTAATAAATTGAAGAAAGGCCAGAAATTGATGACACTCCGCCCTGCCTCTCGCGCATAAGTACAGGAACCTCAACCACTGAAAGACCAGTTTTTAATGCTGCGGCAATAGATTCAGGCTCAGGATAATCATCTGGATAGTCCCTACAGAACAGATCTATGGCTTTTTTGCCGCACGCGCGAAATCCAGAAGTAGGATCTTTAATCGTCTTTCCGGTAAATAATCTCAACCAACCAGAAAGCCATCGGATACCTACTCTCCTTAAAAAAGTAGACTGAAAGCCTTCCGTGGGAACGGCAAATCTGGAACCAATGGATAAATCGGCACCATCAATAACCGGCTCGATTAGGTTCCCAATATAAGAAGGATCATGCTGCCCGTCACCATCAACCTGGACATCAATGTCATAACCATGCCTGAGCGCATATTTATGACCGGCCTGAACAGCACCACCGATGCCCAAATTTTGCGGAAGGTCAAGGACATTAAATCCATGTTGACGGCAGATAGATAGAGTTTTATCGGTTGAGCCATCATTCACCACTACATAATCATAGCCAGCTTCAACAACCGATGAAACAGTCTGAACGATATTGGCTTGCTCATTATATGCAGGAATGATTACCAGCACTCTCAACATGTCATCCATTAAAACCCCAACGATCCACATCGGACCTATATTGAAAATAGAACCTGCTTAATTTTATCCAAACAAACCAATCTCGAGAAATGCTCACGATAATAATTGAAGCCATTAGATCCTAAAGCTTCAATAGCGTCTTTATTCATTGAAGCAATTTTAACCATGTTGTTAGCAAGTGCATTAACATCTGAAGGATTGGAGACGAACCCGCATCTAGCAAAACGAACCGCATTGGCCCCTTCACCGCGCATTACGGCAAGTATTGGTTTCGAAGACGCCATGCAACTTGAAATTTTCGCCGGAATAGTAAGCTCTAACTCGGGATTGTCAGCAAATGGTGCAATCATTGCCGTTGCAATATCTGAATACATGGGCACGACCTCGGGATCCACGCGCCCCAAAAACAAAACAGAACTATCAAGCCCCTTGCTTGAAACGAGCTTCTGCAGTTCTGCCCTAGACATGCCATCGCCAAGAATTAACAGCTTCATCTCGATAGGGCTCTCTGAAATTGCACGCGAGAACGCTTCAATAACCGTATCAAGCCCTTGGGCGGGGGTTATAGAACCAGCAAATAGGAATACGCATTGATTTTTGAATTGCGATCTCAGTTCCGATGAGACAATCTTTTGCTCGTAACTTTCCTCGCAATGTTGAGGTATTACGTCTATCGAAACATCAGAATTCAAAGGCTTGACTCTATGAAGCAGGTTATCAGCCAAAGAGTCGCTCAAAGCAATCAGCTTATTGCAGGCCGCATACTGCTTGTCGCAAAAAGATTTGGCAAAAGACCTCAGAAAACCGCTTTGGACATTCAAGACTGTGTAAAGGTTCTCGGGCCAAATATCCAAGACATAAGTTACTAGAGGACATTTATTTCGCCATGCAGCAACCCTTGCAGGAATTACCATCAAAATAGGACTTGTATTGTAGCAAAATACAACGTCATACTTTTTATTGAGCCTCAAAGCTCTAAAAGAAGCAGTAATTGGCCAGCTAATATAGTTCAGGAAAATGCGTATCGAAGTATTACCCTTACGACGGATTTCGCCAGACCGAAAAACGGATGCACCGAAATAATCGTCTCGACGGTGACCGAAATAACCATATCCATCAGACCATTCGCCTGAAGGATAATTAGGGATGCCACAGAGAACATCTACGTTTACTCCGTCTTCAACAAATCCCTTCACCAAGTCATTAATTCGAAAAGATTCCGGATAGAAATGCTGCGTAACAACAAGCATTTTCTTTCCAGCACATGAGCTAGTCATTAAATGCTCTTCCTCCACACCATCTTGTCCACGACGCCGGTGTAGCTCTGGATGATCTTGACCACCTTGGTGGACACGGTCTCGTCGGCGTAGTCGGGAACGGGCGCCTCGGGGAGCGACCCCTCCGCGTCGAGCTCGACGGCGGTGTGGACGGCCTGCAGCAGGCCCCTCTCGGAGATGCCGGCCAGCGTGAAACAGGCCTTGTCCAGCGCCTCGGGGCGCTCGGTGGAGGTGCGGATGCACACCGCCGGGAACGGGCGGCCGACGCTCGCGAAGAAGCTGGACTCCTCGGGCAGGGTGCCGGAGTCGGAGACCACGGCGAAGGCGTTCATCTGCAGGCAGTTGTAGTCGTGGAAGCCCATGGGCTCGTGCATGCGCACGCGCGGGTCCAGCTTGAAGCCGGTGGCCTCCAGGCGCTTGCGGGAGCGCGGGTGGCAGGAGTACAGGATCGGCATGTCGTATTTCTCCGCGAGTGCGTTGATGGCGGTGAACAGGCTCGTGAAGTTCGCCTCCGTGTCGATGTTCTCCTCGCGGTGGGCGGACAGCAGCATGTAGCGCTTGGGCTCCAGGCCGAGCTCGGTGAGGATGTCGGAGGCCTCGATCTTATCCAGATTTGCGCGCAGGACCTCGGCCATGGGCGAGCCCGTGACGTAGGTGCGCTCGGGCGCGCAGCCGGTGTCCTTGAGGTAGCGGCGCGCGTGCTCGGAGTAGGCCAGGTTGACGTCGGAGATCACGTCGACGATACGGCGGTTGGTCTCCTCGGGCAGGCACTCGTCCTTGCAGCGGTTACCGGCCTCCATGTGGAAGATGGGGATGTGGAGCCTCTTGGCCGCGATGGCGGACAGGCAGCTGTTGGTGTCGCCCAGGATGAGGAGGGCATCAGGCCGCGTCTCCACCATCAGCTTATAGGAGGACGCGATGATGTTGCCCACGGTCTCGCCGAGGTCCGCGCCCACGGCGTCCAGGTAGACGTCGGGGTCGTCCAGCGACAGGTCGCGGAAGAAGATGCCGTTGAGCGTATAGTCGTAGTTCTGCCCGGTATGCGCCAGCAGGCAGTCGAAGTGGCGGCGGCACTTCTTGATGACCTCGGACAGGCGGATGACCTCGGGGCGGGTGCCCACGATGATGAGTAGCTTCAGGCGGCCGTCGTTATTAAAAGAAATATTGGAATTCATAGTTTTCCCTAAAAGCCGAGTCTAGTATTTAGCCAACAATAATGAGGCGGACAGCACGTCACCACATTCAACAAGTTTTGAATCGTCCCTATGCAAGGTCTCGGAGCATCCACCGACATCGTAACAAACGACCGGAACCCCACAAGCCTCAGCCTCAAGATTGACCGTAGGATAATTGTCTTCGTATGTCGGATTGAATAGAACGGAGGCAGAACTATATAGTGAGGCCAACTCTATCTGAGAGTCGGTTCGCGGAATACCAACCACCCCCGGAGGTAGTTGCCTCATCTGCTTAGCACTCAGTCCAACCAAAACAATAGAATACCCGGACTTGTCAAGCTTATCCGCAAGGGCAAAAAAGTCTGAAAGACCCTTACGCTTGGACCACGGAGAGGCAACCCCTAAAATAATTTTCCTCGAATCAAGGCCGTATTTCTCCTTAACGCTAAAAACCTCACTATTGGATCGTGGCTTAAAAACGTTGAGATCAATCGTATTGTGTACAACCTCAATCGGATACTTTGATAAATAGCTACAAGCGACCAGTCCAGCCAGCCATTTAGAAGGGGTAATGATAGTCATTCGATTGGAAGGCAGCGAAGTGAAAATCGAACGTTTGGCCTCGTAGCTCCATTTACATGATGCAGAATTAATAGTTGGAGGATATCCCATAAGTTGAGGGCACCTCTTGGCGCCACATCCAGTTTTCCATTGATTGCAGCAAGAATAGGTGAAATAAGGGCAATGGCCGGTAAAAGCCCAGCAGTCGTGCAAAGTCCATACAACACGACAATCAGATCTCATCAACCATTTAAACAGTTTATCAATATTCAAATAGTAACCATGGAGGTTGTGCAAGTGAACCACGTCAGGACCGAACTCATCAAGACGATGAATCAACGCGTCGGTTTGCCTCACCGAATGAAAGCCTACCTTACCGTCAAGGAGAGTAAGACCAACGTCAAGTATAAAATTAGTCGGTGACCCAAAACAGTATTCACTGACACTGTTCGCAGGCCTTCTTCTGCCCCAGCAAGCAAGCGATTCGTGCCCCTGATCAATAAGAGCAAGATGCTCCTTCATCATAATGCGCCCAGTGGATCCATTTGGAACGCTATTAATATGAGCGTATCTGGTCAAAACCTCTAGACTTCCTCGTAGTAAGTGTCGGGGTCCTCGGGGTCGAAGGGCTCGTTGGCCCACATGACCGTCACGAGGTCCTCGGTGTCGGACAGGTTGGTGATGGAGTGCGTGTAGCCGGGGATCATCTCCACGGCGCGCATGTCCGAACCCGAGACAATGTACTCGTCGACGGGGAACGGGTTTCCATCGGAGTCCTCCCCCACCTTCCTCAGCTTGATGCTCGCGGTGCCGGACACCACCAGGAACTTCTCCCACTTGCTCATGTGCCAGTGGTTGCCCTTGGTGATGCCGGGCTTCGAAACGTTGATGGAAACCTGCCCGCGCTCCGGCGTGCGCAGGAACTCGGTGAACGAGCCGCGGTCATCGACATTAGGCTTGAGGCCGTAGGCGAAGTGCCCCGGCTCGTAGTAGGACAGGAACGTGCTCCAGAGCTTCTTGGAGAAGGACCCCTCCGAAAGGTCGGGGACGGCAAGCGTCTCGCGGCTGTCGCGGAAGCAGCCCAGCAGGTAGACGATCTCGCCCAGGGACTTCACGTCGGTGTCGGGGACGTAGCAGAAATCATCACCGTCGACGCGCTCCAGCCCCTCGTAGCCGCAGCGGTGCTCCTGACCCAGCAGGGCGCCCAGCATCTCATCGACCAGGTCGTCGATGTAGAGGAGCTCGAGCTCCACTGAGGGGTCGTTCACGGTGTAAGGGCGGCCGTTGGCGATGGCGTCACAGAAGGTCGCCACCGCTGAGTTATAGCGCGGGCGGCACCACTTGCCGTAGAGGTTGGGGAAGCGGTAGATGAGCACCGACGCCCCCGTGCGCTCGGAATACTCGCGGAACAGGCCCTCCCCAGCGAGCTTGGACACGCCGTAAGCCGAGCCCTCGAAGCGGCCCGACAGGCTCGCCTGCGCCGAGCTGGAGAGCATGACGGGGCAACTATTGCCGTGGCGCTCGAGCGTCTCGAGCAGCGTGGAGGCGAACCCGAAGTTGCCCTCCATGAACTCCGCCTGGTCCTCGGGGCGGTTGACGCCGGCCAGGTTGAAGACGAAGTCGGCGCGGGAGCAGTAGCCGTCCAGCTCCTCGGTCGTCGAGTCGACGTCATACTCCATGACCTCGAGCGGGAGCAGCCCCTGATACTTGTCGCGGCGGTCCTTGCCGTCCCTTATGTTCTTGAGGGCGTAGCAGAGGTTTTTCCCTACGAAGCCCCTGGCGCCGGTGACGAGGACGCGCACCCTACTGCACCGCCTCGTGCTCGCGGCGCTCGAGCGCCAGCTGCACGTACTCGGCGGTCTTGATCTTGGCGATGGTGCCCTCCACGTCGAGCCTCTCGGTGTTGTGGGAGGTGTAGGACTCGTCGGCCTGGGTCTCCACCTCGCCGTCGACGACGAACTTGTCGTAGTTCAGGTCGCGCGAGTCGCAGGCGACGCGGTAGTAGCCGCCCATGTCCTCGGCCCTCAGGCGCTCCTCGCGGGTCATGAGGGTCTCGAAGAGCTTCTCGCCGTGGCGGGTGCCGATGACCTGGGTTCCCACGCGGCCGAAGACCTCCTGCACGGCCTCGGCGAGGTCGCCGATGGTGGAGGCAGGGGCCTTCTGGATGAACAGGTCGCCGGGGTTGGCGTGCTCGAAGGCGAACTGCACCAGGTCGACGGCCTCGTCCAGGTTCATGAGGAAGCGGGTCATGTTGGGGTCGGTGACCGTGAGCGGCTCGCCCTTGCGGATGCGGTCGATAAACAGCGGGATGACCGAGCCGCGCGAGCACATGACGTTGCCGTAGCGGGTGCAGCAGATGGTGGTGCGACCGGCGCCGTTGCGGGCGTTGGCGTAGATGATGGACTCCATCATGGCCTTGGACTTGCCCATGGCGTTGATGGGGTATGCGGCCTTGTCGGTGGACAGGCACACGACGCGGTCCACGCCCTCGTCGATGGCGGCGTGCAGGACGTTGTCCGTGCCGATGACGTTGGTGCGCACGGCTTCCATGGGGAAGAACTCGCAGGAGGGCACCTGCTTGAGGGCGGCGGCGTGGAAGATGTAGTCCACGCCGTGCATGGCGTCGCGCACCGACTGGGCGTTGCGGACGTCGCCGATAAAGAAGCGTACCTTGGAGGCGAGCTCCGGGGACTTCTCCTGCAGGCGGTGGCGCATGTCGTCCTGCTTCTTCTCGTCGCGCGAGAAGATGCGGATCTCGGCCAGATCGGTGTTCATGAAGTGCTTGAGCACCGTGTTGCCGAACGAGCCGGTGCCTCCCGTGATCATGAGGGTCTTGTCCTTGAAAACGCTATCGCACATTTCAAGCTCCAATTAAATAAACTAAAGGTGAATGAAACTTATAGAAATTGTAAGTCGATGCTTAACCTACTAATACGTTTCTTATCCTAAACGAAAAGACGACTGCTGCGCATAAATTAGAATTAAAAAGCGTTTATACCTGCGCGAAATTGATAATTCCCCCAATTAACGTTGAAGAAGTCATTGCAGGTGGATATATAGCGTCAGCCAAACACTTTTATATCTAAGTATTTAACGAATCCCTGATGCACTATTTCCGAATAATGCATGGAAGCATCGCGACACACCCGACAAGATAAGCAAGCGAAATTGCAACGCTCGTTCCGTTAGGTCCAAATAGCTGAATCAATAAGCTAGAAAGGGGGACGGCAACAATTAAAGCAACCAAATTACCAACAAGATTACCAGCCATCTTTCTCTTAACAATCGTCAGGTCGGAAAAGAAACCGATAAACGCCGTAAGCAGCGAGCTAATAACCGCACCGTACAGCAAAAAAGAGTACTGATGAATTTGGTCACCAAAAATTAGTCCCAACAAGTAGTCGCCGCAGATAAAACAAGCGAACAGAATAACAATGGACAAAACAACGGCGCCAAGAACGACCTTCATCAACATTGTATTAAATGTTTTTTTATCCTCCGACTCGCTGGCGCTCGCAAAAGCGCCGAGCAAAGGGGCATAGGCATTAGCAGCACCCGCCTGAACGATTGCCGCGGGAGAACACACCGAGGAATAAACACCCAACATTGAGGCTCCCAGTACGGTAGCAAGTTCTTGACGCGAAACGGATGTAACCGCAGCGCAACAAAAAACCCCAACCGTAGCGGGAAGACACTTATAAAACAGTTCAGACATCGCCTTGAACCTAAAGGAAGGAACGATCGAGTCGAAATTAGAAGCCCAACGTGCATCAACAATCATCACGGGTAGAGACACCGCAATCATCAGCACAATACTCAATACAAGAGAATGTGAGATATACATTCCGGCACAAAACACCAGAAGAGACAAAATACCTCTCAGTAGCATCGAAATGCCACAATAAATCATATTTCCCGCTTTTTGATCAATGCCATGGAACACATCAACCATAACTTCAATTGACTTATATATGCAATAGAGGTACACGGGGAGAAGGGAAGACTGCTGGCAGGTAAAGAATGCATAAGGTAATACGAAAACAAACCCCAACACTATTGTGCTTAGACGAAAACCAATGTATTCCCCTGAAGAATACTCACATGAAAGATCGGATACTTGAAAGGATCGAATCTTATATAAACCGATTGGAACAAATAGATTGCTGATTGTCATTGCCAAAGATAAATCACCGGCGTAGGTAAAATCCGACGATAGTCGAACTACAGCAACTGTCGTTAACCACTGGCAAGCAAGGTATGCAATAGAGCCTACGGTATTCCATGTAATGTTTTTCTTTAAATTATCAGTCAAATTAACCCAATCGGTTTTAGATCTTATTAAATAGCCTAACCAATAACCTCTTTGGCGATTGCATCAATGCTTTCACCATATCCAACGCCAGGAACAGCCCATTTACCATTTAAATCAATGGTTCTCGGAGCGCAACCACGACTGACATATTTAAAGCGAGCATCAATACACGGATTAACCAAGGGATCCGTTGAACCATACGCCTTTAGATGTTGGACCTGCGCCCGCAGTCCCTCACGAACAGATCTGAAGCTATAGCCTGGATTACCAGCCCCCGTGGCACCAAGGCCTCCAAAGTTGCACTGATCAGGCTGAACCAAATTGCCAAACTTTAGATATCCCGTTTCTTTCATCACCTGTCCATATAAAACCTCAGGTGAGACACCTTCCGACTGAGCTTCTTCATATAGAATTCTGCAGAAATCTCTAATGTTCGACACTCCTCTATCCGTATAAACAGCTGAAGGGAATCCTTTAGTGCCCACGGTCTTTGTGAAATGATTGGCGGCATCTAGATAGGTTGAATAGGCGGACGACATAATAAGACCTTCATATCCAGTCATACTTGCGCCATTACGCCCCTCCTTAATGCCGCAATATAAATAGTGAATGTAATAGCCCTTCAGGTTCAGCCCGAAGGCCTTCCTCAGGTCCGTATAACGATTTCGATAGCCGTAAACGTCGAAGGACTCGTTCCCGCGCCTGCCCTCCGCCATGCCGCAGCTGACGAAATGGCGCAGCACGGCAGCATCGTCAACGAACCTCAAACCGCCCCTGACGGCTGTAAAGGCGTTCAGGACGTCACCGTTGTTGGAGGTATAGAAGTCGAAATCGTAAACGGGGGAATAATCGGTACCGCCTTGCGAAACGACAGCGCCCGCGAGGGAATCGCATCCGGTCGCGATCCTCCCCTCAGCGCGACCGCTACTGAGGTAATGGCCATATAGAGCGGTGAGGTTGGCACCGAACGCGCGACGCAGGTCGGGGTATCTGTTGTAATAGCTCAGCACGTCGAAGGACTCGTTCCCGCGCCTGCCCTCCGCCATGCCGCAGCTGACGAAATGGCGCAGCACGGCAGCATCGTCAATCATTACAACGCCAGCGGGGCTTCGTTTTGAAAAAGCGCTACGAATATCTTCGTTATTCGATAGATAAAATGAGGGATCATAGACGGATGAATAATCAACTCCATTGATATTCGTAGCGTATCCCTCGATCTTTGAGCATCCGGTCCCATGCCTTCCTTCTGCTTTTCCAGCCGTGACGTAATGCTCATAGTACTTAACTAAATCAAAGCCAAAGGCAGCTCTTAAATCTGGATACTCATTAAAATAACTCTGTACGTCAAAAGTGGCAGAGCCGCGCCTACCTTCACTCATGCCATAGTTAATAAAATGGTCTAGAGCTAAATCACTATTTCCAGCCGTAGCTTTAGCAACATCGGGATAATGCGACAAATAGTAATTAGCATCGAATACGGAAGAATAATCGAGCCAAGTTGACTTAGGAAATTGCGCAATGATCGCATCGGCATCAGCTTCGCCAAGACGCCTGCAGCCCTCATCGCTAAAATAATTCAACACGTCCCCCGCATTAGAAATAAAGCCATGCTCGATTAGGATGCCGGGAATACCTTGTTCGCGGGCACAACGGATGACCGCAAACTCATCTCCAACTTCCATCTGGAATACACCGCGATAGCTGAGCCCCATAGAAGCGAGGTTGTTCATAACTTTATTCGCGAGCTCGACGGAAACTTGCGTGTAATCATATTCATTGGAAGTGGGGGCATATACCTCAGCGCCATGGGCAACAGGCGAACCGGAATTAATGTGGAAGCTAACAAAGGCCTGTGCACCTTGACTCACGCATCGTTGGACACGATAAAGGTAATCATTTCCGGAGTAGCCACCGCTTTGCTCGCGCGCAAGAACGACTTTAAAACCATACGCCTCAAGCTTATTCTTGCAAGCAGCAACAATCTTCCAAGTCAGATCCGCCTCACTCTTTCCATTTCCCTGCGCGCCGGGATCAGTGCCGCCATGGCCAGCATCAAGGGCAATTACCCGAACGTTTTTTCGAGCCGAGCGTGCAGCATAGGTAGAAATGCCGTCCGGTGAATCGGCACATTCCAACGCCTGCTTGATGGATTGGGCCTCAACAGCATTACCTTCACCGTCTGCATAGTAAACGGAAGTGCCCTCGGAATTGGCAAAGCTCTCAACAACCGCAAAAGAATAATCCCTATCAGAGAGATCAATCTTATGTTCAGCATCGTCGCCCTGCAGAACATAGGTTATTGAAGTAAGAAAGTATGTATTGGGATCTAGCTTCGAGCCGAATGTAAATGCAGCAGAATTATCAGCCTGCGCGGAAGCGTCAACAGCTCCCTGAACTCCGTTGGCACTCACATAGTTTAGCGTTGCGGAGGCGATGGTATCGCTGTCATTAGGAGTTGCAAACGCGACGACTTGGTCAGCCCCACTGATAAGGTTCGGGTAGGCAAGATATATATATTGAAAAGAAGAATCAGTCGATTCGGCTTGCGGTTCAACCAAAGAAGCATCCACGCCGAAATCCTCATCAGCCGCCTCGTCAACATCCACCGGCAACGACTGCTCGACAGTCATCTCTCCGTCAGCAGCGCCCTCGTCACGTGAAGCCACACTACCGTCTGCGGACGCCGAATCTGATGTAATATTCACTGATTGTACGCTATTCGCAGCATAAGCAGCGGCTACAGGACTCATCACGGGTGAAATCGTCAAGAGAGCAGCTAAAGAAAGCGCTGTTGAGGCACGCAATGCCTTTTTCATATCGTATCCCCCATCACAAATAATGATACTAAGGTTAAATTATCTTACAATCTCTTCCGAATCGGAAGTCCAGTTATACAAGCGAATTGTTATAAAAGTATATGGTAACCTGCTCCTATTAAAAGAAGGCAAGCGTACTCAATGGCCTTTTTCGTTCTACCATTGACGCAGCGTTAAACCATAAATTTTTAAATCAATAAGCAGCGCCCCAAACGACACAAGCACCAGTGACACGAAATTTTCCTGAAGCAGGCAATTCGTCGTAATTCGTTTAAGCACGCGGCCGCGAAATACAGCAAACTTAGCTCTAAAGCGAGAAGCACTCACTGTCAAAGGACAAATTTGGCCCCAGCCAAGGGTCGCCATCAAGGAAGAACTCTGGCCAGCGCTGCATGAACAGTACTTGCTCACGCTTCCGGCGACACATCTTTTCTTCGTTGGCCTCTTCCCTGCCGCACGAGGTGAACTCGTAGTGGTACAGCTCAGCATAGGGCGTAAAGATGGTGCGGTAGCCCGCCTCCCACGCACGCAGGCAAAAGTCTGCGTCGTTATAACCGACGGCGAATTCCTCGTTATAGCCTCCGAACTGCTCAAATACGTCGCGTTGGACCATCTGGCAGGCGCCCGTCACGGCGCTGAAATTGCCCGGGCGCACAGCACGGGCAAGATAGCCCTCACGCTTTGCAAAAGGCATCTTTGTGGCCGCAAATTAAAAAACGCAATACCATGCCCATATCGATACGTCATATGCGGCCAGCGCATTCTATTGGTGTGGAAACCGGTTCGATTCCTTGATTTAAACCGAAGCCTCTACAGCAATTAATAACGCCTCCAACAACACCAGCACCAGAGGCATGCCAACCGAATCATCATCGACGGTCTCAGAAAACTTCGCAACGGTTACCACGTCAGCCTTCGGCTCGATCGGCTTCTTAATAGCAGTCTCGGTGATAGTCGTCTTAGTTGCAACAACCGTGGGCGTTACCATGCCTATAACAGGCCTTGCGTGCCCACGACGCGCTTTCCAAGATGGTTGTCGACCAATCCGCTACAACCAGAGAACGCTGGTTCGGAATCTCAATCGTTCCATCACCTGCGTAGAGGGATCGTCGTCAAATCACGTATGCGGAAGAAAATGTCAAAAATCTTGGTTCTACGACAAAGCTTTATTTAACAAATCGCAAGGACCGACAAGACGCATGAAGAAACCAACCAAGAGCTTCCTGAGACCTTCCAGCATTAAGCAGGTCGCGAACACAACCGTTGGAACAAGAAGTACCTGCAATATTCCCAGCCCAACGCCTACACGCGTAAAGGGAAACAGCGAGCTCCAAAGCCAACTTTGAATGGGCCCATAGTCAGAAATAAGGTAAGTAGCAAAACAAAGTTTTGCGATAGCGTTAACGAAACGGGAGGAAAAATGCGGCATTTTTAATTCAATCAACAAGACCGAGATTGCTATAACTAACGAAAAAATAGACGCCGGCGAACCGAAAAAACCGTTATACAAATTCGCAAAGGTCGAGCCCAGCAAGCCATCAAAATGAAATTGACCATAAAACGAGATTGCAACTCCAGCAAAGGAAGCAATGCAGCAAGCAACCAAGCGCCGTATATCCACTGTTGACAAATCTACAAACCAGCGAATATAGCAAACAAGAACACAAATTATAATAAAATCCACTAGTAGCCCGTCGATGGGAATCCAAAAGAGCGGCACATAGCGCAGGAATCCAAAGACAGAGACCAGAAAGACTATTAGATACAGATGTAGTTTCTTGCCCAACGCATGCAAAGCCGGAATTATAAAGGGCAGCAAAAATACAAGCCAAGCATAGACGGTCACAAACCACCAACTAGAACCAGTAAGAGTTGGTGCAAAAATATCTATCAAATTGGTTGGGCTTACTTGAATATCACCGCGAAGCATGAAGAAAAAACCCAGCGCAATACTATAAAAGAGAACCGTGCCTTCGATTGAAGCTATCTGTTTAACAGCTTGTTTAATGGAGTATCCGACTTTCCCCGCAACAAACCAGATTGTTATGGCAACAAAGCAGCCGACCGCAGTTCTTCCAATTGGATAGAAAAAGATATTGTAGAAAAACCTAGTAAACGAACCAGGAAATACGGAAACAGAATCAGCGTTGTGAACAACAAAATGATGAGCCATTACCGTCCACATAAGGACAATGCGAAGAAATTCGATACGGGAATCTCGTATTTTTACCAAAATGCCACCAAGTAAAAACAAAACCTAATAATACCTTGACCTAGAACCGTTCGAGAATCTCCTCGGCATTCTCTCGCAGATAGACATCTAGGTCCGGCAGGGCAAACTGCACGAAGCCTCTCTGTGGCGCCTGAATAACCTCTCTCTGAGAAGTTTGACTCTGGTGGGGCTACGAATAGAAAGTTGGACTGCGGGATGGTCGGGACTTGAGGTTAGCATGCGCTATTAGCGCCGGGCGATCTAGCCACTAATAGTCAAACGATTTTGACCAATCCCGGTCACCGAACGATGGCCGCCGTGCCTCCCCGCCGCCGCTACGCCGTTGGTGCCAACACCGACGTTAGGAGAGCCATTGAGGTGAACAAGAGACAAGATGACCTACAGGAGATTATAGATGCGACGCTCCGGGAAATGGCCGCGGAGGGGGCGACGGGTTCGACCCATTGGCAGTTTAGCCCCCACTGCAAATTGACCATTTGTGCTGGCTGCATTCTATTTTTTCTTCTTTTTTAAGTACTTGACTATATGTAGACCAGTCCTTATCCGTAATACCAAGTTCATCTTTAATTTTTCGCTTTGTATTAATGCCATCGCTAATTGCTGCGAGGATTTTCTCTTCGATATCAACCGTTTTTCCAGGTCCCTTTTGTATGGTATTAATCGCCAAGACCAATGAATTAAGCCTAATGACGCCTCGCGCTGTCAAATCAAATTCCTTACCATCGGATGTAACGGTTCCATCCTCAAAAATAAACACAAAACGCTCTAATGTGTCGGTTTTAAATGCAAAACGACCATGCGCGAGAGCATTTCTTATGTGATAAAACAAACTCATGTATTTGCTCGTATTGCCCTTCGAATTAACTTTCACAAACGCCATGCGCTGATCATCAACATTTTCGTAAAAATACTCATCTAAGTTTAGCTTTTTGCAGGTGCCCTCTAATTCTTTCTTGCTTCTTACCGCAAGCATCACATCGATATCCCTGCGACTAAATATAGCTTGATTTAGAGAAGTCTTTAAGCTTCGAATCCCTACCCAAGGGGCGGGCGCCCATTTATCAATCTCATTATTATTACGATTACTCTGACCAGGGCAGGGAGACTCAATCAGGAAAAAATGAACTACACGCATCCAATTAGAGTCTTCCAGAACCTGTTGCGGCAGGGGCTCGTTTAGCCATGAAGTTCGAAGTATTGCCATGTCTACCTCCAGCTACAGCTTTGTAATCAACATCCCAATGCATTTCTCGACATTAGCAAAAATACTCCCGTACGAAAGGCTTCTTAAGAGTCTCAAGCATTTCAATCTGTCGTTTCATGTTAAATCGCATCTTTATATTCCTATCGTAAGTTATATCGAGATTTATCGGTTTATATAAACTTGTATAAGCTTATCGCGGAATATCGTTTGTTTCGACCCGCTAAATCCAACATATCGAGACAGGCAATTACCGCAGGATAGAAAGCTGTTGCACCTGTAAAAGCCATCGGTTCGTTCTAGCAGACATGTTGATTGACCCGTTACCCGCTGCTTGAGGGAAATCGATCCCAACATGGTAAAGTAGTCGCAACAGGCAACCATGGAGGAACAATGCTCAGCATTCACTACGGCGACAGAGACGATGTGATTTATGACACGTCGACATTCTTTGATTACAGCTATTCTCCCTCTTGGCTGCAAGATCCCCTGTCACAGCGCATTATCAAATCTATTGATAATGGCACTGTTCTTGGCGCAAACGCAATTGACACCAAGGTGCTTGGCGTTATTCCGCCAGAGAAACTATCAACGGGCACCAAAACACTTCTACTGATGCTCTTTATGCCTCAAAACCTCTACAACGCCTCAACCTGCGGAGATAATTGCGCCTATTGGATCTTGCGCATCGCCTCCAAACATGACATCACCATCAACCTCTACCATATGATGGATTTTGGCAAAGCGCGTTTTACAGCCCGTGTCATCAATTCCGGACAGATTGTTCATACCATGGATGAGCTTGTCCTTATCTCGGCAAAATGTCTGAGGGAGGCTCGAGCATGAGAGGGGAATACCAACTGACCGTAAGAACCAACAAAGTTCAGGTCAAACTCACCATTCGCCGAAACCTCACCATCATCCAAGGCAAAAGCGCAACAGGCAAAACCACCCTGCTGGACAGTCTCCGTGCATACGAAAACCTAGGAGCCCAAAGCGGGATAACCGTTAATTGCGCAGCCCCCTGCCGCGTCATCGGCGGCATCGATTGGGAAGCGCAACTCAGCCGCATCGATAACAGCATCGTGTTTGTGGACGATACGCAGAAATTCGTAAGGAGCCATGCATTCCAGCATGCAGCTCGACACAGTTCTAACTACTACGTTATCGTTGCGAGGGACGAATTGCCCCAGCTCCCCTATAGCGTGGATGAGATCTATGGCCTCAAAAACACCAACAGGGCAACAACAAAATATCCTGTCTACACACGCACGTACACTTCTACCTACCGCATTTACGGAGACGAGCTCTACGATGGAGATCGGCCAGAAGAAGTCATCGTCGAAGACAGCAATGCCGGCTATGAGTTCTTTAAAGTCCTGTGCGCCAAAAGTAAAATTCGCTGCGTAAGCGCCGGTGGCAAATCAAACATATACGAAACCGCCCTGAGCTCCCAAGCCCAAAAATTGCTCGTAATTGCAGATGGGGCCGCTTTTGGGCCCGAGATGCCCTATGTCTATTCGCTCAGAAGATTTAAGGAGATCGAGCTCTTTTTGCCGGAATCATTTGAATGGCTTGTGCTGAGATCGGGACTCTTCAACGATGTCGAAACGCAAGACATGCTCCTTCATCCTGCCGATTTCATCGACTGCGAGAAGTTCTTCAGTTGGGAACAGTTCTTTACTAAACAGCTAAGGGAACTGACCAGAGACAGCTACCTAGCCTATAGAAAAGAAGCTCTCAATCCCGCCTACCTACAGCAACATGAGCTCAACACGATTGCTGAATCGCTACCCAAAATCGGAATCACTCCGCGCTAGATCGAGAAATACTCGCCCTCAGCGGATAAGTTCGGCCCCAACCACGGATCGCCCGTCAAGAAGAACTCCGGCCAGCGCTGAATGAACAGTGCCTGTTCACGTTTCCAGCGGCGCAGCTTTTCCTCGTTGGCCTCTTCCCTGCCGCGCGAGGTGAACTCGTAGTGGTACAGCTCGGCATAGGGCGTAAAGATGGTGCGGTAGCCCGCCTCCCACACGCGCAGGCAAAAGTCTGCGTCGTTAAAGCCAACAGCGAATTCCTCGGTATAGCCTCCGACTTGCTCAAAAACGTCGCGTCGGACCATCTGGCAGGCGCCCGTTACGGCGCTAAAGTTGCTCGGGCGAACGGCGCGCTTATAGTAGCCCTCGCGCTTTGCCGAGAAATCCTGGTTGGCATGGGCAAGTGCGCCACGCACGCCAACCAAAATGCCAGCGTGCTGCACCAGATGGTCGGCAAAATAGAGCTTGGCACCCACCACACCCGCATCGGGACGTTGCAGATAACCCATCATCTCTTCGATAAAATCGGAGCTTATGACCTCGGTATCGTTGTTGAGCAGCAGCAGGTAGTCGCCCTTGGCGTGCTTCACACCAAAATTGATGATCTGAGAGTAATTGAACTCGCCCGGCCAGTACACAACGCGCGCGATGCCCTTGCCTTCTGATGCTGAAGCCACGCGTTCCGGCAGGGTTTCGTAATACGCAAACGTATCCGGGGCTTCGCTGTTGTTCTCCACCAAGACGATCTCATAGTTGGCATACGTGGCCTTCTGGGCAATCGACATCACACAGGCATCGAGCGTCTCAACGTGGTCCTTGGTGGGAATCACAATGCTCACCAGCGGCGCAGACTCCGGCAGCTCATAGCGCATGCGATAGACAAACGGCGTCTCGGTATCCTCAACCGTTCCGTGAACGCCCAGCGAGTCAAAGTGGCGCTGCAGAGCCAGGCGCCCGGCCTCGATGGCATACGGTTTGCTGTCGGCGGATCCGTCGGCGGTCGATCCCGGATGAACGCGCCAGTGATACAGCACGTGCGCAACATGCTCAAACCGCGCGTCCGCCGAAAGGCAGCGAAGCGTCAGGTCGTAGTCCTGGGCACCCGCAACGTCTTCTGGGGACGTGCCGATACGATCGATAAGCGTCTTCTCCACCATCAGGAAATGCGTCACGCAGTTATGGCTATAGAGCAGGTCGACGTTGAGTTTGGTCTTAAAGACCGGCTGGCCCCACTCCCCCGTTTTCTGGAACATGTCCTCGTCGCAGAATAGGACCTGGGGACGCTCGTCCTCGGCCGCCTTATTCAGCGCGGAAACATAGTGGAATAACGCGTCCGGCTCCAGAATGTCATCGTGGTCCAAGAACGCGATGTAGTCGCCCATTGCTTGCTCAATACCTGCGTTGGTGTTGACCACAATGCCGCCGTTGCCGGGCAGCCCAATGCGACGAACGCGCTCGTCGTGGGCGCCTGCCGCAAGGTCGGCAACCGCATCCCATTTAGGTGAGGCATCCATAAGGAGCAATTCCCAGTTGTCATAGCTCTGGGCTAGCACCGAGTCCAGCAGCTCGCGCAGGTAGACCCGATCAGTCTTGTAGCACGGCACCACAATGCTCACGAGCGGCCTATAGGCAAAGGCCGCCGAAGCGACACGCTGGCACGCCAGATCGCCCGGCTTTGCGCGATGCTGCTCAAACCAACGTCGATAAGCTGCGTCGTCAGCGCGTGCATCCTTCATGCGGTTCCAGCTGTCGTCGACCATGCCGTTGTACAGGCGACCATCCATGGCGCAAAACCCGCTCTGGATCTGCTCCGTAGGATCGCTCACAATCGAGACAAAATCTCGTATATCCCGAGGCATCTCAACGCTCAGATACGTTTTATTGACGCGGCATCCGTTGCACTGCGGTACATCGACCTGCGATTCAAACACATGCATGGTGGCATCGATGGCGTTCATATGCGTATCGAAGACCTGGAGCTCAGGTGCGCACTGGGGGTCTCCCACCCACGTAACCTCATAGCGCCACACCGCGCCGGCGTCTGCCGGTAAATAACGAACGGCATCGATCTCATAGCGACCGCAGCACTCGCCGCGCTGTGCATCGCGAACGAGCGCGCACATCGCAGCCTTTGCTTTGTAGTTGATCTTGGATTCCAACTTGGCCACGCGGCTATCGAGACGAATGGCGCCCAACCTTTGGCCACCGGATGCAAAAACGACATCCATCGACGAGCCATCCAAAAACGGAACCACCAAGACGGCGAGTTCGCGCTCGTAATCGGAAACAGAAGGGCAAAGCGCCAGCACACGGCCATGATCGACCGGGAGCACCAGCGACGGCACACAAGAACCGCTCGTCGTCGCATGGGCAAACGCTTGAGAACCGTCCCGTTCAATAAGCGCGGCGACATCCTGACCGGCAAAACGAAGCAGCACAAACAGACGGCCCTGACTGCGGCAAAGTGCCAAACGATTGATACTCATCTACACTTCTCGCTTTCCCAGGGCATTCGCAGCCATGCGCTTGCACGCGCCCAGGCGCCCAAACCTCAAGACGTCGTAATCGAACATGAGCTTTTTACATGCACGGGCATTGGGGGCCTTGCTGGTAAGCGCCGCACGCACCGTAGCAGCAACAGAAGAAGCGCATTGTGCGAGCGCAGCATCGCTGCCCACGGCAGAACCGGCAAGTGCCGTGGCAACGGCAGCAAACACCTTGCCGCAGTCCGAACCCAGCAACCTGAGCGCGTCGTACAGCACCAGGTCGCAGAGGAAGTACGCCAGGTCATCGGCATGCTGAGCATCGAGACCGTCGCGCTGCCAGTCAGCCAGCACCGCGGAGTAAATCTTCACGTGCTCCAGCAGACGTGTCTCGTCGTCGTAGCGCATGGTGTCCATGAGCGAACCCTTGCGCGCCACGCGGTAGTCGTACAGCTTGTTCGAAATTAGCGCGGTCTTGTGCGAACGACCGTACACGGCAAAATCGAAGACCTGGTCCTCGCCATACTTAACGGTTTCGTCGAACACGATCCCGTTACCCAGCAAAAACTCACGCTTGCAGGCGGTGCGCCATGCAAAGGGGCGAGATGCTTCCTTAAACAGCAGGTCAGAGCTATAGCCTTCAAACGTCACATCGCGCGGGCTCAGCGCATAGTTAAGCCACGGATACCCCGCCTCCAGCGGATACGGGTTTGCACCAAAGGTCAAAACGTCGCAGCCCTCGCGCTCAAAGGCATCTACGATCACACGGCACGCATCGGGCGTAAATCGGTCGTCGGAATCCAAGAACGCGACGATAGGCGCCGTGGACGCAGCGATACCCGCATTGCGCGCGCTCGACAGGCCGCCGTTCTCCTTATCGACCAGCGTAAAGCGCGCGTCCTTTTCGCAATAGGTAGCCGCAATATCGCGCGAACCGTCCGGCGAGCCATCGTTGACCAGCACGCCTTCCCAATCGGGCATGTCCTGCGCAAGCAGGGAGTCCAGGCACCAGGCCAGGCACTCCTCCACGTTATAGATGGGAACGACAACGGAAATCTTGGGGGTAGCCATAGTCACTCGCTCCTACTGTGCTGCCGGAACGTCGTCAGGGTGCGGGTTGTCGCCATAGGTGCACTGATACGTCAGCACGCGCCAGACCAGCGGTAGGCCGCCAATCTTAAAGTAATGCTTAAACGTATTGAGCTTGCCCGGCTTCTTAAAGTCAAAACGCGAATCGATATAGGCGCGGGGCGACTTGACCATCAGGCGCAAGTCGGTCTCGCCGCGCGGGTCGAACAGCGACAGGTCAAAGCGACCGGCATCCCAATCGGCCTTCAGCTCGGGTGAAGCCTTATCCCAAAACTGCTCACGCAATTCATCGACCAGACGCTCATCATTCCAACGATACGTATCGACCTTCATGCGCATTAAAATGCCCTGGAGCTGAGCCTTAAGCTCGGGACGCTCGTCCAAAAAACGTTGCATCTCGGCATATTCGTCGCACACGCAAAACACTTTGTTGGGCGAATTAACAGAGCTCTTCTCGTTATCCTGGCGATAGCACAAAATGGGGTCCGTAATAAACGCGGCACGCTCAGCGCAAGCCCAAACCTTAAAGTTAAAGCCGGCGTCCTGATACGAGGCACCTGGCGTGGGAAGGAACCGAATCTGATTGTCGTTGAGGAACTGGCACCGATAGATAGCCGACCAAATGGAAGGTTTGCGGTAGAAGATGCCCGGGCGATCGACGGGGCGATACGCGGCGCCCGTCATATGCTCGTCGATGATCCCAAACAGCTCACGGCGTTCGCTGGGCGTGGACCAATACAGGTAAAAGTCGCCCTTTACCACATCGGCGTGCTCAGCATCGGCCTTGGCGACCAGCTTTTGGAGCGAATCCTCAAACATAAAGTCATCGGATTCAAGGATGCCCACGTACTCGCCGCATGCCATCTCCAGGCCGCGATTCATCGAGTCGCCGTAGCCACTGTTGGCTTTGTCGATCATCTTTACACGGGGGTCGCGCTCCATGTACTCGCGGATGATATCTGGCGAGCTATCGGTTGAGCCGTCATTGATGCAGATGATCTCGATGTCCTTGAGCGTCTGAGCCACAGCAGAATCGAGGCACTCGCGCAGGTAGCGTTCGACATTGCAGATGGGGACAAGCAGCGAGACTTTAGGGGTATCAGAGTTCTGCAAGAGAACCTCCTGTTGAATAGCATGTAACAGGGTTATTTTAGCAGCCGAGTTGCGGCGGGCGGCAGCGCTTGGAATTAGATAAAGCGCTCCAGGCAGGCTTTGAGACCGCGAGTCGAAAGATAGAACAGCGTGGCGTCTGCCATCGAAACGCCCGAGGTCGCCGCAACGAGCTTGTGGGCAACACGGCAAACGGCGCCCTTAGCAGGCATATCCGCCCACTCCGTTCCCAAAAACGTCGTAAGGTCCATGTTGACGCGAGCCGCCACACGATGGAAGTCATCGGCATCCAAGCGCGCAAGGTCGAACACAATGAGGTCCAAAAACCAAGTTATCAACTCGCCTGGACACAGGTCCAAAAGACCGTAGGCCGCCCAGTCCTCCAAGACCTCCTCGAGCATCCACATGTGGGCGTCAAGCTTTTTGACGCGGGCCTCGACACTGTTGAACTCGTGCGTAGCCGATTCGCTCTCCATCACGTAGTGGTAGAACCTGTCCGGCATGACGACGGTCTTTGAGGCCAACGCGTAAGCTGCAAACTGGAACACGACGTCCTCGCCCAAGGCCAAGCCGGGGGCGAAGCGAATGCCTTCGCGATTGAGCA
Source organism: uncultured Collinsella sp. (assembly GCA_965146285.1). Classification (GTDB taxonomy): domain Bacteria; phylum Actinomycetota; class Coriobacteriia; order Coriobacteriales; family Coriobacteriaceae; genus Collinsella. The sequence continues at coordinate 30,478 of CBCTFW010000013.1, forward strand.
GCTCGCGCGAAAAAGCCGCACGGCAGGCATAGGGCTGCGCATTCGAATGGAACAGCAGTTGAGGATCGCGGGCGCCGAAGGTACCAGCTTTAGGGCTCATGAGTTGCTGGACGCGTTTGGGGGCAGCATCGGCAGGTTCACAGACGCCGCCAAAAACGGCGGCCTCGGCATCTGCAGACTCCATGGCATGCAGCACGCGCTCGACCGTCTGGGCTTCAATGTAATCGTCGGCGTCCACAAAAAAGACGGTCTCGCCCTCGGCGGCATCGATACCGGCATTTCGAGCACACGAGACGCCCGCGTTTTCCTGGTCAATCACCAGCACGCGATCGTCAGACTGCGCGATTTGACGCAAGATGCTCAACGAATCATCAGTCGAACCGTCGTTGACGCAGACAACCTGAATCGAGCGCTCGGACTGGGCCAACAGCGAATCGAGGCATCGCTGAATGAAGCGCGACGAATTGTAGACGGGAACGACAATGGTCGCTTTGGGGGTCAAAGTCTCTCCCATGTCGACCTACCCCCTCAGCGATTCGATGAGGAAGGCAGCAACCACGCCCGGGCCTCCAACCGAGGCGTAATACTTAGCACGCCCCAAGGCACCATCCGTCGCAAAGCTCGGATGCTCGTCAACCCAGCCCTCAGGATCTTTGAGGATGGCAGCGAGATTCGCGCGCTTCCACGGCTTGAGGTCGTCAAGCGAAAACTCCCCCGCGTCCAAGGCCGCTTGGAATTCCTTGGCCATCTGCACCAGGAACTCCTTATAGAACTTGGGCGCCAGGCGCACGTAGTTCCACATGTACGAATCGTACTTAATGAGCTGATTGAACTTGAGCATGCGCGCGACATCGCCGCTTGCGTGGCCGCGGGCATAATCCTCACGAATCCAACGCTCGATCTCGGCATACTCGGTATTAACGCAAAAGACCTTAGCCGAAGAATTGACCGAGGAATTCTCGTTGTCCTGGCGATAAGACAACACGGCATCATGCAGGTAAACAGCCTTATCGGCGCACGCGATCACCTTAAAGGCGAATGACGTGTCCTGAAAGGATGCCCCCGGAGTCGGCAGGAACGTAATGCCGTTGCGCTCAAGAAAATCGCGACGGTACACGGCCGACCAAATCGACGGCTTTTGCTTAAAGAACTGCGTCGTATCGCTCGGGTGCACCGGCTTGCCGCAGTCCTTGGCCTTAAACATCTCGTGCAGCGAACGGCGCTCCTCGGGTTTAGACCAGTAGAAATCAAAGTTCGCCTTCGCAAAGTCGGCATTATTGCTATCGGCGGCCGAGACAAGCTTTTCGAGTGCGTCGGGCGCCATAAAGTCATCGGACTCCAAGATGCCAACGTACTTGCCACGCGCCATCTCCAGGGCGTGGTTCATCGAGTCGCCGTAGCCGCTGTTGGCCTTGTCGATCATCTTGACGCGCACATCGCGCTCCATATACTCGCGGATAATCGCCGGCGAGTTGTCGGTCGACCCGTCGTTAATGCAGATGATCTCAATATCCTTGAGAGTCTGCGCCAGGGCGGAATCGAGACACTCGCGCAGGTAGCGCTGAACATTGTAAATGGGAATAAGCAGCGACAGAACAGGGCTGCCAGAGGCGTTAGTAGACAAATGTGCTCCTTAGGAAATACCTGTCGTTTCATGGTATCAAAGGGTCAGCGCGCTAGCGGGCGTTTATATAATCTATGGAGCTCGCAGAGGCAAACCGATAAGAAAGGACGTCATGCAGCCCAAAGCCGCACGCAACATACCCATCGAAGCGCTGCGTTTGGTCGCGGTCGCCGGCATCGCGGTGTTCCACACCTTTCAGTGGACCTTCCAGGCAACCTGTGTCGGCGCCGTAGAATATGCCCCACTTGCGATGTTCCCCTATTCCGGCGTGCTCGGTTTTATTAACTTGCTGGGCTGCTGGGCCAACGAGGTCTTCTTTATGATTTCGGGCTATTTTCTCATCGCTTCGGCCGAGCGTGCTTGGGACGGTGGAGCAACATGGAAGTCGCAAATGCAACGGACGGCGCAGCGCCTGGGCAAGGTCATTTTGCCCACTGCGTTTTATTGCCTCGTGGCGCTCGCGTGGTCCACGGTCGTCTCACCCATTCCCGATGTTACCCTCAATACGCACTACTGGTACACGCTAGGCCTTGAGTTTATCTGGGTCTATGCCGCCACGGTCTTCATGGCGCCATGGTTTGGACTGGCTAAGAGTCGACTCCCCCAGAAAACCTACAAGACGACGGTCATCGCCGTTGGCATCCTCGCATTTGTTGTTAACGGGTATTTAGCCGCTATGAGTGCGACAAGCGCCGGCGAGTTTTCTTGGCTCCAAAAGCTCATGAGCGCTACCACGTACGTAGTCGCGTTTTTGATCGGCGGACTGCTCCGCGACGTAACCGGCGCCATGGATTCGGACAAGGCGGGCGCCTTAGGCACGCGGTCGCTCGCAGCGGTTTTGGTGCTCGCCACCATCCTGGAAGGAGCACTCTCCTTCACCGGCAACCTCACGGCGATGGCAGTCCTCTCCTACAAATCAACCTCGTTGATCTCGTTTGTCCTCGCTGCCGCCTCTCTGCTCTTTGCGGCGACCCGGCGCAGTGCCTCAGGCAATCCACGGACCGCAGGTGTCATCGTCACCTTATCGACCGCCACGCTTGGTTTCTATGTGATGCAGTCGCTCACCAGTAGCCTGTGGCGTCCCGTCTTCAATACGTTGCTCGCAAACATACTGATCAGCCAAAACAGCCCGGCAGCTATATGTATCGTCACAGGCACCGTCATTAGCATCGTCTTTGCCTTAGCGCTCCTCATCATCGATGCTGCTAGAAGCCTTATCGCTCGCAAGCTCAAGCGGCAATAGACACGCTGCCGTCAGACCCTAAAGCCGCTGCACCCGTGGCAGGTTCCTGCGTTTTATTCAAAGCTTGCCGCCAAAGCGCACCGAGCCTTTACAATAAGACAGTCCCAAGGACGTATTCGATAGCTTCCGCGCAGCGATCGCCAGCCGCGCGTGAAAGGATATATTGCCCCATGCCTTCAACCCTTCCCGCCCCCATCGACAAGCTCGCCATCGTCGTCGTTACGTACAAGCGCCAGGAACTCCTGGCCAACTTGTTCGACTCCATGACCGAGCTCACGGCAACGCCCTGGCGCATCGTGATTGTCGATAACGAGAATTCGTGCGAGACCGAGGCCATGTGCGCCGCATTCAACGAGCGCCTGGCCAACCTGTGGGGCATCGACACCGAGCAGCCCGACGCGCAGGGCGGCACCGACCGTGTCATCTACGCCCCGCAGCTCGAAAACGGCGGCGGTGCGGGCGGCTTCTCCGCCGGCACTAAATGCGCCTACGACCTGGGCGCCCAGTGGTTCTGGGTGATGGACGACGACGTGCTCGTCATCCCCGAAGGCATCGAGCGTCTTGCCAAGTGGACCGACCGCTACGACGTCATCCAGGGTTCGCGCCTGGACTTTGACGGCGGCGCCTTCTTTTGGCAATACCAACTCATCCTTTCGCTCGGCATTCCCAACCCTGTCGCCAAGTGGGACCTGGGACCCGAGGGCTACCGCGCCATGAACCAGCTATGCTTTGAGGGCGGCATGTTCTCGCGCCGCGTGGTCGACAAGATCGGCCTGCCCGATGCGCGATTCTTCATCTACGGCGACGATGCCTGCTATGGTTACGTGGCCAGCCAGCACTTCCCCGCCGCCGTTGTGGCCGACGTGGTGCTCAAGCGCGCCCGCGCCGTCTCTAACTGGGATATCGCCGGCAAGCGCCAGCTCAACTCTACGAGCGACACCAACCGCTACTACATCATGCGCAACCGAGGCTTCCTCGCTCGCTATATGCAGATCTACGGTGACTACCACCCCATGCTGTTCCGCCTGGGCAATGCCGCGACCTTCTGCAAGGAATTCATTCGCCTGGCTGCGGTCGATAAGTGCTTTAAGACCGGTATTCCGGCGCTGCGCCGTGGCATGAAAGACGCCCGCAAGATCATCAAGGATCCCAACTGGAAGCCCATGCCGCCCATGAAGGACACCGAGTAACGGAAGCCGGAAACACCTCAGCGCTTAAAGCCGCTGGTACACCGTAGCCACATGCTGTCCATCAAACCCAAACCCCCAGCGCATGCGACCAACGCCGGGTCGCGGCACACGGATTTCGTCGATGCCGTCGCGCTCTATGTCGAGCAGCGCCTGCACGGCCAGCAATTCCAGGCCCAGCGCATCCACACCGGGGTCATACATCATGTTGATCGTTATCAGCGGACGTTCATCGAGCATACCGATCGTATCGGCTATGTCGAACACGGCGCCCGTAGGAAAAACCTGGATGTCCCAGCGATCCGCGCCACACTTTCGCCTCGAAGCAGGATTGGCATAGCCCGGCAATCCAAAGCAGAGTCCTTGCAAGAGTAGGTGATATGGCAGCGGTGTATCTGGGTCGGTCGCACCGATTCCCGCATCTCCCAAGATGCGGCTTAGCGCCCGCCTCACGGTATCCTCGTTCCCATGGCACAGCCCGTCGCGAAACGCATCAACGTCTCGAATGTCTTCTGCAGCGCACTCAAACCACTCAATAATCACTAGACGCAAGGCCTGGCGAAGCTCGTTATTGGGCAATCGCAAAGCACGAAAGCGATCGCCATGCTCTGGCTCCTCAGTCATATCCGTCGTGAGAAAACCGGACAGATACAGCGCTGTCCACATGCCATCGTCAGGCGAGACATCTGGCTCTGCAGTGCCCAAACAAAGCGGGGCCTCAGCGCACCCATGGGCCTCGAGCAAATCAAACAAGACCGAAAGGCGGTCGAGATTCCACCCGACAACTACCCTACTCAGGCAATCGGCATATCCATACAGATCGGCACGCACAGGCGCCGTGCAGCCTCGGCCCAGAAAACCGATCACACGCTCTGGACTCGAGCAATAGGCCCTGCCAAACCGATACCCCTCGAGCCATTCACGCGCATCATTCAGATATTCCTCGCGCCCAGCATGATTCAAAAGAGCCTCGACCTCGGCATCCGAAAAACCGAACCAACGGTCACACCACGCCGACAGCGGCGTCGTCAGACAATACGAGCAGCCGCGCGAAGAAAGCGCCGCTTCGGCAGGACCGGGACACTCCCCCATCAGACACGTCAGCCGCAACGAATCGCGCGCAGCGGCAATGGCGTCAAACAGCGCACGGTCAAGTAGTTCTGCCGGATCGGCGTCGGAAGCGTCCCTCGCGCTCGCACGGCGAGACCACGCCGCATCGTACCCATCAACGAGCAATACAACCTGCTCATCGCAGGCAATCTCCAGCAGCTCTATGAGCACACCGAGCACCGAGTCAACCTCGTCCGCGCTCGCCACGCCACGCGCGACACGTTCGATGTGACGCACCTTATCTCGAGCTAAATCCGGAGCCTCCAAGAGCGCCAACAAGCGAGCGCACTCGCCCGAAAGGGCATCGCGCACGACGCCGGCAACAGCGGGGCCACGCCTCCCAGCGCCAGAAAAGTCCAGCGATATCACCGGATAGCAAGCATACTCATCCCGATAGCGCCCGCCGTTCGCATCCCAAATCTGAGCATCGGCAAACAAACGCTGACCAGAGCGACAGACCGCTGGACGCTCCAGAAAAGCCCTGAGCATCGACAAGTTCATGCTCTTGCCAAAACCCTCGGGTCGACAGCACACCACAACGGACGCGTCGCAGTCCAACACATCGGCAATAAACATGGTCTTGTCAACCAGCATGCAACGACCAATGGCATCGGCAAAATCATGCACACCGACCGGCAAAACCGCATCATCGACATGGTTGACAAGCCGTACGCCAAAAGTATCGTCACTGTTGCAATACTCCTGTTCAGACACCGTAACTACTCCCTAAAACGCAGCACGAAGCCCATTGTAGCGAGCAGTTCAAGTGCAACGCTGGATCCGTGCAAAGGCATCGGGCAACGGTAGGAACAAAGGCCTTGAGGGGGCATAACAAATCGTTGTGCAACAAAATGGGGCCCGATGCAACTGCACCGGCCCCCATTGCGAATCTTTAGTTGTCGGGCAACCGAAAGGGACTACTCCTCGGAGTCGTTCTGCCCAGCAGCCTTCTTTTGCTGATCGAGCTTATGCTTGCCACTCACAATAGACGTGGCACCCAGCGTGGCCAAGCTTGCACTGGCAAGGCTCGCCATAACGATAAGGTCGCCCGTCTTGGGCATGTTGCCGCCAGATGACTTGGTTGTGGTGGTCGTGGTGGTTGTAGTGGTAACCGTTTTGGAGTCATTTTGCTCCTGGACTTGGTTGTCAGCACCGCTCTTGTCGTCGTCTTCGGACTGTTTCTTTTCGCCCTCGGTCTTGCTCTCGTCCTTCTTCTGAGCGGATTTGTCGTCCTTCGCCTCAGAGCTAGAACCCTTATCGGATTTGGTCTTCTCGGAAGCCTTGTCCTTGGAGTCGCCCTTTGCGGCCTCGGTCTTTTCCGTGGAAACCTGATCAGAGTTGTCCTTGTTCTGGGTCGAGCCGTTATTGACACCAGCCATCAGCGAAGAGCCCAGCGTAGAACCAAGCTGCACGGAGAAAGAAGGCTTCTTGTCCGGCGAAGCAACGGGAGCGTCCGGCGCCTTATTCGAGTCGTCCTTGGAAGCATCGGAATCAGAAGCGGCGCCAGTGTTAGAGTCATTGCTAGAACCAGTATCGGCGGAAGAATCGCTCGAGCCAGTGGAAGAGTCAGAGGAACCAGCGTCGGTCGAACCAGAGGCGGCGCTGCCCGTATTGCCGGCAGAGCTTGAAGACGAATCGCCCGCAGCAGAGCCGTTCGAATCGGAGCCGTTCGAGGTGGAACCGTCGTTGATAGCGCCACCAGCAGAGCCATTACCGTCAGCATCGGTCGAGGGCGCATCCATCCTGTCATCGTTGGCATCGTCACTCGAGCCGTCATTCGAATCAGGCGTCGGCGAGGGCGCCGGCGTAGGCTCGGGCTGCACGGGCGTCGCAGCGGCAGCGGCCTCGTCCTCGGCGATATAAACCAAGCAGTCCTTCAGCTCGTTGCGGTAGCGGTTCTTCCAACCCTCATGATACTGGGGCTGACTTGAAAACTTGGTGGCGACATTGTTGACCACGCTATTGGAGAGCGCCGTCGCAAACTCGCGGTCGGACATATCGTTGGAAAGATTCGCCCAGCGGAAAAAGTCCCTGCAGCCACCAGTACCGCACATGTTGGTAATGCTCCACACTATGCCCTTGACGCAATCGGCGCGGCCCGAAATATCAATACCCAGGCCGCTCTTGAGCCACGCCTCGGTCACCGCATAGTACGAGTTGTACGCATAGGCATCTTGAAGTGCTGAGAACTCAACAGGATCGGTGTTGTAAGCACCCTGGAAAGCCTCCTGCGCGATACGGCCCAGCTCGGTGAGCTGACCGTTCTCGGACATGGGATTGTTCGCGTTGGAAATCTCGCTGCCGCGATCAATCGCATCCTTGAGCATGCTGTATTTTTCGGGGTTGTAGTTGTAGGCCTGCTTCATAAACGGAATGAGCGACCAACGACGGTCGAACTGGTAATAACCCAGCGCGTTATAGCCGTCACCGTACGAAAAGCCCTGTTTGTAGTTGCCATGGCTCTCGTACTTGGTAAAGTACTTCATCTCGGGAGTCACGTTGACAAACGAAACGCCCTGGACCGACCTCAGCACGCCCGAGAAGGACTGCTGGGTGTAGAGACCCTTATCGATATCGGTGGCATCCGAGGCAACGCCCGGCGTGGGCTCCTCGGCAGCGGCGGGTGCCGGCGCGGAAACGGCGCCAAACGAAAGCGCCAACGTCAGGCCCGCGACAATAGCAGAATGCTTGGGCTGCATAAGATCCTCCCTGCATTGGTGTAGTTAAAGTGCGGTTTGCAAAGATAGAATTAAGTATTGCAGCTCACCCGTTGTTACACAACAACCCCTCGGTAAACGGCAACAACCCTCCGCGAAATCTTAAGGAATTGCGCTCAACCTACAGCTTAATGTCAAAGTTGATTTCGGGAACGGCGGCCAAGTCGGCCAGCGTTACGCCGTCGACGTACTTTTCGATCACGTCATCCAGACCACGCCAAAACTTGACGGTCGAGCACAGATCGCTGCGGGCACAACTGTTGTCGATGCCGTCGCACGCCACCGGAGCCGTGCTGCCCTCGACGGCGCGCAGGATGTCGCCAGCACGCACCTCGGCCGGGTCCTTGGCCATCATGTAGCCGCCGCCCTTGCCGCGCACGCTCTTAAGCAGGCCCGCCTTCATGAGAGGACGGACCAGCTGCTCCAGATACTTTTGCGAGATATGCTCGCGGTCGGCGACCTCGCGCAGGGCGATCTTGCCCTCGGCGTCACCCAGCGCTGCGATATAGATCATCAGTCGGAGGGCATAGCGGCCCTTAGAAGAAATGAGCATACCTACCCTCCCATCGTTACTGGGACAAAACCAGGCTTGTTTGTCCCAAATCCTATGCACGCGGGGCAAACAAAGCTGATTTTATGTCCCTCATCTAAAAAGTCGAGTGGATTAGTCGGGTTTTCCCTTGACTAACGCCGAACCCATAGTAACTTTATTCCGAGAGGATTCCTAGGGTTTAGTACACCTATGAGTACACCATATACAGAGAGGGACAGCATGAGCGCAAATCCGCTGCTTTCCATCGAAGGTCTGACCGCCTCCGTGGACGAGAAGACCATCCTCCACAACGTCAACCTCAACGTCGCCGCCGGCGAGACCCACGTGTTGATGGGTCCCAACGGCGCCGGCAAGTCTACCCTCGGCCACCTGGTCATGGGCGACCCCGTTTACACGGTCAACGACGGCCGCATCGTCTTTGACGGCCAGGATATCACCGAGCTCACCACCGACAAGCGTTCGCGCGCCGGCCTGTTCTTGAGTTTCCAGGCCCCGGTCGAGATCCCGGGCGTGCCGCTGTCGAGCTTTTTGCGCGCCAGCATCGCCGGCCGCCCCGGTCTGGAAATGAAGGGCAAGGAGTTCCGCCGTCGCGTCAAGGAGCTCGCGGCCGAGCTCAACATGGATACCGCCTACCTCAACCGCGAGCTGGGCGTAGGCTTCTCGGGCGGCGAGAAGAAGAAAGTCGAAATGCTCCAGCTTCTGCTGCTGCAGCCCAAACTCGCCATCCTGGACGAAACCGACTCCGGCCTGGACGTCGACGCCCTGTCCACCGTCAGCCACGGCATGGACGCCTACCGCAAGAGCTGCGACGGCTCCATGCTCATCATCACGCACAACACGCGCATCCTGGAGCACCTGGATGTCGACCGCGTCCACGTTATGGTCAAGGGCCACATCGTGCGCGAGGACGACGCCTCACTGATCCCCTGGATCGACAAGAACGGCTTTGAGACCTTCGAGCGCGAGGCCGCCGAGCAGCGCGCTCAGGCCGAGGCCGCCGCTGCCGAGCAGCAGGCGTAAAGGGGCGACGCAATGACCAAGAACCGCACCGAGGTCGCGGACATCGATCGCAGCCTCTACGACTTCACCTATGGCGAGGAGGGATTCGAGCGCCTCGACGCCGGCATCACGCCCGACATCGTGCGCGAGATCAGCGCCAAAAAGGACGAGCCGCAGTGGATGCTCGACCTGCGCTTAAAGTCCCTCGAGATCTTCAACCGCTTCCCGGATCCGACGTGGGGCCCCTCCATCGAGGGCCTGGACATGGACAACATCGTCACCTACGTCAAGCCCAACACCGACCAAAAGCACGACTGGGAGTCGGTGCCTGACGACATCAAGAACACCTTTGAGCGCCTGGGTATCCCCGACGCTGAGCGTAGCTACCTGGCGGGCGTCGGCGCGCAGTACGACTCCGAGCTGGTCTACCACAACATGCAGGACACGGCGTCCAAGATGGGCATCGTCTACTCCGGCATTGAGGAGGCCCTGCACGACCCGCAGTGGGAGCCGCTCATCCACGAGAAGTTTATGACGCTCATCCCGCCCACCGACCACAAATTTGCGGCCCTGCACGGCGCCGTGTGGTCGGGCGGCTCGTTTGTCTACGTGCCCAAGGGCACCAAGTTGGACTTCCCGCTGCAGAGCTACTTCCGCCTTAATGCCAAGGGCGCCGGCCAGTTTGAGCACACGCTCATCATCGTCGAGGACGATGCCGACCTGCACTTCATTGAGGGTTGCTCCGCGCCCAAGTACAACGTGGCCAACCTACACGCCGGCGCCGTCGAGCTCTTTGTGGGCAAGCGTGCGCACCTGCGCTACTCGACCATCGAGAACTGGTCCAAGAACATGTACAACCTCAACACCAAGCGTGCGCGCGTGGACGAGGACGGCGACATCGAGTGGATCAGCGGCTCCTTCGGCAGCCACGTGGGCTACCTCTACCCGATGAGCGTGCTCAACGGCCGCCGCGCCCGGTCTAGCTTTACCGGCATCACCTTTGCCGGCGCCGGGCAGAACCTCGACACCGGCTGCAAGGTCGTGCTCAACGCGCCTGAGACCTCGGCAACCGTCGAGACCAAGGGCATCTCCAAGAGCGGCGGCATCCAGACGTTCCGCAGCTCTATCGTGGCCACGCCCAAGGCCGAGGGCTCCAAGGCAACCGTGAGCTGCCAGTCGCTGATGCTCGACGACCAAAGCCGCTCCGACACTATTCCGGCCATGGACATCCGCGCCAAGAACGTCGACATCGGCCACGAGGCCACCATCGGCCGCATCGGCGACGATAAGGTGTTCTACCTGATGAGCCGCGGTATCTCGGAGGAAGAAGCCCGTACCATGATCGTCAACGGCTTTGCCAACCCGGTCTCCAAGGAGCTGCCGCTGGAGTACGCCGTCGAGATGAACAACCTGATCAAGCTCGAGATGGAAGGAGCGATCGGATAATGATACAGACCACGAACACCGCTGCTACCACCCTTGAGCAGGTCAATGCGATGCCTGCGGCGACTTGGGGCTGGCTGAAGATGAACCAGACCAAGCTCGAGCTCTCTAACGAGCTTGCCGCCGCTCCCACCGAGGCCGTTGAGGTCGAGGGCTTGGACGAGCAGTTTACTGGCGTGGCAGACGCGTTCGACGCTGCCATGGACGCCATGGCCGAGCGCTTCCCCGAGCGTCGCGCCTCCGCCCCCGGCGATGCCGCCGACCGCGCCCGCATCACGCCCGAGACCGAGCTCGACGTGCCCGCCACCTCCGTCTACCAGGCCGGTACCATCAAGCTCGAGGAGGAGCTCTCCCCTGCAGAGGCCTTCGAGACCGGCATGGGCGAGGCTGCCTACGCCTACTTGGCCGAGCACGCCACCAAGCGCATCGTCATCGATGTGCCCGCATACAAGCACGCCACGGTTACCGTGCGCGTGAGCGGTGTCGATGCCGCCGCGACCATCGCCGCCATCGACGTCGTCGCCCGTCCCCAGTCGACGCTCGATCTGCTTATTGCCCTTGACTCCCCCGTTGCCGGCGAGGGTGTCGTGGGTTCCGCGCTGCGTGTGTGTACCCACGAGTACGCCACCGTCAACGTAACCTGCACGCAGGCGCTCGACGACAGCTGGATCGCGCTCGACGATACTGGCCTGTTCCTGGACGAGGGCGCGCGCGTCAACGTGCAGCACACTGTCCTGGGTGCCGGCGCCAGCGCCACCGGACTTGCCGGCGACCTGCTTGGCGATACCGCCAAGGTGACCATCGATACCGATTACCTGGGCGCCCGCGAGCAGGTGCGCGACTTTAACTACGAGCTACGCCACCGCGGTCGCAAGACCGAGTGCGAGATCGACGCCAACGGTGTGCTGACCGGCACGTCCAAGAAGGTCTACCGCGGCACCATCGACCTCGTGCATGGCTGTAAGGGCGCAACCGGCACCGAACGCGAGACCGTACTGCTCGCCAACAAGGGCGTCGACAACAAGACCGTTCCCGTCATCCTGTGCGACGAGGACGACGTCGCCGGCAACCACGGTGCCACCATCGGTCACGTCCGCGACGAGCAGCTGTTCTACCTCGCCTGCCGCGGCCTTGACCAAAACGCAGCCGAGGACCTGTTCATCCGCGCCAAGCTGGAGGACGCCGCGCTTTCCGCCACCGACGAGCGCACCCGCGCAGCCGTCGTCCGCCTGGGCAACAACCTGATCGACAACTTTGAAGAGGAGCTCGCATGATCGACACCGAGCACGTTAAATGCGACACCTGTACTGCCCCCGAGCCCATGGAGCTCGACGCCAGCGACGAGGCTTCGCGCGGCTGGCCCACCGTAGACATCGAGACCAACCCCTACAAGGCGCAGTTCCCTCTGTTCCAGCAGCACCCCGAGATCGCCTTCCTCGATAGCGCCGCCACCGCGCAGCGCCCTGCCTGTGTGCTTGACGCCGAGCGCGACTTCTATCAGCGTATGAACGCCAACCCCCTGCGCGGCCTGTACTCGCTGTCCGTCGAGGCCACCGACGCTATCGCGAAGGTGCGCCAGCAGATCGCCGACCTCATCGGCGCTTCCCAGGCCAACGAAATCGTCTTCACCCGCAACACGAGCGAGTCGCTCAACCTGGTCGCCAAGAGCTTTGCACCCACGGTGCTCGAGCCCGATGACGAGGTCGTCATCACCATCATGGAGCACCACTCCAACCTGATCCCATGGCAGCAGGTCTGCCGCGAGACCGGCGCCAAGCTCGTCTACCTCTACCCCACCAAGACCGGCCAGCTCACCACCGAGGAGGTTCTTGCCAAGGTGGGTCCCAAGACCAAGATCCTGGCCGTGGGACAGGTCTCCAACGTGCTGGGCGTCGAGAACCCGGTCAAGAACCTCGGCAAGCTCGTGCACAAGTACGGCGGCTATCTGGTCGTCGACGGCGCGCAGTCGCTGCCGCACATGCCGGTCGATGTGGCCGACCTGGGCGCCGACTTCTTTGCCTTTAGCGCGCACAAGGCCATGGGCCCCATGGGCATCGGCGTGCTGTGGGGCAAGATGGACCTGCTCAACGCCATGCCGCCCATGCTCACCGGCGGCGAAATGATCGATTCGGTCACCGAGCAGGACGCCGTCTGGGCGCCCGTCCCCGAGAAATTCGAGGCCGGCACGCAGGACGCCGCCGGCATCTTCGCCACGGGTGCGGCACTCGACTACCTGGTCAACACGGTGGGTTACGAGAACATCCAGGCCCGCGAGCAGGCACTCGTCCACTACCTGATGGGCGAACTCATGCAGCTCGACTTTGTCCAGATCATCGGCTCCATCTATTGGGATAACCACCACGGCGTCGTGAGCTTTAACGTCAAGGGCATCCACCCGCACGACGTCGCGAGCATCATGGACATGGACGGCGTCTGCATCCGCGCCGGCCACCACTGCGCGCAGCCGCTGCTTACCTGGCTGGGTGTCGAGAACCTTGCTTGCTGCCGCGCCAGCGTGGCCTTCTACAACGACAAGGCCGATATCGACAAGTTCATCGCCGGCCTGCATCACGTTTGGAGCACGTTCAATGGGTAATCTGTACACCTCCACCACATTTATGGAGCACAACTCGCACCCCGACTATAAGTACGAGATGGATGCTCCCACACACGAGCACGACGGCATCAACCCCAGCTGCGGCGACGAGCTCACCTTGCAGCTGCGCGTCGAGAACGGCGTGATCGAGGAGGCCTCCTTTACCGGCCACGGCTGCGCCATCAGTCAGGCCAGCGCCGACATCATGGCTGACCTCATCACCGGCGAGACGGTCGAGGAGGCTCGTCGTCTGGCGGAGCTTTTCCTCGCCATGATCCGCGGCGAGCAGCTCTCCGAGGAAGACCTGGAAGACCTGGACGAAGCCGCCCAGCTCCAAGACATCTCGCACATGCCCGCCCGCGTCAAATGCGCCGAGCTCGCCTGGCGCACCCTCGACGGCATGCTCGAGGGGCAAAGTAATCAGTAGTACTTGTCCCAAATCTTAAGATTTTTGTTGGCCGAATCGCTTGACAAGAGTGGTTCGGCCATTTTCTATTCCGAGAGCTCAGCCTGTGCCTTCACCCGCGCATAAGCACGCACAATACGAGAGACGCTACTTTTGCCAATCCCGGTATACCGCTCAATCTGGCGCACCGTAAAGCCGGCATTGTTCAATCCAACAATAACAGTATCGCGCTGCGCCGGCGGTGCAGTTTTAACCCCGTTGAGCGGAACCCCGAGACTCTTCGCCAACTTGCCGGCAAAGGCGTGGCGTTCCCACTCTGTCTCTTTCATATCGCACAGCGCCGGCTCGCTACCGTCGGGCGTCGAAAGCGAATAGGCAATAAAGCCCTCGGCAGAACCAAAAAGTTCAATCACGCAAGAAGGATCGCAAAATCCCCTCGTGGCATCTGCCGCATCACAGTCGTAAGAGCGCAGATGTTCCGCAAAGCTGCTCCAGGGATAACGCTCGATTAGGCTAACGCCCACCTCCTGCGGATCGGCGTGTACGGAGCGAATAGCCTCCATCACCTGCCAATCGGTATCGAGCGAACGCCGGTCAAAACGGTTCTGGAACAGATGACCTGTGCGCCCCATGCGCTTATTGAACCGCCGCGCGTACGTCAAAAGCAGCCGGTGCATCGCCGCGCTCATCCTGTCCTCGTAATCTGCAAGCACCAAATGCACGTGATTGCCCATAAGGCACCAGGCGATAACCGTCACACCCTCCTCGCGGCAGCACTCGCGCATCAGCTCCAAAAACTCCCACCGGTCGTCATCGCCCTCAAAGATGAGCCGCTTGCCCGTACCGCGGGCACAGACATGGTAAAAGCCGGTAACCGTTCTCCAAACGCGCTGCATGGCGCTCCCTTCGCCGGGATCTGCTTGCCATCCAATACAGCACGATTGAAGCGTGCCATCAAAACATTCACGCAAAACAATACACTCGCGCGGCCAAAGGCAGTAATCAGGCGGCGAACGGCACCGTTGCAACAGGTCAACCCCCGCAATGCTTACAAGAGCTGACCAATAGCTTGCCCAAGACGGACCCCCTCTACGGAAGTTCGCGACCACAGAACATAGAGTTAAACCGTTTCAATTAAAACTTCCGGACTTCTCGCTACGAAAACTGAGCCGTTCGCCGAATATTCCGTGCATTTCGCGGTATTATAGGGGCTGCATGTCATGTCCCTTTCGAAGGGTCGCCCGGCAATCGCCAGCCACGACCCCCAGACGGGACGCCAACACGATAGAGAGGAGAGGCATGCAGTACTCACAGGAAGTGGAGAACATGTGCCCCGTTGCCAAGGGTGCATACCACGGCCCCGCACCCATCCCCGAGGAGGGCAAGTGGGTCCAGGCTAAGGAGATTTCCGACATCTCCGGTCTTACGCACGGTGTGGGTTGGTGCGCACCTCAGCAGGGCGCCTGCAAGCTCACGCTGAACGTCAAGGACGGCATCATCGAGGAGGCCCTCGTTGAGACCATCGGCTGCTCGGGCATGACCCACTCTGCCGCCATGGCTTCCGAGATCCTTCCCGGTAAGACCATCCTCGAGGCCCTCAACACCGACCTCGTCTGCGACGCCATCAACGTTGCTATGCGCGAGATCTTCCTGCAGATCGTTTACGGCCGCAGCCAGACCGCGTTCTCCGAGGGCGGCCTGCCCGTGGGCGCCTCCCTCGACGACCTCGGCAAGGGCCTTCGCTCTCAGGTCGGCACCATGTTCGGCACCAAGGCCAAGGGCGCTCGTTACCTCGAGCTCGCTCAGGGCTACGTCACCCGCATGGCTCTCAACGACAAGAACGAGATCATCGCATTCGAGTTCCTGAACCTCGGCAAGTTCACCGACGCCGTCAAGGCCGGCAAGACCCCCGAGGAGGCCATCGCTGGCGCTATGGGCCACTATGGTCAGTGGGAAAACGCTGCCAAGTACATCGACCCGCGCACCGACGAGGAGACTCACTCCGTCGCCAGCGTGTTCCCGGTTCACGAGTAGAAAGGGAGGGAAATAACTATGACTGTTACGTTCGAAGGTTACGAGCGCCGCGCTGACAAGATCAACAAGTGCCTCGCCGACAACGGCATCGCCTCCCTCGAGGAAGCTCTGCAGATCTGCACCGACAAGGGCTTCAACCCGCGTGAGATCGTCAACAACACCCAGTCCATCGCCTTCCAGAACGCCGAGTGGGCCTACACCCTCGGTTGCGCTCTCGCTGTCAAGCGTGGCGCTAAGTCCGCTTCTGAGGCTGCCGCCATCATCGGCGAGGGCATCCAGGCCTTCACCGTTCCCGGCTCCGTCGCCGAGGACCGCAAGGTCGGTCTGGGCCACGGCAACCTGGGCGCTATGCTGCTCTCCGACGACACCGAGTGCTTCGCCTTCCTGGCCGGTCACGAGTCCTTCGCTGCCGCTGAGGGTGCTATCGGCCTGGCTCTGAACGCCAACAAGGCTCGCAAGAAGCCGCTGCGCGTCATCCTCAACGGTCTGGGCAAGGACGCTGCTCAGATCATCGCCCGCATCAACGGCTTCACCTACGTGAAGACCCAGTTCGACTACTTCACGGGCGAGCTCAAGGTCGTCGAGACCATCCCCTACTCCGATGGTCCCCGCGCCGCCGTCAACTGCTACGGCGCCGACGACGTCCGCGAGGGCGTTGCCATCATGTGGCACGAGAACGTCGACATCTCGATCACCGGTAACTCCACCAACCCCACGCGCTTCCAGCACCCCGTCGCTGGCACCTACAAGAAGGAGCGCCTCGAGGCTGGCAAGAAGTACTTCTCCGTCGCTTCTGGTGGCGGCACTGGCCGTACCCTGCACCCGGACAACATGGGCGCCGGCCCTGCCTCTTACGGCATGACCGACACCATGGGCCGCATGCACTCCGACGCCCAGTTCGCCGGTTCTTCCTCCGTGCCTGCGCACGTTGACATGATGGGTCTCATCGGCATGGGCAACAACCCCATGGTCGGTGCCACCGTCGCCTGCGCTGTCGCCGTCGAGGAGGCCCTCAAGGCCTAATCGCGCCCGCGCGATGCTCATATAGTTGAGCTTTGGAGCCGCTACCCACCCGGGTAGCGGCTCTTTTTGTTTGCGCTGTCGCAGGGTAGCTAATGCCGATATATCAGTTGGGGCGAAATACAAGATGTGATGAGATGGAGCGTCAGAGCGTCCATGACGCCCACCTGCCATATTTGCCCTTTACCGATTTGCCGGGTCTTTGCGGCCCCATTGCCGATCACCCGTGCGACAATGCGCCGGACGAGAAAGGAATCCGATGGAATCGACTGATGTACTGGTAATTGGATCTGGCATTGCGGGCCTTTGCGCCGCCATCGAAGCGGCATGTACAGGTGCAGCCGTCACTGTGGCAAGCGCCGGCAAGATTATGAGTGGATCGAGCTTCTTCCCCGGAACCTGGGGCCTGGGGCTTATCGGACCAATTAACGAAGACGATGAACAGGACCTCATCGACACCATTCAGACCGTCGGCGGCGGTGTCGCCGACCTCGAACTTGTCCAGACATTTGTGCACGGCATTCCCCAAGCAATTGAATGGCTCGAGCAAGACCTGGGCGTTGAACTCAAGCGTCCGCAAAACGCTGAGAGTGCTCAACAAAAGCAATTTATCCCCTGCTTTGATCACAAGACGCGCATGTGGCGTGGTCTCACCCGCAAGCCCCTTGAGGACGCTCTGACGACCTGGATCGAGTCGCTCGGCATTCGCCTGCTCCCCCGCCATGAGCTTATCGACCTTATTGAGGACACGAACGGCAGAATCACCGGAACCGTGCTCTACAACCTCACCGAAGATCGAATCGTGCCCTTTGCCACCAAAGCCACGATCATCGCAGCCGGTGGCACAGGCGGCCTGTTCGAGCGCAGCCTTACGTCGGCTGATGTGCTCAGCTCCTCGCAGGCCATCGCACTGGCGCACGGCGCATCGCTTACTAATATAGAGTTCATGCAAATGATGCCCGGCTTCATCGAGCCCAAGCGCAACCTTGTCTTTAACGAGAAGACCTGGCGCTACGTCACATTTGACCAACCGGTCGATATTGCTGACGAAAAGCTGGACGATCTGCTTGAGCAGCGATCCGGATATGGCCCCTTCACGTCGCGCTTGGTCTCCCGCGCCATCGACCTTGTCATCGATCAAGCGGGTGCTGAAGGCCTGGCGCTCCACTACGACTTCCCTCGCGAGGATGTCCCAGAGTTTGTGCAGACCTTTGCTACCTGGCTGCAAGACGAGCATGGCATCGCGCCGAGCGACGAGATGCGTGTGGCGATGTATGCTCACGCCGCTAATGGCGGCATCAAGATCGATAAGACCGCGTGCACGGGCGTTGAGGGCCTCTACGCTTGCGGCGAGGCGACAGGCGGCATGCACGGCGCCGACCGCATTGGTGGCTTGTCAAGCGCCAACGGCATCGTATTCGGACGTATCGCGGGCACATCGGCAGCCCTCACAGCGCAGAAAGAGCCTGAGGCGGCCCTGAAGGCGGATATCACCCTCCCCCAGTACGGCATTGCCACAACAGATGCCGAACGCCTGACACACAGCCTCAGGCACACGATGAGCACCTTTTGCATGATCAACAGGACCGAAACAGGCCTATCCGAGGCACTACACGAGCTTGAGGGCTTAAAGACGGAGGCAACGACCTTGAGCACACAGAAAGCCCAGGACAGCGAAGTCGCAGCCCTCGCCCGCCTGCAATCGCAGATTCGACTAGCACAGGAAATAGTCAAAGCCATGCGCAAGCGAACTGAAAGCTTAGGTTCGCACTATCGAGCAGACTAAACTGGACACCCATCTAAAGCAGAACACAACTAATCGATATCTATGGGCCCCGTGAGCTCGAGGTGGCACGGGGCCCATTCGTGTCCGCACGGCAGCGTATCCTTATTCTGAATACAGAGCGGGCAAAGCCCGCACAGACAATAGACCAGCGAGGAGGAGATATGGACAGTAGTGATATCGAGAAGTGGCGTGCCAAACTTGATAGCTACGCCAATGTGGAAGACGGCGTTGAGTATTGGCTCGCACGCGATTTAATGGAACCCATGGGGTACACTCGATGGGAGAACTTCGCCGAAGTTGTTAAGAGGGCAAAAGTCTCGTGCGAAACAAACAAAACTCCAGTTGATTCCCATTTTCGTGATACCACGAAAATGGTAACTGCCGGTGTCGCCGCTCGCGCGGTTAAAGACTACAAACTAACTCGCTATGCATGCTATTTAATCGCCCAGAACGGAGATTCAAACAAGCCAGAGATCGCGCTCGCCCAGGCATACTTTGCCGTGCAGACGCGCCGCCAAGAGCTCATAGAACAGCGCTTCGCAGAGATTCAGCGCTTGCAGGCGCGCCACTCGCTATCCGATTCAGAGAAACAGCTCTCAGGTATTGCGTTCAAACGCGGCGTGGACTCCAAAGGATTCGCGATCATCAAGTCGAAGGGCGATGAAGCGTTATTCGGCGGCAGAAGCACGGCGGAAATGAAGCAGCAGCTCGGCGTACCCAAGAGCGCGGCATTGGCGGACAGATTAGCCGATGTCCTCATCAAAGCAAAGGACCTCACGAACTCGATGACGGCCTTCAACGCCGAGGAACACGACCTGTACGGTCTGGACCAGATCAAGCAGGAGCACGTCGAGAACAACACAAGCGTACGTGGCAGCCTCATCGACCGTGGAATTGTCCCCGAGAATCTACCGCCTGCCGAGGATACAAAGAAGCTCGAACGTCGCGTGAAAGCAGACGAGAAAAAGCTCAAGGAGGGCACAGACGGATTCACCGACCCCCAGGGCAGGCTCGACTTGTAAAGCGTCTGTGCCCTTTCGGGTTCGACCCAATGCGAGGTCAACAAAAAAGACGGCCAACTTTCGCTGACCGTCTTAACATGCTTTGGTGGGCCGTCAGGGGGTCAGCCTGCTTTGCAGGCGGCCGCTGCGGCGCTTTGCGCCTTGCGCGCTGCGCTGGCAAATGCTTACGCATTTCCTCAGCTCCGCGCCCCGACGGGTTCGACCCCATGCGAGGTCAACAAAAAAGACGGTCAACTTTTGCTGACCGTCTTAACATGCTTTGGTGGGCCGTCAGGGGGTCGAACCCTGGACCTTGGGATTAAGAGTCCCCTGCTCTACCAACTGAGCTAACGACCCAAAGCTAAAGTCCGTTGTGGCGGACTTTAGAGGAGATATCGTGTGGTGGGCCGTCAGGGGTTCGAACCCTGGACCTTGGGATTAAGAGTCCCCTGCTCTACCAACTGAGCTAACGACCCGATATCAACACGAAGCAAGAACTGGGGTGGGTAAAGGGACTCGAACCCTCGACCTACGGGACCACAACCCGTCGCTCTAGCCAACTGAGCTACACCCACCATGTCCTGTGCGCTTCGCGCTCGACTATTATTGCAAGGAACGCCATGCGATGCAAGCCCCAATTTTCAAGAATTTTGAAAAGAGTTTTTCGAGACCATTTCGAGCAAATCCCACCGGTTTCATAGGAGTAAACTTGCCCCACTGCAAATGCTCGAAAGGACCGGCATGAAAGAACTCTCCAACCGTACGGCAACGTTTACCGATTCCGTCATCCGCCGTATGACGCGCATCTCCAACAAGTATGGCGCCGTCAACCTGTCGCAGGGCTTCCCTGACTTCGATCCCCCAGCGCAGCTGCTCGATAGCCTCAGCACCATCGCCACCGACCCCAAGCCGCTTTACCACCAGTACTCCATCACCTGGGGCTCCCAGGCCATGCGTGAGGCGCTTGCCGCCAAGCAGGAACATTTTATGGGCATGCCGGTAAACCCCAACGAGAATATCGTAGTCACCTGCGGCTCTACCGAGGCCATGATGGCCGCCATGATGACGGTCACGAACCCCGGCGACAAGGTCGTCATCTTCTCGCCGTTCTATGAGAACTACGGCGCCGACACGATCCTTTCGGGTGCCGAGCCCATCTACGTGCCGCTCAACCCGCCTGCGTTCGACTTCGATCGCGAGGTCCTCGAGGCGGCCTTCCGAGACAACGACCCCAAGGCCATCGTCCTGTGCAACCCTTCCAACCCCTGCGGCAAGGTCTTTACGCGCGAGGAACTCACCTTTATCGCCGACCTCTGCAAAAAGTACGACGCCTACTGCATCACCGACGAAGTATACGAGCACATCGTCTACGCACCCCATGAGCACGTCTACATGGCCACGCTGCCTGGCATGTTCGAGCGCACCATCAGCTGCAGCTCGCTGTCTAAGACCTACTCCATCACCGGTTGGCGCCTGGGCTACACCATTGCCCCGGCCCAGATCACCGAGCGCATCAAGAAGGTCCACGACTTCCTCACCGTGGGCGCCGCCGCTCCCCTGCAGGAAGCCGTCGTTACCGCCCTCAACTTCGACGACAGCTATTACGATGAGGTCCTCGACCTCTACACCGCCAAACGCGACCTGTTCTGCCAGGGGCTCGATAGCATCGGTCTTGAGCATAACGTGCCGCAGGGCGCCTACTACGTCATGATGGACATCTCTGAGTTTGGCTATGACAGCGACCTCGAATTCTGCGAGGACCTGGCCTCAAAGGTGGGCGTGGGCGCCGTGCCCGGCTCGAGCTTCTTCCGCGAGCCCGTCAACCATCTGATTCGTTTCCACTTTGCCAAGCGGGACGAGACGCTTAACGCGGCACTGGAGAACCTCAAGTCGCTACGTGATAAAATCAAGCCGCGCGGGTAAGGACGGCCCGGCAACTAAAGCAACCAAAGAAGCCCCGCACCGCCCGCCACGTTGCGAGGCTTCTTTTTATAGCGCTTTCTTAAATGGTTTAGAGCCCTATACTTTAGTCACGGAGCAACTCGTCCCAGAGAGAGGAATACTATGGCAGAACAGCAGCTTATCGGAGCGCTCGAGGCCGGCGGCACCAAGATGGTCTGCGCCACGGGCTATGCAGACGGTACGGTCCTGGAGCGTGAGCAGATCGCGACCACGACCCCGCAGGAGACCGTTGAGGCCGTCAATGCATGGTTTGCCGACAAGGGCATCGCCGCGCTGGGCATCGGCGCCTTTGGCCCCACCGCAGTCAACCCCGCTTCGCCCCAATACGGCAAGATCCTGGAGACGCCCAAAACGGCATGGCGCTACTTTGACCTGCTGGGCACTATCCAAAACGAGCTCAATATCCCCTGCGGCTACGACACCGACGTCAACGTCGCCTGCCTGGGCGAGGTCACCTTTGGTTGCGCCCAGGGCCTCACGGACGTGGTCTACCTGACCATCGGTACCGGCGTGGGCGCCGGCGTGCTCTCGGGCGGTAAGCTCGTGCACGGCATGATGCACCCCGAGGCCGGCCACATCCTGGTCACGCGCGACCCGCGCGACACCATCGGCGAGCATAGCGCCTGCCCCTTCCACGACAACTGCCTCGAGGGCCTCATCGCCGGCCCCGGCGTTAAAAAGCGCTGGGATGGCAAGAGCGCCGGAGACATGGCCGATGACCCGGAGGCCATGGACCTGCTCGCAGGCTATCTGGCACAGGCGCTCATGACCTACACGCTGTGCTACGCGCCGCAAAAGATCATCATCGGCGGCGGCGTGGCCGACCACACTCCCATCGTGCCGCTCGCACGCAAAAAGTGTGCCGAGATGCTCAACGGCTATATCGTCACGCCCGAGGTCAACGATATCAATAGCTACATCGTCAACAACAGCCTCGAGGGCAAGCAGGGCATTATGGGCTGCCTGGCCCTGGGCGCACAGGCGCTTCAGTAGCAGACGCACCCACAGGGCGTGGCGCGCCCGACAAATCCGACCTACGGAACGACGCCACCACGCCTCATATAAGCCCTCAAATAAAAAAGGCCGCCTAGGACCAAACATACGTCCTAGGCGGCCTTTTTGGCGCACATCAGCGACCGTAAGATATATCGGAGCACAACGCCCGTTGCCGCTCCACAGCAGTCGATCATCACATCGGTGATCATGCCGGCGCGTCCCGGCACAAAGAGCTGAATCGTCTCGTCGATCGAAGGAATCAGCAGCAGGAACACCGCCGTGGGCAGCAGCACGTCAAAGGTGCGCCGGCCCTCAAAATCAAAGGCGTGCGTTGCCAGGATGCCGAGCACCATATACTCGGTAAAATGCGCGCACTTGCGAATAACAAAGTTGGTCACCCATTCATATGGAAGTCCCACGCCGTGCAGGAAACCGCGGATAGCTTCCATGACCGTTAGGCTCAGCGAGCCCGACCCCGAGCCGGGAACCAGCGAATTGCCCCAGATCAAGAGCGCCATCAGGCAGGTTACAACCGCCCATTTTCGATTGATCTTAACCATGCAGAAGTTATGCCTCCGCGCGGAGCGGCGCGAAGCTGGCGGTACCGCCCTCGATAACGCTCAGATAAGCACGGCCCGTACGCTTGGCGGTAGAGGACTGCAGGCGCTCGATCTCTTCCTCGAGGATCTGATTGACGCGCTCGTGACGACGGTTTTCCATAATGCCGGCGGCAATAGCCTCGGCCCGCTCGATGCTCTCGCGCGAGATACGGGCGGTATCCTCGGGGAACACAGCGCTGTGACGGCCGACATAGGCGGGGGCAGCAGGCTGAGGGGCAGTGACGGGAGCGGACACAGCAACAGGAGCGGTCTCGTCAATCTCATCCAGAATCGCGGTGGCGGCGGCCCACATGTCCTCGTGGCCCGAGTAATCGGCCATGGGGACATCGACCTCGAGCGAGGCGTCCGGAAGGTCGCCGGTGTCGATGCGATCTTGGGCATCAATCGATGCGGTGATGGCTGCAGGCTCATCGAGGTCATCGAGATCGATGTCCGCGGCACCGGAGATGATAGGCATGCTGGCGAGGTTTGCATTGTACGGCGCAGCCTCAGCCGCCTGCTGCTGGGCAGGAGCGCCCCACAACGAGCTTTCGGCGGCACGGCGGGCGGCAACGGCCTCCTCGTCCGCAGTCATGGCTTCATCAACGTACGAATTGTCGGCAGAAGCGTTCGCGTCCGCCGAGGTGGCGCTGTAGGCGTTATTGGCTGCCGCGTTGGCGACGAGTGCCACGAAAGCCGCCGTGCTGCCCGCAGGAGCGGCCTGGGAGCCAGACACGGCGCGTGCCGCGGCGGCGATGTCGTCGCGATTGAAGGAGCCGGTCTGCCCGCCGTTGGTGAGCTCATCGATGGCGACTTGATAGACGTCGCGCGAGTGTGCAGGGTCGCAGCTCACCGGCGAATCGTCGTCGAGCATACTGTCGATCATGGACCAAGCCTCGTCCTCGTCCATAGCATCTGCGGCTCGAGCGATGGTAGGGACACCATCATCGGCATGACGGCGCTGGAACGCACCAGTCAGGCCGGAAAGGAATGCCGAGGTAGACTGCTCCGCCTGAGCCTGAGAAGCAGAAGTCGCAGCGTAAGGAGTCGCATCCTGCTGCTGGGCTGGATTCGAGGCGGTCTTGAACTCGCTTTGATGCTGATTGAGATTGGCGGCACCGCCCATGGCATCGGGCTGGAACAGACGCTCTTCACGCTGCGCACGGTACTCGGAGATACCCAGCGAGGCGGCATAGATACCCACGCCCGCCACCGCACCCACGGCGAAGGGAACCGCACCCGCCACGACCGTCTCGTTCACCGACGAAAACGGCAGCGTCGCGGCATACATAACCACGGGAGCGGCAAGGCCGATCCCGCACGAAAGTCCGGCAAGGACTGCTCGTTGTGTTGCATCAGAAGAAGCCATGAGCTCTCCCCATCTTCCAGCACCCAAATCGCATCATTCAGTTGGCTGCGCGAGAGAAGATGAAGCGGGGCTATGCCCCAAAGCAACGGTATATGGTTCGTTTCATCTGCGTTTTCCGTCGCGAAGCTTAAAAGCTATTATGCGAAACCGCCCTGTCGATTGCAAGCGACGATGTCGGATTGAAACGGGAAACCTGCTGCTTGCAAGTCTTATGGTCAAAAATAAGTGCGAAGCGGCGATATAGAAAAGGGCCGAGGCTCAAAGCCCCGACCCTTTATCGCATTGATGATTAACGCTGCGTGTGGATTACAACCTAGAACGTCTGCTCGTAGTCGCTGTGCTTTTTGGCCGAACGCACCAGGAACTCCTGGTTGGTGTTGGTGCCCTTAAGACCCTTGATAAACGACGCGGCGGCGCGCTCGGTGTTGTTCATGCCGGCAAGAATGCGACGCAGGCCGAAGACAAACGGACGCATCTGCTCGTCGACCAACAGGTCCTCGTTGCGCGTACCGGAGGCAACGGGGTCGA
Organism: uncultured Collinsella sp.; assembly: GCA_965146285.1. Taxonomy (GTDB): domain Bacteria; phylum Actinomycetota; class Coriobacteriia; order Coriobacteriales; family Coriobacteriaceae; genus Collinsella. The sequence continues at coordinate 55,651 of CBCTFW010000013.1, forward strand.
TAGCCGGGAAGATGCGGCGGTCAGCCAGGTCGCGGTCGAGCTTAAGCTCCATGTTGCCGGTGCCCTTAAACTCCTCAAAGATGACCTCGTCCATTTTGGAACCGGTGTCGATGAGGGCAGAGGCCAGGATGGTGAGCGAGCCACCGTTCTCGATATTACGGGCTGCGCCCAGGAAGCGCTTGGGCGGATACAGGGCCGCCGAATCGACGCCGCCCGAAAGGATGCGGCCTGAGGCGGGCGCCGCCAAGTTGTAGGCGCGGGCAAGACGCGTGATGGAGTCGAGCACCACCACGACATCGCCGCCCAGCTCCACGATGCGCTTGGCGCGCTCGATGACGAGTTCTGCCACGCGAGTGTGGTTGTCGGCGGGCATATCGAAGGTCGACGCCACAACCTCGCCCTTGATGGAACGCTGCATATCGGTAACCTCTTCGGGGCGCTCGTCGACGAGCAGGCAGATGAGGTGCACCTCGGGGTTGTTAATCGAGATAGACTGGCAGATCTTCTTGAGGATTGTGGTCTTGCCGGCCTTGGGCGGGGACACGATCAGGCCACGCTGACCCTTGCCGATCGGCGACACGATGTCGATGGCGCGACCGGTAATGGAGTCCTTGCCGTGCTCCATGCGCAGCGGCTCGTTGGGATAGACCGGGGTAAGGTCGCCGAACTTGGGACGGTTGCGAATCTGCTCGGGGTCCAGACCGTTGACGGTCGTGATTTTGGCGAGGCCGGCGCGCTTGTCGCCGCCGCGCGAAGGACGAAGCGAGCCCTCGATGACGTCGCCCGTGCGCAGACGCGCGGAGCGGATGAGGTAGGCGGGGACGAAGGCGTCGTCGTTGGACTTCATGTAACCGTGGGCATGGATGATACCGGAGCTGTCCGGACGAATCTGCAGGATGCCCTTGATGTCGCGGAAGCCCTCGGCCCTCGCGGCGGTGACGTAGATCTCCTCGACGAGCTCGGCTTTCTTCTTGCCGGTCGTCTCGATCTCGAACTCCTTGGCCTTCTCGCGCAGTTCGGCGACCTTCATGGCAGCGAGCTCCTCACGCGAAAGCGTGGGCTCGGTGGGGGCGGCGTTGCGCTCCTTGTTGCGCTGTTTGCGATCGCGCTGGCGGTTGCGACGGTCGTTGTTGCGCTCGTCCTTGCGCTCGTTGCGCTCGTCGTTACGCTTGTGCTGGCGACGGTTGGGGCGAGCGCCGTCTTCGGCCTCGGCGGGCGCGGCGCCATTGGCCTCGGCGCCGGAATCGACCTGTGCTTCGACATCAGCCTGCTGCTCGGACGCCTTGGCCTTAGCGGACTTCTTACGACCGCGCTTGGGCTTCTCGGACGCAGACTGTTCGACGTCTTGGGGCTCGGCGGCATCAATCGATGCATCGGCGGTCGTCTCGGCGGAATCCTCGGACGCACCCTTCTTGGCAGCCTTGGCCTTGGACGTGCGCTTAGCAGCAGTACGATGGCTGCGACCAGGACGGACGTCGGCGGGCTCGACATCGGCGGGAGCGGCCTCGGAAGTCGTAGCATCCTGGACGGGTGCATCGGCAGCGGTTGCAGACTCGGCGGTCGCCGCAGCATCCCGAGCGGCTGCAGCTGCGGCTGCGGCCTTCTCTGCCTCGACGAAGGCCTTGGGCTTGCGACCGCGACGGTGCGGGCGCAAAGCCGGATCGACAACGGGAACTTCGCTGGCCTCGACAGGCGCAGCGGACTCAGCAGGCGATGCGCCCTCCCCTGCCGCGGAACGAACCGAAGCCTCGGTGAGCTCGGGGGTTACCTGTTCAGCAACCTGCTCGGCCTTAGCAGCCGTGCGACGGCGTGTGCGCGGTACCGGCTTCTCGGTTGGCTGGTCGGCGACAGAGGTATCAGTGTCGGCAGGCGTCTCGGGCACGGACGGAGCTGCAAGCTCGGTCAGAGCCGCGGCCTCGCGCTCGGCAGCACGACGGCGGGCACGCACCACCTGAGCCTCGCTAATCTGCGCCAACGCACGTGCCTGCGCGACCTCATCGGAAATCGGCGCCGAGGAGTCAGCTGCAACGGTGCGCTTGGCGCGCGTCGTGCGCGTGGTACGGCGCTTGGGCTTGGTGACCTCCTCGCCGTCAGTGGCAGGCTTGGCCGTGCGGCGCGTGCGCTTGGGCTTTGCCGGAGCAGCCTCCTCACCAGTTGCAGGCACGGCCTTCTCAGCCGTTGCAGGCGTAGGCGTCGAAGCAGCCTTAGGCGTCTCAGGAGCCGAGGTTTGCGCGGGCGCCGCGACCTGGTCCGACGCAACCGGTGCAGCGGGAGCGGCTTGCGTCGTCGTTATTTCGTTTTCTTGTTGTTGATCAGACACAGTGTTTGCTCAACTTTCTTTTCAAGCCCTGTGATCACATGCTCCCTGCATAAACCTTCAGGGCGGCTAAACAGTCTAGCTCCGTCAAATACCGACGGACATCATTGATCTGTATCGAGATATTTGCGTCATATACGCAGCGTTAGTGTAACACAACCGCAACCACCTGCAACTTAGTCATTGGGAACGTTCTTAAACGACTAGTCAAAAGGGACAATCTTTGGTTTAAGGTAGTGTCGAGAAAGTTGGTGTAAGGGCCCTTGCGGCCCCTGTGTCCGATATCC